>CBDUCI010000107.1:0-8180 GCA_965365605.1 uncultured bacterium
TTGCACTTTTAACAACTGTATTTGGTCTTGTAGTAGCGATCATCGAGCCGCTCGCCACGGCGGTCCTCGGCGTCTTGTAGCACGCTGTCGACCTGCGCGTACGAGCCACTCACCGCGAAGACGTTCAGCAGGCTTGTCAGATACGAGTCGTGATCCGGATCGCGGCCCAGGATCGAGTGTCCGCGGTTGAGCGATGGTATCGCCGACTCGGTGTCACCCTGGCGGGCCTGAGCCGCGGCGAGCTGCAAAAACGTAGCCCCGTAGTTGCCGATCAGCGCGCGCGCGGTGGCGTCCTTATGAATGTCTGCGTCCTCGATCCCTTCGTAGCGGTACACGTTTTCCAGCAGCAGCTCGGTTCTTGGAACGTTTATCCAAGACCGCTCCGGTGGTTGCATCGGCACGACGCGCTCACCACTTCGGGCGAGATCAGAGGCGCGCCTTTCGCGTATGCGGTCTACGATCCCCTCCCGCAGCAGGTTGTCGAACAGATACACCTTCCCGTCGTCGGGAACAGTCACCGAGAAGTAGATCGGCCGCCGGCCGAGGTTCTTGCGAATCACCTGCAGAACGCCGATGTCCTGGCGCCGCAAGATCGAGTTGGCTGGCAGATTGACTTCGATCCCGGCGACGTCGAGGCTCGTCTCCTCGTCGAGGACGAACCCGATTCGCGCCAACGGATCTTCCCGGCCGCCGGTATAGTCGATCAACTCGTCGTCCGGCCTCGGCCCCACCTCCACACCAAGTTCGATCAGCATGGCATCGTTTGCGTCGACAGGCGTGTCACCAGCAGTGAACACCTTCTCGCTCAGTTGGCGCAAGTACCAGTGGGTGTTCATGAGCGCCAGGTTTACCACCGAGACGTCGCGTCGCACTCCTTCCACCTCTTGCAAATACCACAATGGGAACGTGTCGTTGTCACCGTTGGTGAACAGGATCGCCCACGGCTCGACTGACTGTAGAACGTTGTAGGCGAAATCGCGTGGGATCGTGTTGCCGCGGCGATCGCTCTGATGGTAGTTGAGCGCGAATACGAGGGCGGGCAGCAGCAACAGCACCACGGTCGCCACGACGATCGCGAAACCACCAAACACTGGTCGACGCGCGCGCCGCCAAGCCTCCCCGGCCAACGAGAAAAGCCCGACTCCCGCCCACAGCGCCAGGAACACGTACGAGACGACAAAGAAATAATCGCGCTCGCGTACCTCACGTATAACGTTGGTCAGATCCAACGCCTGGCTGTTACCCAGCGGGAAGTTCAGATAGACGATGAGCCCCAGCGATGTCGTCAAATAGACACCTAGGAAGAAGACCCAGGTTTTGCGGTCAGCGATGAAATGGTAGGCCGAACCGACGATCGCCAACGTGAACGTCAAGATCGACAGCGACGGGTGACCAAACTGGCCCGGAACACGAGACTCGAATGGCCCGATGCGGCCGAACAGGTAGTCGAAGTAGAGCGGAATCTGGTAGCGCAAGAAATCCGCCGACCGTGGGAAGATCGGACGCAACTCGTACTGTCGCCGAGCCAGAACCGCGAGTAGTTCTTGCCACGTTTCGGGATTGGCCTCGTTGATCGCCGGATCGAGCCCGGCGCGAATCTTCAGATAGAGGATCACCGACGTGCCGGCTGCAAAGCACACGATCGCGGCGATAAAGAAGGTCAGCGCCCCGGTCTTTAGCATCCAGTAGACGCCGGCACCGAGAACCACCAACCCGACCAGCATCATACCCGGATTGATCACCGACTCACCGGCCAGAATGCCGTCCACCGACAAGCCCCGCATGACAACCAGGTACAGCCCCAGCGCGCCCACCAACAGGCTCAGCACGTACTCGCGCTGCGTGTCCCAGATCGTCAGAACGACAAAGACGACGACAGCCGGCATGACCAACAGCGCCATCAAGTGGTTGCCGACCGACAGACCCATCAGGAAGACGACCAGCAAGAGCAAGTTCCAATCCTTGCCCTCGGCCAGGTGGTCGGCCCAGTAGAACACTAAGAACGTCACCAGGGCGATCGTCATCAGCGCCACCGTGTAGACCTCGGTCTCGGTCGAGTTGTACCACACGGTCAGGCCCCATGCCGACAACAACACCGCCGCCGCGGCGGCCACGTTGATTACCGAGGAGGGCAACTGCCATTCGAACCGCCGATCGATACGACCCACGACTTGCGCCAGCACCAAGAAGTAGAAAAAGCCTCCGACTGAAGAAGCCAAGGCGCTCATGAGATTCAACTTGATCGCGTAGGCGAGCCCCAGCGGCAGGAGCCCAAACACGTGGCCCAGCAACACAAACAATGGCGTACCAGGCGGGTGCGGGATGCCGAGGATGTACGAGGTGGTTATGAACTCGCCCGCATCCCAGAAGGTGAGCGTGGGCGCCAGCGTCCAGATGTACGACACAAAGATGACCAGGAATGTGAGGCCGGCGTAGATCAGCCGGTCGCGGCTAAGCCTCCGCATCGAAGCTCGTGGCCCTCCAGGTTCTGTGGCTGGAATCCGTTCGGCCTTTGGCCGTCGGTAATCTCGGTAGCGGTCGAACCAAAAAGCTAGGTGTCGCGTTGGTGATCGGGCAACCGTTCTCGATCGTTGCGCTAAATGAGCGAGCGAGCAGCGGTCAGATGTTTCAGCCGCTCAGTCAACTGCTCGGGTGACAGGTTCTTGACGAGCCGACCCTCCACGGCGAGCGACATGTTGCCGGTCTCCTCGCTGACCACGACGACGACCGCATCGGTCTCCTCGGACAGCCCGATCGCCGCCCGGTGGCGAGTGCCGATCGATGAGTCGTAGACCGGAAACTGGGTCAGCGGCAGGATGCACGCCGCAGCGACGATGTCGTTCCCATCGATAATCACCGCACCATCGTGGAGCGGGGTGTAGGGCGCGAAAATCGTGCTCAGCAGCTCCGCCGAGACCTCGGCGTGGAGTCGCTTGCCGCTCTCGACATACTCCATCAACCCGGCCTCGCGCTGGATGGCGATCAACGCCCCACGCTTGTCCTTGCTGAGCTGGGTGGCGGCTTTGACGACCTCGCTCACGACGGGGCTCTCCTCGGCTCGGACGAGCAGCTTGAGCACGGGTGTCCGCCCGAGTCTGGCCAACCCCGACCGAAGCTCTGGCTGGAAGATCACCAGAATCGCGATCACCCAAACCAACTGGCCGGCCTGGAAGATCTCGTTGAGCGCCTCGAGCCGCAGGAGCTTGGTCGCGTAGGCAGCGATCACCAGCACCACGAAACCCATCATCATCTGCAGCGCGCGTGTGCCCTGGGCCAGGGTGAACAGCTTGTAGATGATGAACGCCACGACAGCGATGTCGATCACGTCAGCGATACCGGGACGCAGAAAGAGCATGCGCGACCAGTGCTCGATCACGGCTTGGCCTCCAACCAGCGGCGGTACACGACCAGCGCACGCGCATGAGCAGCGACGTCGTGCACGCGCAGGATGCGCGCCCCACCGAGCGCGGCCATGAGCCCCGCAGCCACCGACTCGGCCAACCTCTCAGCCGGCGCATAGCGCCCATCGGGGTCGAGGAACGTCTTTCGTGAGTGACCGATCATGAGTGGGTATCCGAGTCTTGCAAGCACCTCCAAATGAGCCAGGATGCGGTAGTTGTCGACCAACGCCTTGCCAAAACCGATGCCCGGATCGAGCACGATCGCTCGGTGGTCTAAGCCAGCCGACTCTGCCAACGCAGCGGCCGTCTCGAGCTCACCGCTTATCTCACCAAAAAGGTCGGTGTACCGAGGATCGTGCTGCATGGTCCGCGGCTCGCCGCGCATATGCATCAACACCAGCCCCGCGTCCTCGTCCGCCGCCAAGCCCGCCATAGCAGGCGTGAACCGAAGCGCACTCACGTCGTTCACGATGCTGGCGCCGGCTTCGAGAGCGGCCTGTGCTACTTCGAGCTTGGTCGTGTCGATCGACAGCGGAACGTCGACTCGCTTGGCGACCGCTCGGATCACCGGCACCACCCGCGCGATCTCTTCATCGACCGGGACCGGCTGCGCCCCCGGCCGTGTGGACTCGCCTCCGATGTCGAGCAGCGCGGCGCCCGCCTCGACCAAGCTCAACCCGTGGGCGATGGCTTGATCGTGGCCCAAGAAGTGGCCACCGTCCGAGAATGAATCCGGGGTCACGTTGACGATCCCCATGAGCAGCGGGACCGCCCCCAGCACGAGCTCCCGGTCGCGCACCCGCCAGATCACCGGCTCGGAGGCGACCACTGGGCTCACCACACGAGCGCTACGTGTCGCTGGTTAGAGGGGTCTCCTCGCGAGCGCGAGCCGACTCGGCTGCCGCCGGTCTTGTCTCGTCGGTCGGCTCCGGCACCTCATCACCGGCGCCCGATTCCTCAGCGGTGGTCTGCGCATCGTCTTCGGTCTCGACCGTGGACGGCTGCTTGACCTCCAGGAGCGCGGGGGCGTCGGAGTCGAGCGGTCGCAGTTCGTGGCCGTCGAGGATTCTCCTTATTTCTTCACTGTCGAGGATCTCTCGGTCGAGCAACGCCGCAGCCAACCGGCGCAGGGTATCCTCGTTCTCCCGGAGGATCGAGATCGCTCGGTCGAAAGCAATCGACACGATCCCCTTGACCTCTTTGTCGATCAGCCGCGCCGTCTCCTCCGAATAGTCGCGGTGCTGAGCGATTTCCCGGCCCAAGAATACCTGCTCCTGCTCGTCGCCGTACGTGAGTGGACCCAACACGTCGCTCATGCCCCACTTGGTAACCATGCGCCGCGCCAAATCGGTGGCCCGCTGAAGATCGTCCCCCGCACCGGTCGTCGTCGCGTGGAGGATCAACACCTCGGCCGCCCTCCCACCGAGCAGCGCAGTGAGCTGGTTCTCGCACCACTTGCGCGTATAGATGTGGCGCTCGTCTTCGGGCAGGAAGTGGGTGACACCGAGGGCCCGGCCACGCGGAATAATCGTCACCTTGTGTACCGGATCGGCTTCCGGGGTCAACATGCGCACGAGCGCGTGCCCAGCCTCGTGAAAAGCGATCGAGCGGCGCTCGTCATCCGAGATGACGAGGCTCTTTCGCTCGGCACCCATCATGACCTTGTCCTTGGCGGCCTCAAAGTCGGGCATCGTCACATGTGTGCGGTTGTTGCGCGCCGCCAACAACGCTGATTCGTTCACGATGTTCTCGATGTCAGCTCCGGACAAGCCTGGGGTGCCTTTGGCGAGGACTTTCAGATCGACGTCATCGGAGAGCGGGATGTCGCGGGTGTGGACTTCGAAGATCCCCTCACGGCCGCGCACATCCGGGCGATCCACCACGACCTGTCGGTCAAATCTCCCCGGGCGCAACAGTGCCGGATCCAGAACGTCCGGCCGGTTCGTCGCGGCGATCAAGATGACGCCCTCGTTAGACTCGAAGCCGTCCATTTCGACCAACAACTGATTCAGCGTTTGCTCGCGCTCATCATGGCCACCACCCAACCCCGCTCCGCGGTGCCGGCCAACCGCATCGATCTCGTCAATAAAAATGATACAGGGCGCGTGTGCCTTACCCTGCTCAAAGAGATCGCGCACCCGCGATGCCCCAACGCCGACGAACATCTCTACGAAGTCAGAGCCCGACATCGAGAAAAACGGCACTCCGGCTTCGCCAGCTACGGCCCGCGCCAGCAGCGTCTTACCCGTTCCCGGTGGTCCGAGAAGCAAGACGCCCTTGGGAATGCGCCCACCGAGACGCTGAAACTTCTTCGGATCGCGGAGAAACTCGATAATCTCCTCGAGCTCTTCCTTCGCTTCGTCGGCACCGGCAACGTCATCGAACGTCACCTTGGGCGCATCCGCAGAGAGCAGCCGAGCGCGCGATTTCCCGAACGAGAAAGCCCGCGACCCACCGCCTTGCATCTGACGAAGCAGGAAAATCCAGATACCGATAATGAGGATCCATGGGAGCGAAGTCAGCAGTATCGACCCCCAATTCATGCCCGCTTGTCGGGCCTCCACCGCCACACCCCGGACCTCTAGGCGCCGCACGAGCTCGGGGTCCTCGAACGGGAGGATGGTGTGAAATTCGGTGTAACTCCGGGTATCACCACCTGAAATCGTGGTGGCGGATTTGATGAGCTTGCCGGAGATCTCCTTATCGGTGATGGTCACCGACTGGATATTCTCGCTGACCAGCTGCTCCGCGAATTCCGAGTACTTGATATCGACCCGCTGCTGCTCCTTGGGCATGAAGAACTGCAGCAGCAGACCGACCCCGATCAAGATCAGGGCCCACAGCGCAATACTCCGGTAGAGACTGGAGAGTTGAGTGCGCCGCGGAGGACGGCGACCGGGGCCACTCGAGCGGCGCGGCCGGCGTGGGCGGTTCTGCTTTTCGCTCATGGGGGGTTCAGTACGCCTGTTGGTTCGTCGCGATCGGCATCGTCGGGGTGAAACACCGCGATGTGCGGCAGGTTCCGGTACTGCTCCTCAAGGTCCAGACCGTAGCCAACCACGAACACATCTTCAATTGTGAAGCCAATATAGCGGAGCGGAAAGGGTTGAGCGAGGTGCTTTTCCTTGTACAGCAGCGTGCAGATGTCGAGACTGGCCGGGTTCTGCGCCTCGAGTGCCTTCCAGATCTCGACCAGCGTGAGACCGGTGTCCACGATGTCCTCGACGATCAACACATCGCGGTTTGAGATGTCGAGCCCGTCGATCCACGACAGCTTGACCTCGCCGGTCGATTCCGTGCCAGCGTATGAACGGGCGCGCACGAACTCGAGCGTGATCGGGAGATCGATCGATCGACTCAGGTCCGACGTGAAGTAGATCCCGCCCTTTAGCAGGCATAGCAACACCAAGTCACGCTCGGCATAATCGGCCGTGATCTCGCGGCCTAACTCGCGGATTCGAGCCTGCAGACGCTCCTCATCGATCAGCACGGTGGTCACGTTGCCCGTGACTACAGCTTGGGCCTCACTCATCGCCGCCTCCTCTGCCATCGGCACCACGCTCGAACTCGATCCAACCGGTCGACCGGCGAAGCTCGCCTCCGCCGGGAACAGGGACGCTCCCACCGCGACCCCGTCTCAAGAACGCTACCGCCCCAGCGATCCATTCGCCGCTGGGCGGGGTCGCCCCGTGGGACGCACACCAAGCCCAGCCCTGGATTACGACCCGTGATAACAGCGCCGTCGGGGCCTCGACCAACGGTCTGGCCTCGAGCCTCCAGATCGAATCGGCGCGGCTCTCGGTCGCTGCGCTCGACAACTCATCGGCAGCCGCGCTCAGATAAGCGCTGTCCGTGGCAGCGAGCGTGCTCAGACGGACGATCGCCTCGTCCACCCGGGGATTGAACTCGGCCAGCAGTGGTAGCACTTCGTGTCGCATCCGATTGCGGGGGTAGCGAGCCTCCAAGTTCGAAGGGTCATCGCGAAAGGGCACTCCCGTGGCCTCTGCCCAGGCCAGAATCGAGGCCCGGGAAAACGCCAACAGCGGTCGCACGATGAGGACACCGCGCAGCTCCTCGATCGGACCCAAGGCGGCCAACCCCTCTGGGCTTGTGCCGCGCACCAGCCGCAACAGGACGGTCTCCACCCGATCGTCGCGGTGATGACCCGTCGCGACCGCAGCTGCAGAGTGCTCAGCGGCAATCCGAGTTAGGAAGCGATAACGCAATTCGCGCGCCGTAGCCTGCGGTCCGCGGCCGCCAGTGGTCGCCTCAGCGACTGCATCGCCTTCACCGAGCTCGACTTCAGCGCCCCATCGGGAGGCCGCTTCGGCCACGAATCGACCGTCTTCGGCGCTTTCCAACCCTCGCGTGCGATGATCGAAATGAGCGGCCACGATCCGTAGCTCCGAGCCCGCGACCCGATCCCGCGCGAGGAGCGCTAACAACACCATGGAGTCGACACCGCCCGAAGCCGCGACCACCACCGCATCCCCGGCTTGGGGAGCGAAGTAGCGTTCCCAATGATCGCCAAAGGCGACCGCGAGATCGTGGCTCGGCGGATTCATAAGAGATGGTGGCGGCGGCAGGATTTGAACCTGCGACCCAGGGCTTATGAGTCCCTTGCTCTACCAGGCTGAGCTACGCCGCCGTGAGAATAGCGAAGGGGTGGTCGCCGACCGACTCACCCCTTCTCCAATTTGGTGGCGGGGGCGGGATTTGAACCCGCGACCTTTGGGTTATGAGCCCAACGAGCTACCAGACTGCTCCACCCCGCGTCAC
>CBDUCI010000108.1:0-8179 GCA_965365605.1 uncultured bacterium
CTCGAAGAACTTCTTCATGTCCTCGTGGATCAGCGTGTGTTGCGTCAGATCTTTCCGAAACTCTGCGTACTGCTGCTGAGTGGGGAGTTCACCATAAATGAGCAGGTAGCAGACCTCCGGGAACCGCGTCGTGACGGCGATCTGTTCGATCGGGTAGCCGCGATAGCGGAGGATCCCCTTCTCCCCGTTGATAAACGTGATCGCGCTCTGGCAAGACCCGGTGTTTCCGTAGCCGGTGTCGAGCGTGACCACTCCGGACCGTTTCCGGAGTTGGCTGATGTCGATCCCCGTCTCGTCTTCGGTCCCGACGACGACGGGCAGATCGAGCTCCTTGCCGTTTATGGCCATCTTCGTGACACTCATCGTACGATCTCCACTTCGATTGTTAGCTTGATTGAGCCTTCTTTTACCATTATACCCCCACTTTTAATCTCGTTTGTCGGGGGTAATACGCAAACCTGTGTACGGTTTGACCCTACATGCCCCGAGTAACGAAATTTACAAGATGCTTAGTCTCGGCTCGGTGACCCTCGACCACCCGTTGCTTCTGGCCCCAATGGAGGACGTGTCAGATCAGCCGTTCAGGCTGATGTGCCGCCGGTTGGGGGCGGATGTCGTATACACTGAGTTCATCTCCTCGGAGGGGTTGATCCGCGACGCCGCGAAGTGTCTGGAAAAGCTTCAGCTGGCCGACGGTGAGCGGCCGGTCGGAATCCAGATTTTCGGCTCGTCGGTGGAGGTGATGGTCGAAGCGGCCCGGATTGCCGAACGCGCCGGTCCTGAGTTGATCGACATCAACATCGGTTGCCCGGTCAAGTGCGTTGCGGGACGGGGCGCTGGCGCCGGTTTGCTGAAGAACCCAGCGCTCATGAAGGCGATCGTGGCCGGGATCGTCGAGGCGGTTGGCCTGCCGGTGACGGTGAAGACGCGGCTGGGATGGGATCATGAATCGATCAGGATCATCGAGAATGCACAGTTATTCGAGCGCCTTGGTGCTCGAGCGGTCGCGATCCACGGTCGCACCAGGGCTCAGCAGCGCAAAGGAGTCGCTGACTGGGGTTGGATCAAGCGCGCCAAGGAAGCGGTTTCGATTCCGGTGTTTGGAAACGGCGACATCAAGGCTCCAGAGGATGTCGCTCGGATGTTCGACGAGACCGGTGTAGACGGGGTCATGATCGGCCGCGGGGCGATCGCGAACCCGTGGATCTTCTTGCAGGCGAAGGCCCACCTAGACACCGGTCGGATTCCGGAAATCGAGCCTGCCGAGCGCATCGGCACGTGCCTTGAGCATTTCGATTTATCGGTGCAGTACAAGGGAGAACGCCGCGGGACGATCGAGTTCCGCAAGCACTTCAAGGGGTATCTCAAGGGGCTTCCCGAATCGACGGCGGTTCGTACCGAGATAATGCGGTGGACGGAGCCGGATCCGGTGGTTGAAAGGTTGTTGAACTACGCCGCCGAGCTTGGCGTCACACCGGTGAGTGTGGCGATAACAGGGGTTACTCAATAGGAGGCATACGAGATGGCGAAAGGCAAGAAACCGACGCAGCCGCAGGCTAAACCGTGGATTCGGTGGGGCGGTGTACTGGTCGGTCTGGCATTGGCGGCGGCGGTCGTTTGGCTCGTGGTTAAACCGTCGGGGGGCGACTCTCTGATCGGCGAAACCGAGCAAGCAGCAGGCCCTGGTCCCCGTCCACTAGACCTTGCGGCGGACGGGCCGACGGTCGCGAACGCCGCGGCGCTGGCCGACGTCCCGCCGGAGAGCCTGGCATCCGCCGGGCCGGCGGTCCCAAACGGCATCGATATCTCCAACGATCCGCGCATCGGGTCTGATAACGCGCGCGTGACGATCGTCGAGTTCTCGGATTTTCAGTGCCCGCATTGCGCGCGCTTTCACGAGGAGATCTTCCCGGCGCTGAGATCGCTCTACGGTGATCAAGTTCGGTGGGTGTTCGTCAATCGCTTTTTCTCGGCCGGCCACCCGATGGCCGAATCAGCGGCCTTGGCGTCCGAGTGCGCGAACCGTCAGGGCCGTTTTTGGCAGTACGCCGATCTCGTGTTTGCGCATCAAGCGGAATTGAGCCGTGAGACGCTGGACGGTCACGCCCAGTCGTTGGGGCTGGACCTGGCGGCTTTCCGACAGTGTTTCGACAACCGTGAGATGGCGAGCGAGATCGCGGCTGATCAGGCTGAAGGCGATCGGATCGGCGTGGATGCGACACCCAGCTTCTTTGTCAACGGTCGCCGCGTCGTCGGTGCACAGCCGGTCGCCGTTTTCAACGATCTTCTGGCGCCATATTTCGCGAACTGACGGGGTCGGTCGCGTTGACTGCGCATTAGGCCGGTCGTAGCTTGCCGTTGCCTAGCGCCTGGGTAGCTCAGTTGGTAGAGCACGGGACTGAAAATCCCGGTGTCGGCGGTTCAATTCCGTCCCCAGGCACCATATTCCGGCGCGCCGAGTCTCTCCCGCCGCGCCCAGATGTCCACGAGCCACCGTAGCTCAGTTGGAAGAGCAGCTCACTCGTAATGAGCAGGTCCGCGGTTCGAGTCCGCGCGGTGGCTCCATGGCTTCTCGAATCCCAGCCGTTGGTGTCGAGGTGGGGTCCACATTCGCTGACGAGGAGATAACCCGGCTGCAGTAAGGAGGGAGACAATGAACACCTACGTAATCCGCCGACGCAACGCATGGGCGACGCCCGAGGAGCTCCAGGAAGCTGCCGCACGCTCACGGCGTGTGGGCGACGAAGAGATGTCGGATCAGGTGCGCTGGATTCGTTCGTACGTCGTTCAGGAGGAGGACGGCAAGCTGGGCACTGTGTGCATCTACCAGGGCGTTTCGGAAGAAGCGATTCGAGATCACGCGGGGCGGGCAGGACTACCGGTGGACGAGGTCGTTCCCGTGGTGAATACGGTCATTGTGCGTGAGGACCCGTCGGAGGATTCCTAGCCACCGCTAGATGTCGCGGGCTTTAGCGAGGTACCGTCACCGGCCGGTTCGCTACGAACGTGGCGCGTTGCCAAACCTCATCGTGATCGGGGCGATGAAGTGCGCGACGACGAGTCTTCACTGGAATCTCGATCTGCACCCGCAGGTCGTGATGTCGCGTCCCAAAGAACAGGACTTTTTTGCCGGTCAGCGAGAATTGGGCACTCGGGACATCGAGGGTTATCGCTCGAGATTCCCAGCTCATGCGGCGATCAGAGGCGAGTCGTCACCCAATTACACAAAGCGGCGAAAGCACCCGGGTGTACCGGCGCGAATTTTCAGTGTCCTCCCCGACGTCCGATTTGTCTATATCCTCCGCGATCCGGTCGAGCGAATCATCTCCCACTATGTGCACACTTGGGCGAGTCGGATGGAGACACGAAGGTTCGAGGATGCCTTGGACGACCTTGAGAACAATCGCTTTGTCGAACCCAGCCTTTACTTCGAGCAACTATCGGCTTTCCTCGAGTACTATCCGTTGTCTCAGATCCATGTGACAACACTTGAGCGACTCAAATCACACCCGGAGAACACGATGCGTGAGGTGTTTCGTTTCTTGGGTGTGGAAAGCTCTTTCGCTTCGCCCGACTTCGGACAGGTACAGCACTCATCAAGAAAGAAGCGAAGGGTGACGCGCGTGGGTCAGCTTGCCAGGCAACAACTGGGTCGACACCGCGTCCAGCGCTTGCGCAAGACATTTCCCATCGATGGTTTGCTTTACCTAGCCGAGCCGGTACCCCGGCCGATCTTGCACGACCGACTGAGGCACCGGTTGGAGGAACGGCTGGTAGATGATGTTCGAGACTTGAGGGCGCTTACCGGGTTGGCGTTCGAGGAATGGTCGTTGTGAGAAGATCGGGCGGTGAAACCTCTAGCGTCAACTAGTTCGAGGCAGGTAGCACACTCACGGTTGGCCGTAGGTGTCAGCGTTCGGACTCTAGCTCGCGTCTGAGCTCGACCACTTTGGCTTGCTCCTCCTCGGGGAGCGACGGGTGGCGCATATCGAGCGCCGAGAGCTGGTCGCGGATGATCTGTGCAACGCACAACCGCATGAACGGCTTGTCATCGGCTGGGATCGCGTACCACGGAGCCCATGGTCGCGAGGTCGCGTTGAGCGCGTCCTCGTAAGCGTGCATGTAGTCGTCCCAGCGCCGCCGCTCGATGATGTCCGCGCTCGAGAACTTCCAGTTCTTGTCGGGCCGATCGATCCGGCGCACGAAGCGCTGCGCCTGCTCTTTGCGAGACACGTTTAACCAAAACTTGAGAATCACCGTCCCGTTGCGCGCCAGATGATGCTCGTGATCACGAATCGAAGCATACCGCTCAGCCCATAGCACGTCGTCGTCAGGGCGATGAGGCAACCGCTGACGGTCCAGAAACTCAGGGTGGACCCGAACGACGAGCGCTTCTTCGTAATAGCTGCGATTGAAGATCCCGATGCGGCCTCGTTCGGGAAGACGCACAGTGCTTCGCCACAGGAAGTCGTGGTCCAACTCACCCTTTGATGGTGCCTTGAACGAGAAAACTTGAAAGCCGGCGGGGTTGACTCCGGTCGTTACGGCCCGGATCGTCGAGTCCTTGCCGGCTGCGTCCATGGCTTGAAACACACATAGAACGGAGTATCGATCATCTGCGTAGAGCAATCGTTGTAGCTCGTCGAGCTGACCGACCGTCTTCACGAGCTGTTTCTTTCTCTGCTTGCGGCCGGGCGCGTTGTCCGGTGGACCGGTGGGTGCCCGGGCGACCTCGAAGCTGCCATCGAAAGGGACGCGGTACGGGCTCGCCGGCGACAAGTGATAAGACGCGGACTTTGAATCAGCCATGAGTCAGGTTCTCGTCGGGTTGAGAGGGGCTTTTCGGAGCGAAGATACAGAGTCCATGTTTACGGTCCAAACCGGCGCTATCTTCGAATCATGCTTGACCCTTGTGTGATGGGTTGAAGTTGCGGGCACGTATCCTGCAGGAAGCGAGTTTGACGATCGGAGTGAATTGGTGAATCGATGACGAGTGAGTTGATCATCAGCGTGTCCGGCATCCGTGGTATCGTCGGACAAGGTCTGTCACCTGATATCGTGACTCGGTATGCGGCCGCCCACGGTGCCGCGCGGCAGGCTGCCACCGGACGCAACACGGTTGTTGTGGGTCGCGATTCGAGGGTAAGTGGCCCCATGCTGCAGGCTGCGGCGATCGCTGGTCTCCAGTCCGTCGGTTGCGACGTGATCGATATCGGGCTGGCTTGCACCCCGACTGTTTTGTTGACGATCGAGCGTGAGGGCGCCGCCGGCGGCATCGCCGTCACCGCGAGTCACAATCCGGCTGAGTGGAATGCGCTCAAACTGGCATCTGAGAAGGGGATGTTCTTGACACCCGATGAGGCCGAGAGCGTGCTCCAGTCCGTGGAGCGAGACGACATCTCGTTCGTCGCGTGGGACAAACTTGGTTCTGTCACTGCCCGCGAGGGCGCGACTCGTGCCCATGTCAAGGCAATTCTCGCGGACTCTCTGGTCGACTCGAAGACGGTGTGGGATCGTGGTTTTAAGGTCGTCGTGGATGGTTGCGCGGGCGTCGGAGGGCGGGCTGCGCGACCCTTGCTCGATGCTCTGGGTGTAAGCATTGACGGCCTCCACTTATTGCCTACCGGGTGGTTCCCGCGGGACCCAGAGCCGGTGGCAGCAAACCTGAGCGAACTGGCCACGCGCGTGCGAGATACTGATGCTGATCTAGGGTTTGCGATCGATCCAGACGGTGATCGGCTGGCGTTGGTGGATGAAACCGGCGCGCCAGTTGGTGAAGACATGACACTAGCGCTTACGGTCGACTACGTCCTCGGGGAACTCGCCGTCAATGGCCAGTTACCGGGGACGGTTGTTACCAATCTCTCAACGAGTCAAGTTGTCGATCGCGCTGCTGAGTTGCATGGAGCAACGGTTGACCGGACACCGGTCGGTGAGGTCAACGTTGCACTCAGAATGGCGGAAGTCGCGAGCCCGATCGGGGGCGAGGGAAACGGCGGTGTGATCTACCCAGCGCTTCACTTGACGCGAGATGCACCAGTCGCGATCGCGTTGATTCTCTCCTATCTGGCGCGGACACGCCGGTCGCTGTCCGAAGCAGTGGAGCGTTTTCCCGAGTACACAATTCAAAAGACAAAGGTCTGGTTGTCAGGTGTTCATGCTCGTCGCCTGCTGGATCGTGCGGCGGTTGCTTTCGAGGGTGCCGAGCACGACGAGACCGACGGCCTGAGGCTACATTGGCCTGAGCGACAAGAGTGGGTCCAGCTTCGTCAGTCAGGGACCGAGCCCGTAGTCCGGGTGATCGCTGAGGCGCCCGATCCGATGCGTGCGAAAGAGCTCGTCAAGCAGGCCCGAGACCTGGCCGGCGTTCCGTGACCCTCCTGGCTGTAAAGGCGCTTCTAGATTAAACTTACGCAACTATGTGTGGAATAATCGGTTACATCGGAACGCGTGAGGCCGCGCCCATCCTGTTGGAGGGACTCCATCGGATGGAGTACCGTGGCTACGATTCTTCGGGCCTAGCGATCATAAACGGCGACGGGTTACACGTGGCCAAGCTGCCCGGTAGGATCGCACATCTCGACGAACTCATCCGTTCGGCTCCACCCGTGGGTACAATAGGCATCGCCCACACGCGATGGGCCACTCATGGCCGCCCGACCGAGGCCAACGCTCACCCCCACATGTGCTGCAAGGAACGCGTCGCTGTTGTCCACAACGGGATCATCGAAAACGCGACTCCGCTGCGCCAGAATCTGATCGAGCGAGGCCATACGTTCCGCAGCGAAACCGACACCGAGGTTCTGGCTCACCTCATCGAGGAACAGTTGACTGATAATCTCGGCGAGGCGGTGCGGGGGGCGCTTAGGCACGTCGAAGGCACGTACGGGTTGGCGGTGGTTTCACTGGATCACCCTGGCGACATCGTGGCTGCGAGAATGGGTAGTCCACTGTTGGTAGGGCTTCGCGACGGAGACCTCTTCGTGGCTTCGGATGCGGCCGCGATCGTGGGCCACACGCGTAAGGTGATCTATCTGGATGACGGTGACATGGTCGAGTTGTCGCGCGGCGGGTACCGACTGTCTGACCTCAAGAACACTCACGTTGACAAAGCGGTCGACGAGATCGCGTGGGACCTGAAGAAGATCGAGAAGGGCGGTTATCCCCACTTCATGCTCAAGGAGATCTTTGAGCAACCGGAAGCGATACGAGATTCGCTGCGCGGCAGGTTGGTGACTTCAGAGGGGACAGCGATGCTGGGTGGTCTTAGAGTGATCGATGAGTCGCTAGCCGAGTTTAACCGCATTGTGTTGACTGCATGTGGGACCTCGTGGCACGCGGCGCTGGTCGGTGAGCACTATCTGGAGGAGACGACACGGCTTCCAGTCGAGGTCGAGTACGCGAGCGAGTTCCGGTACCGTAACCCGGTGATTGATGAGCGCACGTTGCTGTTCGCGATCAGCCAATCGGGCGAAACCGCGGACACGCTGGCGGCGCTCAAGGAGGGTAAGCGCCGCGGCGCACAAGCGATGGGGATCGTGAACGTCGTAGGCTCGATGATCCCCCGTGAGTCAGACGGTGGCATATACATTCACGCCGGCCCGGAGATCGGTGTCGCGTCGACCAAGGCTTTCACTTGCCAGTTGACCGCGCTTATGCTGCTGACGCTCTACATCGGGCGCCGGAAGCATCTTTCGGTCGAGCGCGGTCGCGAATTGGCGCGGTCGCTCGAGGAACTGCCCAACCTCGTCCAGCAGGTGCTCGAGAGGAGCAGTGAGATCAAGGAGATCGCTACCAAGTACGCGGACGCGGTTAACTTTCTCTATCTGGGTCGCGGACTCAA
Organism: uncultured bacterium; assembly: GCA_965365605.1. Classification (GTDB taxonomy): domain Bacteria; phylum Gemmatimonadota; class Gemmatimonadetes; order JACCXV01; family JAHWKZ01; genus CAMYLR01. The sequence goes on from CBDUCI010000108.1 coordinate 7,844, forward strand.
CTTTCCCGTAGCGCTGGAGGGTGCACTCAAGCTCAAGGAAATCTCGTACATCCACGCCGAAGGGTACCCGGCAGCGGAGATGAAACACGGCCCCATTGCACTGATCGACGAGAACATGCCGTGTGTGGCAATTGCCACTCGGGACAGTGTGTACTCAAAGGTGCTCTCGAATCTTCAAGAGGTGCACGCGCGCCGCGGCCGAATCCTAGCCGTCGTGACGGAGGGTGACAGTGATGTCGCGCGGATCGCTGACCACGTAATCGAAGTGCCCGAGACCGATGTCATGCTGACGCCAATATTGAACGTCGTCCCACTTCAACTGCTCGCTTACCACAT
>CBDUCI010000109.1:0-8144 GCA_965365605.1 uncultured bacterium
GAGCTGTACGACTTTCTGATCGTTCGGCCGTTTTATGCGCTCTCACGCTTCGCCTGGCGGGTCATCGATGACGGCCTGATCGATGGGCTCGGCGTCGGCGGCACCGGCGCCTTGGTCAAGCGCGGAAGCCGGATCGTTAGCCGCTGGGAGACGGGCTACGTCCAGGGGTATGCGGTGGCCTTCTTTGGCGGCGTGTTCGCGATCCTCGCCTACTACTACTTGTTCCGATGAACGTCCCGTACCTGACGCTGATCGTCTTTCTGCCCGTGCTCGGGATGGCGCTTATCGCGGCGGTTCCGGGCACCCGCCACGACGCCATCCGCAGGATGACGCTGGCGATCACGATCGCCCACTTCGCGCTCTCGCTCCCGTTATGGTGGCTCTACCAATCATCCGGGGCGCCGTATCAGCTCGTCGAGCGTCGGCCGTGGATCACGGCGTTCGGCATCGACTACCACCTCGGAGTCGACGGCGTCACCGTGTTGCTGGTGCTGCTGACGACGTTTCTGATGCCGCTCGCGGTGCTCTCTTCATGGCGCTACATCGATCAGCACGTCAAGGAGTACCACCTGCTGATGCTGCTCCTGACGACCGGCATGTTGGGTGTTTTCGTCGCGCTGGATCTGTTCGTCTTCTATGTCTTCTGGGAGCTCATGCTGGTGCCGATGTACTTCATCATCGGCATCTGGGGTGGGGAACGGCGGATCTACGCCGCAGTCAAGTTCTTCCTCTACACATTCATCGGTGGCCTGCTGATGCTGGTCGCGATCCTGGTGCTGTACTTCTATCACTACAACATCACTGGCACTTACTCGTACGCGCTGGCCGATCTCTTGGCGATCGACGTGCCGCTCAGGATTCAGCTCGGTCTGTTCCTCACTTTCGGACTGGCGTTCGCGATCAAGGTGCCGATGTTCCCGTTCCACACGTGGTTGCCCGATGCCCACGTCGAGGCGCCCACCGCGGGCAGCGTGATCCTGGCTGGCGTGCTGCTAAAGATGGGAACCTATGGTTTCTACCGCTTCGCCATCCCGCTGTTTCCCGATGCGGCGCGGATGCTCTTGCCGTGGATGGCGACACTGGCGGTGATCGGCATCCTGTACGGCGCGATGGTGGCGCTGGTCCAACCCAACATCAAGAAGCTGGTCGCGTACTCTTCGGTCTCGCACCTCGGGTTCGTCATGCTGGGGTTGTTCGCGTTCAACGTGGTCGGCGTACAGGGGTCGGTGATTCAGATGATCAACCACGGCTTGTCGACCGGCGCGCTGTTCTTTATCTGCGGCATGTTGTACGAGCGACGCCACACGTACCAGATCGAGTCTTTCGGCGGGCTGTCCAGTGTAATGCCCGTCTTTGCCACGATCTTCATGATCGTGACATTGTCGTCGATCGGGCTGCCCGGGTTGAACGGCTTCGTGGGCGAGTTTCTGATCCTGGTCGGGATGTTCCAGGCCCACCCGTACATGGCGGGGTTGTCCACGGCGGGGGTGATCCTGGCGGCGTACTACATGCTCCGCATGTTCGGTCGCGTCATGTTCGGATCGGTGGACGACGAGTCCAACCGCGGGCTGCCCGATTTGGGCCGACGCGAGCTCGCCGTCTTGGTCCCGATCGTGATCGTGATCGTATGGATCGGGGTCTACCCCAAGCCGTTCCTCGACCGCACCGCTCCGTCCGTCGAGCGGTTTGTCGAGCATATTACGGCTAGCGAGCTGCTCGCGATTGAAGAGCCGATCGAGATGGAGGCGCCGCAGTGAACCCCGAGCTGCAGCCGCTGGTTGATGCGTACCGGTTGATCGACCCGAGCCTGGGCGCGATCGTACCGGTGGTGCTGGTGAGTCTCTTCTCTATCGCCGCCCTGGTGGCCGATCTGTTCGAACTGGGTACCACCCGGGGGCCCGCGGAGGGGGAGGAGGGGCTCGCGATCATGGCGCCGTACCTCTCGATTATCGGGGTCGTGCTCGGCTTGGTCGCCATCGTTTGGCAAGCGCTCAGGTTGGACGTGATGGCGGGCTCCTACTTCAACGGGATGATCGTCATCGACGGTTTCGGGGTTTTTCTGACCGCCGTGATCCTAGTCGGCACGCTGATCACGCTGCTCGTCACGATCGGCTACTGTCGGCGTGAAAACATCCAGCTGGCCGAGTACTACTACCTGCTCCTGATGTCGGCGGCGGGCATGATGCTGCTTGTTCAGAGCAACAATCTGGTTATGATCTTCGCCGCGCTCGAGTTGATGTCGGTGGGCGTCTACGTGTTGACCGGTTTCCGTCGGCGTCGCGCCCGAGCGATCGAGGGCGCCCTCAAGTACTTTGTGTTGGGTGCATTTTCGACCGGCTTTCTCGTTTACGGCATGGCGCTGCTCTACGGATTGACCGGGACGTTCGATCTGGCTGCGATGGGGGTCGCGGTTGGAGCTGGACGCGCTTCGCCGCTGCTGTTGGCCGGTTTGGGGTTGGTGCTCGTCGGGTTCGGCTTCAAGGTGGCGTTGGTGCCGTTTCACATGTGGTCGCCGGACGTCTATCAGGCCGCACCGGCCCCGATCACCGGGTTCATGGCGACCGGCGTCAAGACTGCCGCCTTCGCCGCGCTGGCGCGGTTTCTCATGACCAGCTTCGATGGGTTGGCGAGCCAGTGGATCCCGGTCCTTTGGGTGCTGGCGGTGCTGACGATGTTCGTCGGCAACGTGGCCGCCATCCGGCAGGACGACATCAAGCGAATGCTGGCGTACTCGTCGATCGCCCACGCCGGCTATCTCGTTGTCGCGCTGGTGGCCGACAGCGCCCTCGGAAACGCCGCCTTCGTCTACTATCTGGCGGCGTACACATTCATGACGCTGGGCGCGTTCGCGGTCGTGGTCGCGCTCGGTGTCAGCGGCGACGAGAGCACATCGATTTCGCGCCACTACGGTGGCGTCGCCTACCGCCATCCGATGTTGGGTGCGGCGATGGCGCTGTTCATGTTCAGCTTGACCGGCATCCCGCCAACGGCCGGATTCTTTGGCAAGTTCGCCGTCTTTTCGGCCGCCGTTGACGCCGGGCACGTCGGGCTCGCCGTTTTGATGGTGTTCGCGTCGGTGATCTCGGCTTACTACTACCTGCGGGTCGTCGTCGCGATGTACATGGGGGCGTCCGAAGGTGAACCCGTGCGGGTACAGGTGCCCGCGATGGCGGCCATCGCGCTGATCGCGACCGTCGTCGGCGTGCTGGCGCTCGGGATCTACCCCGGCGGGTGGGTCGACCTCGCCCGGGCGTCGGTGGAGGGGCTCCAGCAGGTGGCTGGCTTGCCCTAAGTCGAACCGGCGGTATCTTTTTATGTTCCTTCCCGTTGCGCGTGGCCCCATCGTCTAGAGGCCTAGGACGTAGCCCTCTCAAGGCTAAAACACGGGTTCGAATCCCGTTGGGGCCACCACCATCGATCGGGTCGCCTCGAACGGTTGCGTGCTTGACAACGTTCTACACCCGTAGTAGCATAAACGACAGGTGTAGTTTTATGGCCGCACAACCGATACGAGGGACAATCACGATGCCAAAGACACAGTTGACCGACTTGCAGCTCGACGTGGTGCGCGTGTTGTGGTCGGAGGGCGAGGCGACGGTGGCCGAGGTCCGTGACCGGCTGCCGGAGAGCCGCAATTTGGCGACGACGACCGTAGCGACCGTTCTATCGCGACTCGAGAAGCAGAACGTCGTGACTCGTCGGCTCGACGGACGGCAGTACGTCTATCGACCCACGGTTACCGAGAACCAGGTTCGCCGCTCGATGGTCGCCGATTTGGTAGGGAGCCTGTTCGAAGGCGACCCGGCCGCGTTGGTCAGCCATCTCGTGAGCGACGCCGAGCTCGAGGACGGCGACCTGGAGCGTGTGCGCGCGCTGCTCCAAATGGACGAGGGAGGTGCAGCATGAGCACCTCGATCTTGAGTTGGCTAGTGACGTACGCGTTCCACAGCACGCTTTTTCTGGGCACCGCCTGGTTGGTGACGTCGAGATTCAGCTTTGGGGCACAGGCCCGCGAGACGATGTGGAAGATGGCGCTCGTCGGTGGTGTAGTGACCGCCAGCCTGCCGGTCATCGGTCCTCTAGGGGCGTTTACTATGCGCTGGCCGGTTGCTGACCCGGTGGTCGAAGTCACCGATCGAGTCGGCGAGTACGAGTTGGTCGTGCTGCCGCTGCCCGCGACGGAGCAGACTGTTCCGGCGGTCCCGAAAAGCCCCTCTATTGAGCGCGCATCGGCCGCTCCAGCAGAAAAGGCTCCCAGCTTGGATCGGGTTCCGTGGCCGGTCGGATTGATCGCGTCGTGGTTTGCGATTGCGATTGGGCTGGGCATGGTCAGGGGTTGGCGACGACACCGCTTCGAGAGCGAGATCAGCGACCGTGTAAGGGTTATCGATCGCAGGGCGATCACGCTCCTCGATCGTGTTTGCCACGCGGCTGGCGTCAAGCGTCCCGTCCGTCTTTCCTCATCCGCGACGCTCGCCAGTCCGGTGGCACTCGGTGGACGGGAAATCTGTATCCCCGAACGTGCGCTAAAGGAGCTCGATCGGCCGCTGCTCGAGGCACTGCTTGCGCATGAGTTGGCGCACATCGAGCGCCGGGATCCGGAGTGGTTGGTCGCTGTATCGGCGTTTGAGAGTGCGTTCTTTTTCCAGCCTCTCAACTGGATCGCTGCGCGCGCCATTCGCAACGCCGCCGAAGAGGAGTGCGACCGCGCCGCCGTTGAACTCGTCGGTGAAGGGCGCGCTCTGGCTCGTTGTTTGGTCGAGGTTGCGTCGTGGGTTCGTCGGGCTCGCCCGGTAGCGGTGCCTGGGATGGCGGAGCAAGGGACGCGGCTCGAAGAGCGGGTGTCGCGGTTGCTCGCCGCGGGTGACCTGGCATGGTCCGGTGGCTCGCGCAAGATCGCCGCCCTGACGATCGGTGTCTTGGCGGTCGCGATCGCGTGCGGCGGCCCCAAGGTCAGGCCCGTCGACGAGCCGGACTCGACACCGGGGGTCGCGCTCGAGGATCAGGTCGAAGAGCGTGGTGTCGATCCAGTGGCGCCGCGGGGGCCCGACATCGATGTCGACGATAAGCCTGTCACAGCGGACGAGGACCACGGTGAGGAAGTGAAGCGCTCCCAGCGCACACGCGAGTACGTGTGGGTCGGTCCCGGTAAGGACCCGGCGTTCCAGTTCGACGTCGTGGTTCCACCGTTTGAGCATTTAGCCGAGCAGCTGGAGGGGATCGAGAAGTGGGCCAAAGAGTTCGAGCCGCTCGAGATGGAAGATTTCGAGTTTCACATGCCGGACATCGAGGTCATGGAGGATCTGGACGAGCTCAAGGAGCTCGGTTTCGCGTTTCAGACACCGGGCGGTGGAGCACTGCAAGTCCTTTCCGGTCTCGGCAAGCACCTCCGGATCCAGATCCGCGGCGATGTCGAGTTCGAGGATGGGCGGGTCAAGTCGATCTCGCCTGAAGGCCGATTCGAAGTCGAGGACAACCGCGGCGAGATCAAACGCCGGATCGACGTGACAGCGACCCGTGAAGGCGAGCTGGTCTATGAGTACGAGGTCGATGGTGAGCAGCACGCGTTTGACGATGCCGGTCGCGAATGGTTGGCCGAGATCGTCGAGATGGTTGAAAAGGCCGAGTATCGTGCGGTACCGGGAAGGATACGGATCCGTCGCTACGACGGCGACGACGAGCGAATCGAGCACGACTTCGAGATCCGGGGTCCGGATCGGGAACGGATCGAGAAGCGAATCGAGATCCACCGCCGCAAGCTCGATGAACACCGCCGTGAGCTAGACGAGAAACTGCGTGAGGTCGAGCCCCGCATCGAGCGCGAGTTCGAACATACGGAGGAACATCTCATGGAACGGTTGGAGATGCTCGAACAGGAGGTCGAGCGGTTGCGCCAGCAGCTGCAGGAGTTCGAGCACGAACCAGAAGAAGACTCCTAGCGGTTTGGCCCGGTGCCCAACGCGCCGGGCCAAACAAACTTCCGTTCTCTCCTACACGCGAATTCCGAAATCTCCCCACATTCCGTACTACACAAACCGCAGCGAACGCGATAGACTGGAGACAGGCAGAACTATGATTTGTGTCTCCTTCGAGGAGGGAAGCGATGACGAGTGTTGCGCGAGTGGCTTGGGCATTGTTGTTGGTGATGCTCGTCTTCGGCGGTTGTTCGCCGCCAGAACGTTCAGAAGCGTCGCTGGACCTGGCGCTCGTCGACAGCCTGTTGAGTGAGCTCGGAGGAACGCCCACCGCCGATCTCGGCCGCAGTCAGCGGTGGCGAATGATCAGCTCGATCGGAACAGGTCTGCCACCATCGAGCTTCAAAGCCGAGAATCTCCCCGAACCGAGCTCGCGGGGTGCCCAACTCGTCAAAGCGTACTGTGTCCAGTGCCACTGGATTCCGGTGCCTCAGATGCACACTGCGGCAGAGTGGCCGGTTCTGGTGCGCGGCATGCTCGTGCGAGCGCAAACCCTCAAGAATCGGATGGGTGGCCCGCTTACCGAGGGGTTGGTGGGCGAGATCTTGCTGGATGGCATGACATCCACTCAGCTTCCGTCTCCACAGGACGCTGATACACTCTTGGCCTATATGCAGCGACATGCAATTGTAGCTGCATCTCCGGGCCAGCTGACGGAGGGGCCGGGCCGTGACCTGTTTATCGAACAGTGCTCGTTCTGTCACGACACACCATCGCCATCGGCGCATACGGCCGCAGAGTGGAACGGCATCGTCGTCAGGATGCAGGCCAACATGGCGGCGATGGGCGCGGAACCCCTGACGGGTGAGCAGTCAGAGCAAATCGCCGCCTACCTGAGAAGCCAGGCAGGGGCCCCAAACGAATAAACCTGAGTTTAATCCTCAGGGTTGACGGTGCTCGCCTCTGCCGTACGCTCCGATGCGAGCGAGTGTAGATAGACCGCTAGGTCCTGCATCTCATCGCCCTCGAAGACCGGCCATTCTACGCGTTGAACCTGGGTGAGATCGTACATGGCAGGAGCGTGATCCCACATAGCGGTTGCTAAGCCGAGTGCTGTCAGAACAGACTCCGCTTGGGAGAGGTCAGGTCCAATAGATGGCGTCCCGTCGGTTGCGTGACAGCTGGTGCAACCTTTTTGTACGAAGAGCTGTTCGCCCCTGCCTACATCACCTGCAGTTTCGTAGAACCGTAGGTAGTATAAGAAGGCGATGATGTCGGCCATTTCCGTGTTCTTGAAACGCGGGAATGAGATTCCCCGCCTTCTCATGGCCGCCGCCATTCGCGCCGAGTGATTCCACAGTTGCCCCGCGATCTCGGACACGCGTAGCCGCTGAGTTGCTCTCCGGAGGTCGGGACCAAAAGCGGTCCCACGGCCACGTCGGCCATGGCAAGCCGTGCACCCTTTTGCCGAGAATAGTTGCATGCCTCGATTGGGATCGGGGGGTGGGAGAAGCACTACTTGGCGATCTCGCATGGTCGAAGCTTGCCGCAAATAGGCTTGAATATCGGCTAGCTCGCGCCCGAGGAACGTTGGCAGCGGGACCCCGCTGGCTGCCTGAACCGCTTGCATCGCGGGTCCGCGGTTCCACATTCCCTGGGCCAGCGCGATAGGAGCGATATAACGAGCGTATTCATCTAGCGGTCTGCCCTTCCTGCCGCCTTGTCCCCCCACCGAATGACACTCCGCGCAACGTTTCTCCCGAAACCAGCGCTCTCCCAGGGCGGGGTCGCCTACTTCATCGAACAGTTTTACATAGTAGATGTAGCTGATAATATCGGTCAGCTCCTCTTCGGTGAACTGGGGCCATTCGAAGCCACGGTCACGCACGGTATCGATCATTCGGGGCGTGTGGTTCCAGAAAAGACCCGCCAGTTGCGGGAGGCTGCGGCCAGCCCCTACCGTGGCAAAATCAGGACCGAGGGTACCACCGTTCCCCCAGATCGAATGACACTGCGCACAGTCACGTTCAACGAAGATGCGGCGACCTGCCACGGGGTCACCGGGGAAGAACTCAGTCGTCTGGGCTTGTGCGTCGTGTGAGGTGGTCAAGGTACAGCAGACCACGGTTGCAGCTATCGTAACCATTTTCGAACATGTGTAACGCCGCAGCGATATCATCCCTCACCTCCAACCGTCGCGACTGCCGACTCGGGCAAGTAGCCGGCCAC
>CBDUCI010000110.1:0-8107 GCA_965365605.1 uncultured bacterium
TCGTTTTTGGCGACCAGCAAGCAACCGGAGGTGTCCTTATCGAGCCGGTGAACGAGGCCAGCCTTCCGCTCGCCCCCGACACCGGCCACCCCCGGTCGATGATAGAGAAGCGCGTTGACGAGCGTACCGGTTGGGTGTCCGGGGGCCGGGTGGACCACCAGACCGGCTGGCTTGTCGACCACCATGCAATCATCGTCCTCGTACACCCAGTCGAGCGGGATCGGCTCGGGAGCGAGCGACGGCGCCCGCTTGGGGGGCTCGTCGACGATCACCACCGACCCGGCCGCGACCTCCTGGCTCGCTCGCCGAACCACGATCCCATCGACCTCCACGCGGCCAGCATCGATCAGCGCCTGGATCCGTGTCCGAGAGAGCGGTAGCAACTCAGCGAGGGCTCGATCGATCCGCGACGATGCCGTATCGAGCGTTACCTCGTGGCGGCGTCCGGCTGATTCCTTCTGTGTCGACAAATCGGTAGAGAAGATAGCGCGGTCCTACCCGGGCTTTGGATCGCTCCGCCGCAAGTACGTAAAGGCCAGCAAGGCTGCACCAACGGTGACCGCGCTGTCGGCCAGATTGAAGATCGGCCAATAGTGTCCCGACACACCGACCTGGATGAAATCCACGACCCGTTCGAAGCGCACACGATCGACGATGTTCCCCAACGCTCCACCCAGGATCAGCCCCAACGCCAGGCGCTGCATGCGATCACCCTTGGGCGAGGTGAGCAGCAGGTAGAGGACCAACACCGATGCCAGGCTGGCGAGCACCAAGAACACCACCGAAGAGTAGTCTCCGACCGACAGGCCAAAAGCGGCCCCCTTGTTCTGGATGTAGAGCAACCGCACATTATCGCCAACCACACGGACCGGATGATTCAGCGTGAGCGCAGCGCGGACCCAGGCTTTGGTCAGTTGGTCAGCGAGCAGAACAACAGGCGGGACGAGCAGGTGCGTCCGGCTCAGGTGTTGCCGCCATTCTCTTCGCGTTCCTGGCACTCGATGCACTGCGTGGCGTAGGGCAGGGCCTCCAGCCGTTCCCACTGGATCGTTTCGCCACACAAGACGCAACGGTCGAAACCCGCAGGTTCGCGGTACAAACGACGCAGGGCGTCGTCTATGCGGTACAGTTGCCGACCCTCCTTGGATGCGAAAAGGAATGCCTTTTCGCGCTCCATCGCGTCGGTTCCCTGATCGGCCATATGGAACGAGTAGGCGCTCAGATCTCCCGACGCAGTGCGGGTCGTCTCGTGATAGTTCTCGTCGAAGAAACCGAGCTCCTTGAGGACTTGTTCGCGCTCCTCGAGAAGCCGCTGTTCGATATGACTCAGTTTCTTTTTATCCAAATTGTCCTCCTCTATGACGATAGAATAGCCGTGCACTCGGCGCAAAGCCCCTGGTGCTCCGGGGATCGCCCTACATCTTCTCGGTATCGCCAGCACCGCTCGCACTTCTCGCCCGGCGACGGCTCGACCACCACTCGAAATCCCTCTTCGGTGGGCTCCGCGCCCGACATCGCCTCTGCCGGCCGGACTTGGACGACGGACACGATAAACGCCTCCTCGAGCGCGGTAGCGTGTCGCTCGAGGATCACCTGTTCGGCTGTATCTTCGGCCGACACTTGGACTTGTGCCCCAAGGGACGATCCGATGACCTTGCCCTCACGCAGTCCTTCCAACTCCCTGGTCACCGCCTGGCGGGCGCGCAGAATCGTATCCCAGTCGTGCTCGAGCGCGGCGTCAATACGCTCCGGTTCGGCGGGCCGAAATTCTTCCAGGTGAACGCTCTCACCTCGATTCGAGTCGCTCGTTTCCCATACCTCGTCGGTGGTGAAAGGCAAAACCGGGGCCGCCAGTCGGACCAGTGTGTCCAGAATCGTGTGGAGTGCCGTCTGGGCGCTCCTACGCTCGGCGGCACCAGCCGGCTGGATGTAGAGCCGCACCTTTATGCCATCGAGATAGATCGCCGAAAGGTTGACGGTACAGTAGTTGACCAACAGTTGATAGGCGGCGTGAAACTCGTACCGCTCGTACGCCTCTCGCACCGCTGTGGCGAGTCGCTCGAGGTCGCCGATCGCCCAGCGATCGAAGTCGAGCAGCTCCATCAACGGTACCGCGTCTCTGTCGGGGTCAAAATCGGCCAGATTGCCCAGCAAGAACCGGAACGTGTTTCGTATACGACGATACGCTTCTGACACTTGATCGATCGCGTCCCACGAGAAGCGACCGTCGCGGGTGAAGTCGTTGGCCGCCGTCCAGAGCCGCAAGATGTCCGCGCCGCGCTTTTCGGTGATCTGATCAGGTGCGATCACGTTGCCGCGCGACTTGTGCATCGCCCGACCCTGGGCATCGACCATCCAGCCGTGAGTCAGCACCGTCCGGTAGGGTGGTGCGCCACGCGTCGCGACTGCCAACATCAACGACGAGTTGAACCATCCGCGGTGTTGGTCCGGGCCCTCCTTGTACATGTCCGCCGGCCACGCGAGATCGTCGCGTCGCTCCAGCACAGCACGCTGGGACGATCCCGAGTCGAACCACACATCGAGGATCTCTACCTCACGCCGGAAACTCGTGGCTTGCGGACCGCAATGCCGGCAACTCGTACCTTCCGGTATGATCGCCTCGATCGGTGCCACAAACCAGAAGTCGGCGCCTTCTCGGCGAACGAGGTTGGCGACGTGTCGCACGAACGCGACGTCGAAGTGCGGCTCATCGCACGCCTCGCAATAGACGGCCGGGATCCCGATACCCCAAACGCGCTGCCTCGACAGACACCAATCGGGTCGCTGTTCGACCATCGTTCGGATCCGATTGATCGTCGAGGAGGGAATCCATTCCACATCTTCGATCGCCCCGAGTGCTCGCTGACGCAACTGATTGTGGTCGATCGCCAGAAACCACTGCACAGTTGCGCGAAAGATGACCGGGTTTTGGCACCGCCAGCAGTGGGGGTACGAGTGAGTTACGTCCTCGCGGGCGATGAGCCGACCGGCACGATCGAGGTCCTCGACGATCTGCTCGTTGGCTTCCCAGATGTGACGGCCCGCGTAGCGGGGTGTGTCTTCGACAAATACCCCGTCGTGCCGGACCGGATTGTAGATCTCGAGATCGTGTTCGCGACCCACGGCGAAATCCTCAGCGCCGTGTCCGGGGGCTGTGTGAACAACTCCGGTTCCCTCATCCAGCGTCACGTGATCGGCCACGAACAATGGGCTCGGCCGCCCTTCCAGTGGATGCGAGAACACCAATCCCTCGAGCTCCGAGCCGGGCAAGGTGCGCACGACCTCGGCACGCTCGAACAGGCCCGCCAGCGCCTCGTGCCGTCCGTGTGCGTAGAGCAGGTGCCCACGGTCGGTATCGACGATCGCGTACTCGAGCTCGGGGTGCACGACGACAGCACGGTTGGCGGGGATCGTCCACGGTGTCGTCGTCCAGATCAACACCCCGGCAGGTTCGGAACCCGCGAACACGCGATTCGGGTCCTCGAGCACCCCCATAACAACGGTGATCGACGGCGACTCCTTGTCGTCGTACTCGATTTCCGCTTCGGCCAACGCGGTCTGGCACGACACGCACCAGTGAATGGGTCGAAGGCCGCGGTAGATGAACCCTTTCTCGACGAGATCGGCGAATGTATCCACGATGTCGGCCTCGTAGTCCTTCGACATCGTGAGATACGGGTCGTCCCAAGCACCCCAACCACCCAAGCGCTCGAACTCTTCGCGCTGGATCGCGACCCACTCGCCCGCGAACTCGCGGCAGCGACTCCTCAGTTCGGCTAGCCCCGGTTCTTCGCCGCGCTCCCGAAACTCACGCTGAACGTAGATCTCGATCGGCATCCCGTGACAGTCCCACCCGGGGACGTACGGCGCGTCGTACCCCATCATTGAGCGGCTGCGGACGATCATGTCCTTCTGAATCTTGTCGACCGCCGTCCCGAGGTGAATGTGATTGTTGGCGTAGGGTGGGCCGTCGTGCAGGACGTAACGCGTACGTCCCCTTCGATCAGCGCGCAGTCGGTCGTACAGACGCTTCTGCTTCCAACCGGCCAGGATCTCGGGCTCCCGAACGGACAGCTTGGCGCGCATCGGGAACGGAGTCCGGGGCAGGTTCAGCGTCTCCTTGTAGTCCTTCTGTTTTGTTTCTCTTGCCATCTGAGTCCGTCAGCTTGTTTTCGCGGGTGCATCGGCCTGATCCAGCTCGCGCACGGTGCGACGAATGAGCTCGGTGAGCTTGGGCTCGGCTTCCCCTGCAACGCGGATGATCGTCTCCACGTCGACTGGCTCCAGCGTGTCGGGAAAACACTCATCGGTAACGATCGACATCCCCAAGACGCGAGTGTTCCCGTGTCGAGCTGCGATCACCTCCGGGATCGTGCTCATGCCGACAACGTCGGCGCCGATCGCCCGCAGAAACCGGTACTCGGCGCGGGTCTCGAGGTTCGGCCCGGCGACCGCGACATAGACGCCGACATGCAAGTCGATGCCGGCCTCGCGTGCCACCCGATCCGCGAGCTCACCCAACCGTCGATCGTAAGGCTCGCTCATATCCGGGAACCGGGGGCCAAACTCGTCCAGGTTCGCTCCGCAGAGAGGGTTGTCACCCAACAGGTTGATATGATCGGTGATCCGCATCAGATCCCCGCGCCGGTAGTCCGGGTTCATTCCACCGCACGCATTGGATACGATCAACGTCTCGATGCCGAGTCGTTGCATGACGCGGATCGGAAACGTGATCTGCTGCATCGTGTAGCCTTCGTAGTAATGGAAGCGACCCTGCATCGCGACGACCGGTCGACCCTCGAGCGAACCCAGGATCAACCGCCCGCTATGGCTCTCGACAGTCGAGGTCGGAAAATGAGGGAGATCCTCATAATCGAGCGAAGTATCGATCTCGATGTCGCCGACCAGGGCGCCCAATCCGGTGCCGAGCACAATCCCTAGCAATGGCTGTTGGTCTGAACGGTTCCGGATGTAGTCGGTCGCCTCGTCAATGCGAGCCAACTGCACGCTGGCTTCGGTTTGATGGTCCGTCACAGCCCTGCCTCGTTCGGATTATGGACTCAAGCGTCGGCGGGACGGGGTCCAAAAAGAACCGTGCCAAGCCGCACCATGGTCGAGCCTTCCTCGACCGCTATCTCGTAGTCGTTCGTCATGCCCATCGAGAGCGTATCCGGTCGCTCCCCGGTCGACTGGCCCTGCAGGGCCTCGAACAACCGCTGCAGATCCTGAAACGCTTTGCGAATGACCGCCGTATCTTCGGTCCACGGCGCCATCGCCATCAACCCCCGCAGTCGAACACCATCGAGCTCGGCGACCTCGAGCGCTGACTCGACCGCTACCGCCGGTGCAAAGCCGTACTTCTGAGCTTCTCCAGCGACGTTTACCTGAACCAGGGCGTTGACGCTTCGACCTTCAGCTCGATTCGATATCGCGCGCGCCAAGCGGATCGAATCGACAGATTGGATCCAATCGAACAACGCGATGGCGTCGCGAACCTTGTTACGCTGGAGATGGCCGACCATGTGCCGCTCGACCCCGGTCTCCGAGAGCGCGTCCTTGGCCTCGTCGAACTTGACGATCGCTTCGTGGACCCGATTCTCTCCGATGTCCGTGAGCCCGAGGCCCACTGCCGTTCTCAGGACCGCCGCCGAGTGCCCCTTGGTGATAGCGACGATCCGCACGTTGCAGGGATCCCGACCCACCTTCCCACAGGCCTCGGCGATCGCTCCACGAACGATCGCGAGGCGATCGGCCGGACCCTCTGCCGGCCGCGAGCGGGTCGGCTGAGCGGCATTCATCAAAAGAAGATAGAATTTATTGGTGGCCGTCGCGGCAAGCAAGCAAAACGGCCCCGCGAGCGCCTCTAAACCGCCCCTGTCGTTTGCCGGTTTACTTTAGACAGACATATACTGAGGCTGGTTTCAGGAGGACAGCAAATGCTCCAAAAAGCACGCCTTTCGGGTCCGATTCTCGCCTTTGGCCTCGGGTTGGTTTTCCTACCAACGCTCGCCAAGGCTCAATCCATCGATCAACATTTTGAGCCGATCGTCACCTTGCCGGATGCGGCCACCTATCCGGAAAATGTCCAACAACTGATCGAGGAGGGGTACCGGCAGCTCGACGAGGCCACCGGGTCGGATGACGACTTACACCTCGACGCTGCCAAGGCGGCTTTCGATGCCGCGCTGGAGATCGACTCACGGGCGGTACACGCCCTCAACGGCGCCGGCCTCTACGAGTTGACCAAGGATGAGCAGTGGCTGGTGATCCTGGAGAGCCTCAAGAAGCTGTTCAACCGTGACCATATCTCGATGGCGATCAAGGCGTTCGAGAAGGCGCTTGAGATCCAGCCCGACTTCCACCCCGCCCGTTACAATCTGGCGCTCGCGCATCGACAGCGACGTGGAAAAGAGAGCTACAAGGAAGCCATCGTAGAGCTCGAGAAGCTGGCCGAAGAGGCGCCCGAGGTGGGCGACGTGCCGTTGCTGTTGGTCGCCACGTATCGCGATGCCGGCGAGCTCGAATCGATGGCCGAGGCGATCGAGAACGCTCCCGAAGGGTCGACGTTCACTCCGGCGAGTCGCAACCTGCTGCTCACGTACGCGCTGGTCAACCTGGGCCGCCCCCAGGAGGGCGCCAAGGCGTACTATACTGGCATCGCGGCGATCGAGACCAAACGAGAGACCGATCTGTACTGGCACGACATAAAGCCGATCGCATCGCCAGCCAGAGATGCCGAATTCAACCGGCTGGACATTGCCGGACGCAAGGCGTACCTGTCGACCTTCTGGGAGCAGATGGCCGATCAGTCCTTCGTGACGACCGACGATCGCATCGCCGAGCACTATCGTCGATTGCACTACGCCTATGAGAACTACCGTATCGACCTGCCGGAGCGGCGACACTACTCGGCTGCCGCCGCGTATATCCCACCGTGGCAGACAGGATTCGATGATCGCGGTGTGATCTACCTGCGGCACGGAGAACCGGACGACACCGCGACCCATGCCGGCCCCGACTACGAGAAGAACATCTCTTGGAAGTACGATCGGGCTGGTGGAGATCCGCTCGTCTTCCACTTTGTTAGCGATGAGGATATTCAGGACTTCAAGCTGGTTCGCCATCTGAGCGACGCCATCATAACCGGCAGTTCGAAAATGACCGGTCAACAGCTCTACGGTCGAACCTGTGGCGCCGGCGGTGGTTGCGACAGCTATGACATCCGCATTCTCGGGGCGAATCAGATCGCGCTCAGGGATCTCTACTCTTCGCGCGGCCATCTCGATCCGTTCTACGATCGGACGGCCATGAGGCTCGATGAGCGGCTTCTCGAGACCGAGGAGTCCGACCTCTCAGCCGACATCGCCATCGCCACCAGCACGCAGTCGTACGCACCGGAGCTCCCCGAGGCGCCATTGCCAGTGCCGGTCCATCCGGTCGCGTTCAAGAACGCCAACGGTGGCGCAGAGGTACTGTTCTACTATGCCGTACCTACCTCTGAGGTGAGTGTTCTCCCGTACGGGAGCGGGGGCAGCGAGATCGATTACCGGTATCAACTGGTAGTGGGCACCCCCGACGATCAGCAGCCCCTGGCGCGGCAGGAAGACGACGTCAAGATCGCCACCGCGAAGCCGATCCCGCGGGAGGCCGGCGTGATGTTGCCGGGCGTGCGTCCGGTCGCGGTTGGCCCTGGAGACTACGAGTACGGGATGAAGCTGACGGATCTCAACTCGGGCCGCTTCAACGTCCGGCGCGGTGCTTTGCACGTCGACGATTTTGGGAAACCCGGGCTGTCGATATCCGGGATCGTGCTCGCCAACCGAGTCAACCCGGCGAGCGACCCATCGAACCCCTTTGTTCGCTGGGGGCAGCTAAAGGTGCTGCCTTTGCCGTCGCGTGTTTTCCGCCAGTCACAACCAGTATTTGTATACTACGAGGTGTACGGCTTGTCCGAGGATGCCACCGGCACGGTGAACTATCGCACCACGTATACGTTCGAGTCCCGGCAGCCGGATCGAAACATCATCGCTCGGTTTTTCTCGTCGGTAGGTGAGCTCCTGACGCGCGGCGAAGACGTGGTCCGGGTCGGAGGCTCCCCCCGTCATCA
>CBDUCI010000111.1:0-7891 GCA_965365605.1 uncultured bacterium
CAGGCGGATTGCCGGCGGCGAGGCGCAGGTGGTCATGATTGCCGGCGCCGAGGCTGCGTTCGGCAACTGGGTCGCAACACTCGATGCGGATGGTCAGAACGACCCCAAGGACATTCCACGCATGTGGGAGGTTATCACGAAACGGAAATGCGATGGCGTCACAGGTGTCCGCGTGAATCGCGCTGACGGGTGGGTGAAACGAGTCGCATCTCGGATCGCCAACGGGGTTCGGAACCAGGTGCTGGGTGACGAGATAACCGACGTCGGCTGTTCGACTCGGATCCTGCCCAAGGACGCGATCCTGAGCGCAGCACGGTTTGAAGGGATGCACCGGTTTCTGCCGACGCTCGTTCGGGCTCTTGGATACAGAATTGAAGAGTTGCCGGTGAATCATCGACCCCGCATCGCCGGCCAGTCCAAGTACGGGATCAACAATCGATTGTGGTGTGGGTTGGCGGATCTGCTGATGGTCCGGAGGCTCCTTGGGCGCAAGATCCAGTATCGGACCAAACAATCCCGGTCAGCGGCAAGTCTAGGAGCCTGGCTGTGATCTCCCCTCGGGCTTGGATCGCGATCGGCCTAGCTGGTCAGGGCTGCTTCTTCCTCCGCTTTCTCGTGCAATGGGTCGCCAGCGAGCGGGTAGGCAGAAGCGTGTTCCCGCGAGCGTTCTGGTATTTCTCGATCATGGGCAGTGTAGTCATCCTGTCCTACGCGATCTGGCGAGAGGATCCGGTGTTCATCATTGGGCAGTCGACGGGGCTGTTCATCTACGTCCGAAATCTCGTACTAATACAACGCGAAGAACGAGGTCGCGTGGGAGCCGGTGGCTCTCAGGTGACCTAACAGCTTTCGGTGGCCGATCTGAGTTCAAGAGCGTGGCGGCTCAGCGTAGCGGGCTTGCTCACCGGAGCGCTGCTACTGGCGACTCACGAGCTCAATCTAGCACCGCTGGAAACGCACGAGACATACGTCGTCCAGACGGCGCAAGAAATGGATCAGCGCGGCGACTGGGTGGTCCCGTACTTCAACCGGGAACCGCGTCTCCGCAAGCCACCCCTCAGCTACTGGTTCACCGCTTTCGCCGGCCGAGTCTCGGGGGATGGCCGTTACCTCGAGCCGCGAGACGGCCGCTTACCCTCCGCGCTCGCTGGTTTTGGCCTCGTCGCGGTCGTTCTGTGGATCGGCGTTCGCTTGTACGATCGCCGGGTAGCGCTCATGGCCGGCTGCATGTTGATCAGCTCGCTGGCGTTCTTCTCGTATACGCACAACGCGCGTTCCGACATGCTGTACACTTTTTGGTGCGGTCTAGGGCTAGCTGCTTTTCTGCAGAGCTGGCTGATCGTGAAAGATGGAGGGCGAGCAGTGGCCGCGTCGCTCGCGGGGTGGGTGAGCTTCGCGCTAGCGACACTAACTAAGGGGCCGCAGATCCCTGGGATGTTCTTGCTCGCATTCGCGTTGTGGGTGGTGGTGGAGAGAATCCCCAGACGGAGCGCGATGCGCTGGATTCGCCCCATAACAGGCTTGGGTGTCTACTCGGGATTGACGGTGCCGTGGTGGTGGACTTTACAGCAGCGATTGGGCGATGACGGGTTGGCGGGGACTCAGCTCGCTGGCAGCCTGTTGAGATTCGGCGGCATCGCCTTTGACTATGTGTACCGGCTCCCACAACTCTTGATCCCGTGGTTCGTCTTGCTGCCGTGTGTGCTCGCTGTGGATTGGAGAGACGATGCGCGGAGTGGGGAATCCCGATTGCTGGCGCTCGTAGTAGGGGTCACGATCGTGATTCTGAGCCTGGGACCAAAGCAGAGGGTGTTCTACCTGCTTCCAGTCATTGCGCCGGCGCTGCTCCTGATCGCCGCTGGGACGATGAGGATCCTCTCGCGACAGGCAGCGTGGGTCCAGGCACGTCGCGCGATCGCTTGGCTCGGTCCTGGCTATTGGGGGCTCGTGGTGACTGGCTTGGCGATTCTGCTCACGGTCGCGGGCGACGCTTCGAGCCTGCCGGAGAGCCTCATCCTTCGGGCTCGCGCGTTGCTCGTCCTGCTTCTGGTGCTTGCCATCGCAGCCGTCGTAACGACTCGGCGAAAGCCCGATGCGATAGCGAGCATCTACAGCGTCGCAATCCTCTTTGTTGTTGGTTTTTGGACTCTCGGACCCTCGACCCAGGCATGGACCAAGAGCCGGCCGGGTTTGGCCCAATTGGGTCGCTCAGCAGCGATGCTCACCTTCCCGCGCGAGGAGGTTTTCACTTGGAAGGTCGCTCCTGATCCCTATGTCTATCACGCGCGCCTTCCGGTAAGGGTGTTGCGATCTGAGGGCGAGGTGTTGGCCGAGCTGGAACGTTTTCGCCGACAGGAGATGGTGATCATCGCCCGGTCCGATGAAATGTCTGATTTGTCGCCGGCGATTCGGGGGGAAATGATCGGCCGGCCGGCCGCCTACAAGAAGCGCGGGTTGGCTCTCTACCACGTGACCGCTGCACCGGATGTTGTACGGCGGGTTGCGACCAGCGGGGGCGCACCCGACTCAGTGCAGCTCAGGCCAGGGGGTCCCAATTGAACGTGCTGATAACGGGTGGAGCCGGTTTCGTTGGCTCACACTTGTGCGAGGCTTTGATCCATCGCGGCGACAGGCTCGTGGCGCTCGACAACTTTGACCCAACTTACCCGAGAGAGAGGAAGCTCCAGAACCTCGCCCGGCTGCGTGGCCACGGTCGCTTCGATCTCGTGGAGCGGGATCTCAAAGATCCTGAGGCGTTGACCGAGGTTCTAGCCGGTGGCTCCTTTGACGTCGTCGTCCACTTGGCTGCAAAAGCGGGGATCCGGGCGTCGATGCGGAATCCGCACGCATACATAGAGACCAACCTCGGGGGAACGGTGAACCTGCTCGAAGCGATGAGCAGGACCGGCTGTCAGCGCCTCGTTTTCGCTTCGTCCTCATCGGTGTATGGCAACAATCGGGGGCGACCTTCGCGCGAGGATGATCGCGTGGTACCTGTTTCGGTGTACGCGATGACAAAAAAAAGCGGGGAGGAGCTGTGCCGCGTCTACAATGCTACGCGAGACTTCAGTGTGGTCTCTCTTCGTTTCTTCACCGTTTACGGTCCGCGACAGCGACCCGAGATGGCGATCCACAGGTTCGTTCGGTTGCTGCTCGACAACGAACCCATACCCCTCTTTGGAGATGGGTCTATGCAGCGTGATTTCACTTACGTTGGTGACATCACCCGCGGCGTGGTGTCGGCGATCGACTATGTCGCCGAGAACCCTGGCTATGAGATCTTGAACCTCGGATCGGGAATGGAGCCGGTGACATTGAACGAGTTGGTTGAACGGCTCGGTTGGCTGTCAAAGAGCCAGCCCAGGGTTTCCTATCATCCAGTTCCTGGTGGCGACGTCGATCGTACGTGTGCCGACATACACAAGGCCCGCAGCCTGCTCGGCTACCAACCGCAGATTGATCTGTCAGAAGGGCTCAGACGTTTTCTGGATTGGTACCGGGACGGCGAAGCAGGCACAGACTGTGTGACCGAGCGAAGTCGTGGCAGGCGCAGGAACTAGCCCCAGGCTACATTTGGGCGTGTATTGACGAATCGATTCGTAGCGACCTTCCGGGTGGTATAGCAGGTGAAGCTCACGGTTTTAGTTCTCAGCCTGGTGCTGACGATGTCGGCGACGTGCAGGAGCGTGCAGCTGCGGCACCTTGAGACGGTCCGTGGGGCCCCGCCTGGTGCCTGCGTCGTGGTGGGGTTCTTGGGTGGGATGGACGCTTGGGACGACGACACCAAGGGTGTCCGGGAGCTGGCTCTCGAGTTGCGTGACGCGGATAGGGGCGTATACGCCGAGACGTTCGAAAATCGGCGCATTCCGCTGGCACTGGCGTTTGTCGAGCGGGTGTTGGATGCAAATCGCGACGGTGCGGTGAGCGTGGACGAGACCCGCCGTGTGCGTCTGGTCGTGTACGGACAGAGCCTCGGCGGTTGGGCGGCTGTCGAGTTCGCGCGGGTGCTCGCGACTCGTCTTATACCGGTTGAATTCTTACTTCAAATCGATAGCGTCGGTTTTGGCGATGACGAGGTGCCGGCCAACGTGCTTCGGGCGGCCAATTTCTACCAGGACGACGGGTGGGTTATCGCCGGTGAGAACCCCATCCGGGCGACGGACCCCAGCCGGACCCAAGTGATCGGCAACTGGAGGTTCCACTACGATCAACCGCCGGGGTCAGCCATCGACGTCGGGGATCTGCCGTGGTGGAAGAAAGCGTTTCGCGTTGCCCATGCCCGGATGGATCGCGACCCCAGGGTGTGGGCCGCGGCGGGAGCACTCATCGAGGACGCCTGCCAGCCGGGTGCAAGCAGGCGTGTAAATAGCTAAGCTGGTTTCAACGTGGATGCAGAACGCAGTCGGATACTGAGTCAGGGCATGATCGCCGGCGTGATCGGGTACGCTACGGTGGCAGTGTGCTTTGGCGTGCTGAATTTGCTTGCCGGGCGTCACCTGCTTCACACCGCGGCTGTACTGGGACACCGGCTGCTCGGGACCCTCGACAGCGGAAATGCCGTGACGATCGAGCCCGCCCCGATCTTCGTCTACAACGGCCTGCACCTGGTTGTCTTTCTGGTGGTCGGGCTGATCGCGTCCTGGGTTGTGTTCAAGCTCGAGAAGTATCCTCAGCTCTGGTATTTGGTTCTGTTCCTAGCGCTGTTCGTCTTTTTCCACACTATCGGAGTGGTGCTCGCTTTCGTGGAACCGGTGACCGATGCTGTCCCGATGTGGACGACCTTGTTGGTGAGTCTTGCCGCGGTGCTCATGATGGGCGGCTACCTATGGGTGGCTCACCCGCGCCTGCGGCGGGAAGTCCGCCGGCTGGGTGACTTCGAGGACCCGGTCAAGCCGCTTTGAGGCGATCGGATGACGTGGCAACGGTTTGCTGTGTAAAGACTTAGCCCTCCAGCATCATGTCATTTATTAAGTATGAGCCGTGCCAACCGAAAGCCTTGAACCGAAGGTGACGATGACCAACATCCCGGTAATGATCGGTGTCTTGGTCGCTGCACTCGCCGTCGTGTACGCATTCGTACAGAACCATCGGCAGGTGCGAGAAGGACAGACGATCAAGGAGTGGGTGTTGGCCAATGTACCCGAGGCGTGGGAAAGTCTGGGACCCTTCCACCGGCGTTGGCTTTCACCCGAGGTGGGCCTAACGGTTCTGCGGCGGAAGAAGGCGATCGACCACCCGGCGTTTGAACAACGTTTTGGACGAATGCGTGAGTATGGCCGCAAGAAACTGCAAGCGCTGATCGTCGGAACGATCGCGATACTGATCGTGCTGGTTGGGATGAGGTTGTTCGGCTGGACGTGGTAACGCGGCTACGTGGGGGCGTAGCCCGCCAGCGATGTTCGGCTCGAAGATGCGGTTCATTGCCAGCGTAAACAAAACCTGCAGCTTGTTCGAGCGGCCGGCCGACGTGTAGGTGAAAACCTGACAGAAATGTTCCGCGTCCCTCGCTCGGCCCGCCAGATCGAGATATACTGCCGAGGAACGGCGCTTGTGATTCTGGGTACAAGAGGCGACAGAAGTGCACTGACGGGTTACTCAACCGACCAAGCGGGGGTCACGACATATGAGCGTACAACGACGGTTCTCATTGTGGACGTTGGTACTGCTGCTCGCCTTTGGAGCTGCTACGGCCTACGGACAGGACGAACAACCAGCTGAGATGGCCAAGCCAAAGGCCGTGCCCCACGACTTGGAAGGGCGCTCTGAGTGTCTGATGTGTCATGCGGGGGCCATGGAGGGGGTCGCCGGCGTACCCGAGAGTCACGAGGGGCGCGGCAATGAAACCTGCCTATGGTGTCACGGAGCTGACGCCGCGATGCAGACTGCCGCGGCACCACAGATACCGCACGAACTAGAGGGTCGTGCGGATTGCGCCATGTGCCACACCACCGGGATGGAGTCGATTCCACAGGCGCCCGAAGATCACGAAGGCCGGCCGAGCGAAAGCTGCACGATGTGTCATCTGCCGACGGCGGGCGACGCCTCCGGCCAGTAAGCCGCGTATCGCTCGCGAAGCGGCTCCGTTAGACAAGCGCTATCTGGAAGACGAGGTCGTCGACCAGTACGACGCGAAGCGCTACCAGGGTGGCTTCAAGGCGGTCAAGAGCCGGGTCTGGATTGGTGCCGTCAAGAAGGCGCTACAACACATCACCGGCGCGCAGTCGGTCATCGATGTTCCGTGTGGTACAGGTTACCTGACGGAGGTCGTGCGCGATACTTTCCCGCTGACGATCGCCGCGGACGCCTCGCCCACAATGGTCCGTAAAGCGCTGTCCAAGGTGAACGCCGCCGGGCTGGTTGCCGACCTCGAGCAGTTGCCGTTGCGAAACGACGCCGTCGACTGTGTGCTCAACGTGCGTTTCATGGTTCACTTCGGTCCCGAAGAGCGGACCCGTTTCCTCCGTGAGATGGCTCGCGTCAGCCGACGGTACGTGCTGGTCAACTACAATCACCGGTACAACGTCAAATACGCGCTGCGCCGGCTCCGATCAGCGTTCGGGCGCGTGGAGCGCAAGAAGGTATCGAGGAAGGCGTCTCGACGGGAGTTGGACCACGAGGCTACGGCAGCCAGTTTACGCGTGGTAAAGATTTTCTGCGGCAACCCACTGCTCCCATTCATGAACGAGCGTTGGCTGGTGCTGTTGGAGAAAAAGCCGGCTAGTTGAGGCTGCTGTGCGCTCGCCGGCGTTGCCGGACAGCCACCGCGCGCTGCATCGATCGCCACAGTTTTCGTCGCTCTTTGTCCGGTCGCTCGCTCATCTCCAATGCGCCCTCGAGCAGCCGCGCTTGATCGGCCCGTGTGAGGCCGGGGATACTGATCCACGCTTGGGCCAAGTTTACTCCGCGCTGACGCATGGTAGGTCGGCGGCCGGTGACGGCACGGTAGAGATCCAGTAACACAACACCCTCGACACCGTTCTCGGGTAGCCGCCCCGCGGTTGCCAAGATATGGGGCGCCTTGAGGTCGTCATGAAAGAGGCCTCGCGCGTGTAGTGTGCCGACCAGACGTCCGAGCAGTCGGACCGCGCGTCGGCGCTCGGAACCGCAGGCGTTGCCGATGATCGCGTCGGCTGATACGACGCCGCCCACCTCTCGCGTCGCCAAGAAGCTCTCCCGCCTCAGAAACCCGATCTGCCGCACGCCAAACAAGACGGGTGGGGAAACACCGATTCCGAGAGCCTGGACCGCGTGAATCGCGAGCCACTCGCCTCGCGCCCTGGTCCTGCCGAGAGCGTCCTTCAGCCGCCGTCGAAGGTCGCCGAATTGATATCGCTTCAGGTATAACCGTTCGGGTTGGCCGTGGACTTCGAAAGGAACACGAATGACGATTTGATTGGGGTGCGTGCGAACGACCTCGAATTGCGGCTGAAGCTTATCGAGCTCGAGCCAGGGGAGCGACTCGATCGCCAGGTTTTTGTACGCCGGCAGGCATTCGATGGTGGCCCCGTTGCGTTTGAACCGCACAGTGGTGCTCGAGACCGCAGCGTCCTTCAGGGACTGTCCCCGCGAATCAGAACATCGCGCTCGGGATAGACGCCGCCGAGCAGGTCGAAGGTATCGGGTCTGATGCCGTGCGTTGCCATCGAGACCCGAGCCGATGCCAGCGGTTTGACCTCTTTGCGTTCGTACAACCGCATCGTGCTCATGATCGGTCGGTCCCGACGGCGTTCGGTTTCCGCGATCACCGTATGCGGCATCGATTCCAAGTACCGATTGATCGGTTTACGAATCCATTTTCCGCGGGACCCCGTGTCGTTGTTTGGCGGGCTCTCGATGATGACCGTATCACCCAGGCTGAGAATCGCGCGCGCAGCTGTTCGCCAGCGCCATC
>CBDUCI010000112.1:0-7841 GCA_965365605.1 uncultured bacterium
GTTGACGAGGAGCCCACGACGGTCAACTAGACCGTCACGACGCCCTCGAGGCGCTGGGAGACGGGGGAGCGGCCTTGCCGCTCCCCCGATTTCCCGTAAGCTTTACCTCCTCAAACCAACGATCTAGCGGAGGTCTGACCAGCATGAGGAAGCTCTTTACGGCCATTGCCTTGGTGGCACTGACGGCGGTCAGTGCCGATCTCGCATATGGCCAAACGATGCACCGGAGCTGGGAACTCACCGGCTACGGTGGGCTTCGCGTTTACGACAAGGACGTCCTGTTCATGGACTCCGGTTTCCTGGC
Organism: uncultured bacterium; assembly: GCA_965365605.1. Lineage (GTDB taxonomy): Bacteria > Gemmatimonadota > Gemmatimonadetes > JACCXV01 > JAHWKZ01 > CAMYLR01. The sequence continues at coordinate 305 of CBDUCI010000112.1, forward strand.
GGGGGGCAAGCTGGCTTGGTTCCCCCACCCGAACATCGGCGTCGAAGGGACGATCAGCTTCTCGAGCGCGGACACGAACTTTGAAGAAGCACCGAGCAGCTTGGACACCTCGGATGCCGCGTCTACCATCGACGTGACCGAAGTGCGCATCGATGCTGTTTATCAGTTCTTGTATGACATGGACCAACGCGTCGTTCCGTACCTGTCGGCGGGCGTCGGACAGTTCGTCTTCGATTCTGATGACGCGGCTTTCGACGAACCACAGCTGACGATCAACTGGGGCGGCGGAATCAAGTTCTTCTTTAACGAGCGGGTGGCGTTCCGCGTCGACGTGCGTGACAACGTGGCCGATGTTGAGCTCCCGTTCGCGGCGTCGGAGGGTGCACCTCCGGCCAGCAATACAAAGACGTTCCAGGCAAACAACCCGGAGTTCACCGGCGGCCTTACGATCGGCTTCGGTGGCTCGGACGAGGGTTTTGGACGCAAGGACACCGACTTCGACGGTGTTCCGGACAAGGAAGACCTCTGCCCGAACACGCAGCGCGGCGTGATCGTCGATGAGACCGGTTGCCCGGTCGATTCCGACAGCGACGGCGTGCCGGACGGATTGGACTCCTGCCCGAACACACCGGCGGGTGCCACTGTCGATGAGCGGGGTTGCCCCCTCGATTCAGACGGTGATGGCGTCTACGATGGCCTCGACCGCTGCCCGAACACGCCAGCTGGCGTCCAGGTAGACGAGACGGGTTGTCCGATCGAAGTGGAGGCACCCAAGGAAGCATGTCTTGGGTCGCAGGACTGGTACTCCGGTGATTCGACCATCAACTACGATGGCCGGGGCTGGGTCAAGTTCGGCGCCACGCAGACCGCATCCATGGACATCCTCAACCAGGTTGGGGAGTATGATGGTGTGCCGATCTACGTAGGTAACCGCGCGCAGCGGCCGTACCGTGAGGTGTGGCTGCCGATCTGCGGAGCCGATGACACGTACCAGCCGTATCGGCGGGTGAGCGAGGTTCGCGGCACTACCGGTTTCATACGGGAAGCGAACTAAGCCGCCAGGTCGATCTCCGCTAACGGCTGAGCTATTGCGAGGGGGCCCTCACGACGCTGTGAGGGCCCTTTTGCACCTCGCTGGAAAGGAAACCAACTGACGAGCAATGAAACGAATCGCCTGCCCCATCCAGACGATTTTGGCGTTGACCGGGTTGCTCCTGGCCGCGCCCTCCGCAGGTGCTCAGTCACTCTTCACCCTGGGCGAGACCGCGTACCTCGATTTCGCCGGGACGATCCCCGGAGCCAACTATTACGCCCCCGGTGACGACGAGACATACCTACACGTATCGATTGGAAACCGTCGACTGCGCGTCCTGCGGGGCAGCGAGGTCCTGCACGAGTTTCCGGTGGCGGTCGGCAAAGGCGCCTATCTGAGGCATCGTGACGCCGACAGCGGTGGTTGGTTGTTCGAAACGCCGATCGGCGTGTTCTCGGTCGGTCGCAAGGAGGTCGATCCGGTGTGGTACGCGCCGGATTGGCATTTCGTCGAGAAGGGTCGCGCCGTCCCGGCTCCCGACAGCCCCAAGCGGTACTTCCCCGGAGAGATGGGAAAGTATGCGCTCTATCTGGGCGACGGGTTAGCGATCCACGGGACCCGCAATCAGTCGTCGGTCGGCCGTGCCGTGAGCCACGGCTGCATGCGTCTCTCCAAGACCGGAATCGCGACCGTCTACCCGCTGGTCAAAGTCGGCAGCCGCGTCATCATCACGCAGTAGCGGGCTACGGGCAGTCCGCCCGGAAGTTGAACGACGCCAGATCATTCAATGGCTGACCGTCGACCCAGGCGATGATGATCTGATTCGCGTCCTCAGCGCTGGGTGTGTACCGGAAGGCGATCACACCACTCGCGTTGGTCCGCCAGTTCGAGAAGCCAGACGAAGGCTGGGCGCCCGCCAGCGGAACCGGATCGCCGAAACCGCGGTGAATCTCGGTGTAACGTCGACGAGCCGGTCCACCGGCACCTGGAGCGCCTGGGCGTATCTTCGCCTCTGCCCTGATCTCTACCTGGTTCCCGGGGCAGTACCCGATCTGCCCGATCCCGTTGATCGTAAAGCTGCCCGCCGACGCGTCGACGATCGTCTCGGCGTTGTTCCCGGTCAGCCGCTCGACCTCCACCCAAACACCGTGACCCTTGCTGGCCTCCACGATGATGTCGAACGGCTCGAAGTCGATCTCTGGTATCGCCTCGACGCGGGTCGATGTGCTGGTCGTGAGAAAGGTCGTCACGTGGCCCGTCGCGTCGGTAGCCGGTGGTGGGTCGAGCTCGACGGCGGCGGGCAGACCCAGGTTCACACCGGTGGGTGTGACGAGATCGGATCGTAACGGCCGGAGACGTACGGGCACATCCGCCAGCGGCGCAGCGCCAGCATTGAAAATGTCGACGTCCACCACCAACGGATCGTTGCCATTGGCGAACACAGCCGGCGCGATCGGGAAGTTGTCGAATCGCGGGTTGCCGGTAACAGTGGCGGTCGAAAGATCCTCGCTTATCGCGCGGAAGACGCGGACCTCGACCGCGCTCGGGATTTCGATCGAGTCGCCGTCGTCGTCGGTCAGCCTGAGCACCGGTCGGTAGAGCGTTTCGCTAAAGGGATAGCGGACTTCCACCGTCTCGGTCGGTGAGATCGTTTGGAACCCTTGGCCGTCGTCGGCGTCGAGCTCCCATAGCGTAATGATCCCGTCGCTGTCGGAACCCGATACCGTCAGGCGCACGCTGAACGGATCGTCGCCCTCGACCGGGCCGCCGGAGGACGTTCCGTTGATCGCGATCGATCCAGTGGGAAGCTGGTTGGGTGGCAGCACAAAAACGGTGAACTCGGACGTGACGAAAATCTGTACGTTGTCGGTCACCTTGACCTTTGCGGTGTAGGTGCCGGCGGTGTCGAAGACGTGATCGGTCACAAGCGTTGGACCAGGACCCTGGACCGGTGCCGAGCCGTCACCGAAATCGAGCTCGATCGAAGCTACCGAGCCATCGGCGTCGGCGGCGGTGATCGTGAACGTGAAGACGTCGCGCAGCGCTTCGCCGCCGGTGACCGGGTCGAACGTCGTCGACGTGATCGTTGGCGGTTCGTTTCCAGGAACCTCGACGACGACGTTGTACGTTTGGGAGAATGGGGCTGCCCCGGCATCGCTGCGGATGAGCAGCGTCACCGTGTGCTCGTTGTTGGTCGGTTGAAAGACGAACACCGGACCCGGCTGGGCAGCGCCCCCATCGACTGTGTACTCGGCCGTGAGATCGGGATCGATCAGCGTGACTTCGAACCGCACGGACTCCCCCGGAAGCACGGAAACACGGTTTCCGGTAGGAGTCACGATCTGAAATGGCGGTGGGCCAGAGGGGGAGCTGGAGCAGCCCGTGGTTATCACGACACACAGGGCGAGTAGGGTCAGGCTATTGGCAAGCAACCTCATGAATCGGATCTTCTCCAGGATATGAATCGCCAGACTCGGAGTGCGACGCGACGTGCTGCGACCCGCCCCGGTGTCCAGGCGACGAATGTGATTCGACGATACGGATGGGGAAATGACACTCGAATGTAGCCGCTCGACGTGAGCGCTTCAACTGCCGACCCCCCGGGATTGACGCTGTTTGAGGTCGCCTTGCCGTTGCCGCTTCATCGGCGGTTCACCTACCGGTTGGAGAGCGATCAAACGATTCCCGCCCCGGGGGCTCGGGTGGTAGTCGGGTTCGGACGCCGCCGACTTGTCGGATTCGCGGTCGGCCCGGTGGAACGAGCGCCGGAAGGAGTCCGCTTGAGACCGATCCTCGAAGTGCTGGACGATGAACCGGTGCTGTCCGAGACCGAGTGGCGGTTGGCGCAGTGGATGGCGCGCTACTACGTGGCTCCGCTAGGACTGGTGGCCAGACTCTTTTACCCGCCTGGTGCGACGTACTCGGTGGACGAGGGAGCCTCCAGGCGGGCGGCTCGTCCACCCGAGCGGCTACATGTCCTGCCGGTCGATGAGCTGGATGGCGCGAGCGAAGCGGCGGCACGCGAGGCGCTCGCCCGTGCGCCGGCCCAGCGCCGCGTTTGGGAGGCTGCCCGGGAGCTCGAGGCGCCCGTCGAGCGGTCGGCGTTCTGTGATGCGGTCGGTGTGTCATCGGGTGTCGTCCGCGCGGTCGCTCAGCGTGGTTTCGTGCAGGTCGAGCCGCGACCGGTGACTCGGGATCCGTATCGCACGCCGCAAGCCCTGACGATGGTCGAAAAGGAGGGTCCGCTGACGCCCGACCAAGCGGCCGCGGTGGAGGTGGTGACGCGCGCTCTCGGAGCGCCGGAGGGTGGCCAGACGCTGATGCTTCGGGGCATCACCGGCAGCGGGAAGACGCGGGTCTACGTGGAGGTGGTCGATGCCGCGGTCAGCGCCGGCGGGCGAGCGATCGTGCTGGTCCCCGAGATCGGTCTCGCCTCGCCGGTCGTAAGCCGTTTCAGGGCTCGCTTCGGTGATCGTCTGGCGGTGCTCCACAGCGGTTTGTCCGATGGCGAGCGGCACGACGCCTGGCGGAGGGCTCGGGAGGGTCAGGCACCGATCGTGATCGGCGCCCGATCAGCGTTGTTCGCGCCCGTCGGCCGGGCGGCGGTGATCATCGTCGACGAAGAACACGAAACGGCTTACAAGCAAGATGAGACGCCGCGCTACCTGGCTCGCGATGTAGCGGTCTATCGGGCCTCGCTCGAGAACAGCGTGGTGGTGCTGGGGTCGGCGACGCCGGCGCTCGAGACTCGCGCCAACGCCGGTGCTGGTAAGTACCAGCCACTCGTCCTCTCGAAGCGGATCGCCGATCGACCGCTGCCGAGGGTCGAGATCGTCGACTTGAGGGAGAGCGGGGAAGGCGCGCCAGGAGAAACCGTGGCGCCGGGAGTCACCCGCCGATTGGCCGAGGCGCTCGACGAAACATTGGGCGCCGATCATCAGGCGCTGCTGTTCCTCAATCGGCGCGGGTTCTCGGCCTTCGTGCAGTGTCTCGATTGCGGCTGGGTCGCGATGTGTCCCGAGTGCCGGATCTCGCTCACCTACCATCGCCGGCCGCACGAGCTGCTGTGCCACTACTGCGCGCATCGCGAGACGATGCCCGACGCGTGTCACGAGTGTCGCGGACGTGGGCTCGACACGCGCGGGCTCGGCACGCAACAGGTCGAGCAGGCGGTCACCGCACGCTACCCCGATGCGCGGATCGGGCGCATGGATCTCGATACGACCGGTGCGAAGTGGTCCCACGCGCGGATCTACCGAGCGATGCAACAGCGCCAGATCGACATCCTGGTCGGCACCCAGATGATCGCCAAAGGGTTCGATCTGCCGGGCGTAGCGCTGGTTGGGGTGATCTCCGCCGATACGGCGCTCCACCTGCCCGATTTTCGAGCCGCCGAGCGCACCTTCCAGCTACTGGCGCAGGTCGCTGGCCGGGCCGGCCGGGGCGATCAACGGGGACGCGTCGTCTTCCAGACCTATCTGCCCGAGGGGCCCGCGATCTTGGCCGCCGCGGCGCAAGACTACGAACGGTTCTACCACCATGAGATCGACGATCGACGGCAGTTGGCGTACCCGCCGGCAACGAGGCTCGCCAACGTCGTCGTGAGCGGCAACGCGGATAACGCCGTCGCCGAAGCGGTGGTTCGCGTCGCCGATCATCTGCGCGCGCGGCCGGCGGCAGGACTGGCGGTGGTCGGGCCGGCCCCGTGTCCGCTCGAGCGGCTCCGGGGTCGGACTCGCCACCACGTGTTGCTAAAGGCCGTCTCCCCGTCGGAGCTCGAACGCGCGCTGTGGGATCTCGCGCGTCACGAACAGGACCTGGTCGGCGCAAACAATCGGCTCGAGATCGATCGCGACCCGTTGAACCTGCTTTAAGGCTCACACCCCGCCACCATCGTAGATTCGAATCGATGCACGCTGATCATATTCGAAACTTCGCGATCATTGCCCACATCGATCACGGCAAGTCGACGCTCGCCGATCGGCTGCTGGAGCGGACCGGCACCGTCGGGCGGCGCGAGATGCGCGAGCAAGTGCTCGACGCGATGGACCTCGAGCGCGAGCGCGGCATCACGATCAAGATGCACGCGATCGCGACGGTGGCACCTACGAGCTCAACCTGATCGACACGCCGGGCCACGTCGATTTCTCATACGAGGTGTCGCGTAGCATGGCGGCGGCGGAGGGGGCACTGCTGGTTGTCGACGCCGCGCAAGGGATCGAAGCCCAGACGCTTTCGAACCTGTTCCTGGCACTCGAGAACGACCTCGAGATCATCCCCATCATCAACAAGATCGACCTGCCAAACGCGCGACCGGCGTTGGTAACCGAGGAGCTGGTTAATCTGCTCGGTATCGATGCGTCAGAGATTCTCCACGTTTCGGCTAAACACGGTACAAATGTCGACGCTGTGCTCGAGGCGATCGTGACCCAGGTACCGCCGCCCGCGGGTGATCCCGAGGCGCCGCTGCGAGCGCTCATCTTTGACTCTCAGTTTGACAAGTACCGCGGCGCGGTGCCGTACATCCGCGTCGTCGAAGGGCGCATCGTACCCGGGATGAACATCGGCTTCTTCTCGAACAACGCGACGTACGAGGTGCTCGAGGTAGGTCGGCTGAGGTTGGGACTCCACCCCGAGCCCGAGCTCACAGCTGGTGAGGTCGGTTACCTGTTGGCGAGCATCAAGCGCGTGACCGACACACGCGTCGGGGACACGATCACCGACGCCCGCCGGCGGGCACCGGGGCCGCTGCCGGGCTACCGCGAGGTCCACCCGATGGTGTTCGCCGGTCTTTACCCGACCGATGCCGATCAGTATCCGGATCTGCGCGATGCGCTCGAGAAACTGAAACTCAATGATTCTTCGCTCATGTATGAGCCCGAAACGTCGAGCGCTCTCGGGTTCGGCTTCCGGTGCGGGTTTCTAGGCATGTTGCATCAAGAGATCGTACAGGAGCGGCTCGAACGCGAGTTCGACCTCGATCTGATCACCACCGTACCCAACGTCGAGTACCACGTTTACCCCGAACACGGCGATCTCTTGGTGATCGAGAATCCGAGCAAAATGCCAAACGCCGGTCAGATCGGCAGCATCGAGGAGCCGTTTGTTCGGGGTCGATTCGTGCTGCCGTCCGAGTACATCGGTGGCGTGTTGAAGCTGTGCGAGGAGCGCCGCGGCACGCACGTAAAGATGGAGTACCTGGACAGCGAACGCGTCGAGATCGAGTACGACCTCCCGCTGGCGGAGATTATCACCGATTTCTACGATCGATTGAAGTCGGCGACCCGCGGCTACGCTTCGTTCGACTACGAGTTCAGAGAGTACCGCGCGAGCGACCTGGTCAAGCTCGACATCCTGGTGAACGGCGATCCGCTCGACGCGTTGTCGGTCATACTGCACCGCGATCGCGCCTATGACTGGGGCCGACGACTCTCGCAGAAGCTCAAGCAACTGATCCCGCGGCAGTTGTTCGCCGTTTCGCTGCAAGCGGCGATCGGGAGCAAG
>CBDUCI010000113.1:0-7795 GCA_965365605.1 uncultured bacterium
ATTTGGTGACTCGGCGCACACGCCATTTTCGTTTGCACTCATATCAGTTGACGGTAATCGTCTCGGTCTCAGTCTCTGACGTTGACCGCTGTGAATTTTCAGCCGAATTCCCTGCCTGGTAGGCCTCATAGTGGATCAACTGCTTGCGGATCATCTTCCGCATCTCCTCGGGCGAGACCTCTTCTTCGTCACCCGTCTGCGTCGACACGACCACCGTTTGGATCTCCCGCGCTCGCCCTTGGTCGTATTCAACCGTCACCTGGCTCTTTCCATCCGGCCTAACCCAGGGCAAAGTCCCGTCCTTGCGCTTCTGAGCTAAGCGCTGGGTGAGCGCATGCGCCAACGCGATCGGCAAAGGCATCAACTCTGACGTTTCGTCGGTCGCGTAGCCAAACATCATCCCCTGATCGCCGGCTCCGTCGCGATCGACGCCCATGCTGATGTCGGGCGATTGCCGGTCGATCGTGACCATCACTCCGCAGGTATCGGCATCGAACCCCATCCGTGCGTCGGTGTAGCCGATCTGACGAACCGTTTCGCGGGCGACCTGTGCGACCGGGATGTATGCCTCAGTGGTGATCTCTCCCGCCACCACGATCAAACCGGTCGTGACCAACGTCTCGCACGCGACTCGACTGGACGCATCACCGGTCAACGCCGCATCTAGAACCCCATCCGAGATTTGGTCGGCGATCTTGTCGGGGTGGCCTTCAGTTACCGATTCCGACGTAAACAGAAAGCGATCCGTCCTTACGCGATGTGGTGAAGCTGTTACCACTTGCTCCTTCGTCTTTAGCATATCAACTCCGATTTCTCTCCTAGATTGAGAACCACCGGCGCTGCTTCGACGCGCGCACCGGGACCGATAATCGAACCCTCGAGCACAAAACCACTCACCGTCGCTTGGTCGCCGATGATCGAGTTGCGGATCACAGCATCGCGAACGGTCACGCCGCTCGACAGTGAGACGTGTGGGCCGATGATCGAATTCTTGATCACACAATCTGCTCCAACGAACACCGGCGTTATAAACTTCGTATCGGCACCCGTTGCATCGATCTTGGGCGGATGCCGATCAAGCAACTCGCGATTCGTCGCCAGCAGCGTTTCCGGTTTCCCACAGTCGAACCAACCCCCAATGTTGTAGGGAGCGAACCTCTCGCCGGCATCGATCATTCGTTGCAATGCGTCGGTGAGCTGATACTCGCCACGAGTCATGCCGCCTTCTTCGACCAGGCTGGTCAAGGCCGATCGCAACAACCCGGCGTCGCGGACAAAGTACAAACCGGCTAAAGCCAGATCCCCCTTGGGCTCAGTCGGTTTCTCGACGACCTTGACCACGCTCTCTCCAGCCGAGTCCAACTCGACGATCCCGAATCGCTCCGGGTCCGGGACAGCTCGCACCCCCAGAGCATGATCCGGGGACGACACTATGTCTCCGTAATCAACATCAAAGACGGTGTCCCCGAGCACGACCAGGGCCGGTTCGTGATCCTCGGCTTCCAGCGCCGTCAACACGGCGTGTCCAAGCCCCAATTGATCGTGCTGCCAAACGATCTCAACCGGCAGGTCCGGGAATGAGTCGTTCACGTAGGCTTCGATCGAATCCCCTCGATACCCGACCACCAACCGGACCACAGACGGCTCGAGCGACGCGATATCGGCCAGAATGTGGCCGATAATCGGCCGTCCCGCGACCGGCAGCATGACCTTTGGTACGGTGTGTGTATGAGGGCGCAGCCGGGTGCCTTGTCCGGCTGCCGGAATGATGATCTTCACTGACTTGTTTAGCCTTTGAGTTTGTTTTTCAGGGCGTCGATCGAAGCGACGGGCGTGGGGTCCTGCCCGTTGATGATTGAAACAATAAAACTAGTGCAATCCCCCAGGTAGCACAACTCAAGCATACCCTCGATTGGCACGTCGCTGGTAGCCGCTATTCGATGCTGGTCCGCCACCCGGCCCCGGCAATAGTCGTACACAAAATCGAACCGGTGGCCAACCTGCGGATGGTCCCACGGCGTCTCCAAATGGACCAACACCATCTGGCGCACCGTCGGCCCATCGCTCTCGAAACCCACGATTTCGTTGTGATTTTGTTCCGGCAGGGCCCCCGAGTACGCTGGTATCTTGCTGTTCTCGTTGAGTTGAGTCTTCCAACGTGCGGCAGCGGCGATCGACGTGGCATGACCGCCATACACAATCGGCAGCCGACTAGAGATCGAAGCCGCGATGTCGAGCGCTGGATTGTCCTTCGACCACGCCAACCATTCTTCCGCGCGTGGTCGTAGCGTTTCAGCAGCGCGGTGCAGTTGATCCGCGTCGGCTCCCGCGTCCAATACCGGATCCAATCGGGCGGTCGCCAAGGCTACCGCCGAAAATGAGTGACCAAGTGCTGCACGGGGCGGGAAACCAACCGGCAGCTCGAGTAGTGGATCACCCGCACTACCAGCCATCTCCGCCACCCGACCACCGGTTGCGATCGCGATAACCGCTAGCCCGCGCTGCTGCGCGGCCTCGTAGCACGCAATCGTCTCTTCGGTGTTTCCTGAGTACGAGGACACGATCAGCGTCGTGCCCTCATCCAGCCATTGCGGCAACTCATAACCCCGAATTACATGCAGCGGCAGAGAACGCCGGTCAGCAGTCCAGGCGGCCACCAAGTCACCGCCTATCGCCGAGCCGCCCATGCCAACGACGGCGATTCCAGTCGGTCCATCGATGGGCACGTCGAGCGATTTCACGAATGATGTGGCGCTGTCAGTCCCAGCCGCCAGCTGATCGGGAAAACCGACGATGTGAGCGCGCATCCCTTGGGCGTCGATTCCAGCCTCTCGGTCACGCCATATCTCGACGTCCGCCGACGTCACCGTTGCTGAGGGCGTGCTCACGATCCTTCGCCTGCGGTCGCCGTAGCCGGCTCGAAGCGGTCTGCAAACCGGGTCTCGATCACCGCCCGCGCGGCCGCAGCGGTAGCCATGGCCACCGCCTCGCTCGCGGCTTCCCGAGCCTCGTCGACGGTTATACGGCTGAGGACCTGTTTGATGCGCGGAATCCGAGCCGGCACCATACTGAATCGGGTAACCCCCAAGCCCATCAAGAGCACGGCGGCACGCGAGTTGCCCGCCATCTCGCCGCACACGGTGACCTCGACATTTGCTCTCTCTCCAGCCTCGCACACATCCCGAATCAATCTCAGAACCGCCGGGTGAAACGGTTGAAACAAGTGAGCGATCCGGCGGTTCCCCCGATCAACCGCCAACGTGTATTGAACCAGATCGTTCGTCCCGAGAGATAGGAAATCAAAGCGTGCAGCCAACTCGTTGGCCATGAGAGCCGCTCCGGGGGTCTCGATCAATGCCCCCAACGCACACTCCCGCGCACCCTCCACGCCGTCCTCATCCAGTGAGCGTCGCGCCGATTTCACGTGTGCGATCGCCACATCGGCTTCATCGATCGTGGCTACCATCGGCAGCATGATCGACACGGGCCCGTGCGCCCCGGCCCGGAGGATCGCCCTCAACTGGGCGCGGAAGACCTCCGGCCGATCCAGACAGTATCGAATGGCGCGCCAACCGAGAAACGGGTTGTCTTCGGGCTGCATGCCGGCGAGCAGCTTGTCGCCTCCGAGATCGACGGTCCGGATCGTGACCGAGCGACCGCCCATCCGGTCGACGAGCTTTCTATACACGCGATACTGATCTTCCTCGGTCGCCTCACCGCCGCTCTGCAAAAACAGGTACTCGGTTCGATACAGCCCGACCCCCTCGCACCCAAACGCCAGCGCGGAATCGACCTCGCGTGCAAACTCGAGGTTGGCTTGAAACGTCAGAGACTGCCCGTCCGCAGACAGGCTTGGCGCGCTGGCCATTGTCACCAACTCCGCTCGCCGCTGTGCTATCGTATCGCGCACCCGTTCGTAACGATCGATCGTCTCCTCTTCTGGATCGCTGATCAGCACTCCCTCTCGACCATCCAAGAGAGCGGGACCGCCGTGCTGTAGCTCGGCGAGTACGGGCCCCAACCCGACCACTGCTGGGATTTCCAACGCCCGGGCCAGGATCGCTGTATGGCTGTGTGGGGCGCCCACTTCGGTCGCGATTCCCAAGATCTTGTCGCGATCGAGTTCGGCCGTAATCGTGGCCGGGAGATCGTGCGCCACCACGATCGCGTTGTCGATCAGTTCGCCAAACGCCGGTTCGCGCTCGCCAAGGAGCGCGCGCACAACCCGATGCTCGACGTCGCGGATGTCTTTGGCCCGCTCGCGCAGATATGGATTCTCGCTCTGGTCCAACTGACGTATCGCCTCAAGGACTCGTGAATGAAACGCGTACTCGACGTTGTCAGCCGAGGCACGAATCTGCTCGCGAACGCTATCGAGGAATTCGTTGTCTTCGAGGATAAGCAGGTGCGAATCGAAAATCGTTGCTTCGTCCCTTTTTCCAGCCGACACGAGTGCTTGTTGCACGCGCCCTATATCGACCCGAGTCTTCGAAAGGGCGGCCTCGAGGCGCTCGATCTCACGATCCATTTTCGATGCATCGATCGAGTAGCGCGGAACGCGCAGCGCGTCAGGCGTAATTAGGTAGGTCGGGCCAAACGCCACCCCGACAGAGACTGGTACGCCGCCATGGATCCGCTCGACAACCATAGGCGAGCTTAGCTACTCGACGACGGACCGGGATCAACCGGCTGGCCGTCGTCATCCTCGTCGAACTGTCGCTCAATGAGCGCCACGAGGTCGCGAACCGCTTGGCGCGCATCGGTGCCCACAGCACGGATCTGAACTCGAGCGCCGCGTTCGGCGGCCAGCATCATGACCCCCATGATGCTCTTCCCGTTTACCTCGACCCCGTTCTTGCTCAGAAAGATGTCGGAGCCAAAGCGGTTCGAGAGGCGGACCAGCTGGGCGGCCGGCCGAGCATGCAACCCGAGCTGGTTTTGGATCTTGACCTCGGCTTCGTGTACTTCGCTCGTCATGGCAGAACCCCTGCGGAAACTTGCACTACGCTGAGCAGGATCACGACGACCAGGAAGGCCACCGAAGGCGACAGCCAGCGGCCCCTGCTGCCACGCCGCCAGCCCGCTAGCCATAGGAAAGCTGTAATTATCAAAAATACCGAGATGCTCTCTGCACCGCCACTGCGCGCTGTCCACAACGCCCCACCGGCAACCACTCCACAGGCGACCGCACCAACTGCCCTCGCTATCCTGCTGGCGCGACTCCAGAAGGGATCCTGAAGCACCCGGGCGATCCCCGCACCACTGGCGAAGCCGGCTCGTACACCGCGCCACCGGACCGATTGCGCAAACGCGTTATACGCGATCCAGTAACCCAGCGCCGCAATCAGCGAACCGGTCGCCAGCGCGGCCGCCGCACCAATTACACCGAGCATCGGTCGCCACGAGGCCCAGAACAACTCATCTCCAAGCGCCCCCAAGCTGCTGCGGACAGCCTTTATCAACCTCGAGAGCCGCTGATCCGCGCCCGCCGATCCGCGTGCCACCTCTTGCTCGAGACGAAGCGCGAACCCGATGCCGATCGTCGCCAAGTAGGGGTTGCTGTTGAACGTCTCAAGGTGTGCGAGGAGCCGCTCGCCACGCCGGTTCGGATCTGGGTAAAGCCGGTCGAGGCCGGGGGCGATTGCCCAGGCGAAGCCCACTCCTTGTAGCGTCTCGTAATTCCAGACTGCTTGGAGACACGTCGCCCGACGAGCGATCCGACGCCGCTCTGCGGCGAGCGGACGATGAAGCGAACTCAAGGTTTCAACCCACGAGGCCGAACGCCGCCACGACCAACACCAGCCCGACCCCCCAGGCGGTTAACCGCGACCGGCCATCGACGAACAGGCGAGTCCCGTTGACGACAAGGGCGGCTGCCGCGGCCAACATGATTACCGTCATGGGCAGCGGTCCACTCCACGGAGTGGAAACCACCAGCGCGAGGCCGCCCAGTCCGACCGCCAACGCCGCGGCCGAGACGACGACCCCCAAGCCAGCGCCGCGTAGCAACGCCAGGGCGACGGCACGACCGGGAGCTGCCAGATCCCCTTCGGCAACCCGTTCTCTAACGTGCACTGCCAAGCGACCGTTCCAACGCCGCAGCACCAAACCCGCGTGGTCCCCGACAGCCCCTGTGACAAGCGCCATCGCCACGGCCCATCCAGCCGGCGGTGGGACACCAACGGGTGCCGTTAGCGCAACAGCGCTGCCGACCAGTGTGGCCAGACCCGAATCGGGGTAGCGTGCAACGCCAATCGGCAAAACCCCCAAGTAAATCGCCTCGAATACGGCGCCCCAAAGCACACCATCGGTGGGTCTACCGAGGATGATGCCAACCACCGCTCCGACCACCAATGGGCGCGACAGCATGCTCTGGAGAACCGGCCACTGGTCCAGAAACACGACCCCGCCAAGGATCGCCAACAACGCTGCCTGATCCGCGCTCACCCTACGCGCTCGCGAAGCCGGACCGGAGCCGCGGTCGGCAAATCCTGTGCGATGACGCGGACCCCCAGCGCCTCCAGCTCGCACAGCTGCCGCTCATCCTCAGCGCCAAACCACACGTACGGTAGAAGCCGAGTCCGTCCTTGGTCGGCGTACAACCCCCCAACGTTGACCTCCGCGATCGGCACACCGCCATTCGCCAGGCTCAACATCGTCTCCAGGTCTTCCGTCAGCACTATGACACTCTGACCAGAGCTGAGCACCGTCGACAAGCCCTCGATGGCCTCGTCGAGACTCCAAAACACCGCCTCGATCGAGGCTGGAAGACCCGTGCGATAGATGTCCTGCTCGTTCGGCTCGTGGGAGATACTGTCGGATACGACGATGATCTGTTTTGGGTCGAGTCGACGACCCCAGCCGACCACCACCTGTCCGTGAATCAGCCGCTCGTCGACCCGAAACAACACCTGGCTCACGAGTGCACTCCCAGGGCACCGCGGCTCTTTTCCAGAAGGGCCTCGCAGAACTCATCAAACGGCAGATCTTGCAGGAAAACGAACTCGATCAATAACGGCAGATTGACTCCGTAGAACACGGCTCGCACCGAATCGCTTGCCAACAACCGGCGACACGCTTGAGAGCACGAGCCACCGTCGAGATCACTGAACAGAATCGCTTCCCGCCCCGCTGTGCGTTCGGCGAGCAACGACTCGATTTCAGCCACTAACGATTCGCTATCCAGATCATCGTTCGATACCGCCCACAGGTTTTCTTGCGTCCCCGCCACACGCGTAAGTGCAGAAAGCAACCCCTCCCCGAGGCGACCGTGAGCGACGACCACCCCGCAGCGACCGGTCACTCGTAGTCCTCTTCCAAGTACGTCTCGGTTTGCGCCTTGGTGCGCATGTGCTCAATCAATCGCTCGTTGAAGTGCTCGGCAGCGTGACGCCCGGCAAACTTTTGGAGGTGGTTCATCGATACGACCTCCGCAATAACCGTGATGTTCTTCCCGGGGTTCAGCGGCACTCGGACGAGCGGGATCTCGACACCCAAGATCTCAGTTGGCTCCTCCTCCAAACCAATGCGCTCCACATTGGTCGTTTCATCCCAGTCCTCGAGTTGAACGACGACCTCGATCCGCTTCTGGAGGCGAACCGCACGAATGCCGAACAACGATTGAATGTCGATGATCCCGACTCCTCGAATCTCCATGTGGAAGCCCAACACTTCGCTCCCTTTGCCGATGAGAACGTCACCGGATCTCCGAGTGACGTGCACCTGATCATCGGCTACCAGACGGTGGCCGCGTTCCACCAAGTCGAGCACGCACACAGACTTGCCGATCCCGCTT
>CBDUCI010000114.1:0-7696 GCA_965365605.1 uncultured bacterium
TGATCGTGCGGGTCACAGGGGGCGTCGCATCCATCCTATAGCTATGATGCAGATTGCCGCTTGGCGCAAGGCGCGCCGAAGAAGAGATCGCTGCGGACTTGGAGCGTCTCCGCGATTGCGAGCGCCTGGAAGAGGAGACAGATGGCACGCGCCGGCGCTTGCTAATCACGGCCGATGAGAACGGCCTGCCGGTCTATGAGCCGGCTGGTGCGCGCTCCATAGCCAACACCGTATCACGGATCGACTCCGGCGTCAGCCCGCACTGCTCCAGCTGTAGCTTGCGCGAGGCGTGTTCGATTACTCGGTCGGGCAACCCAAGCGAACGAATCTCGGGGGAGATGCCACGAGCAGCGAGGTGGGCACCAACGTTGCTTCCAAAACCGCTCCACAGAGCGCTCTCTTCGACTGTCACAAAGCGTGAGAAACGTCGTCCCAACTGAGCCAGAAGATCCTCATCCATCGGTTTCAAGTAGCGGCAGTTGATGACCTCGGCCTCGATGCCTTCCGTGGCCAGTTCTTCGGCTGCGGCAATGGCGGGCTTGACCATGGTACCCACGGCGAGGATGCACACATCGTCACCCGGGCGAATGGTCTCCCACTTACCGATCGGGAGAAAGGTGAACTCGGAGCGTGTGAGATCGACGCCCGCGGCGATCGAGTCACGCGGATACCGAAAAGCGAACGGATGCTCGCGCTGCTTCACTGCCGTATAGAGGAGATCTTGCAACTCGTGCTCATCCATCGGTGCGGCTACGATCATGTTTGGGAGCACCGACAAGAACGCCACATCGTAGGCGCCCATATGAGTCGGACCGTCCTCACCGACCAGCCCTCCGCGGTCGAGCACAAAGACGACCGGCAGATTTTGGATGCAAACGTCGTGGACGATCTGGTCGTACCCGCGCTGTAGAAATGTCGAGTAGATCGCACACACCGGTATGAATCCCTCCCGCGCGAGGCCGGCCGCAAAAGTCACCGCGTGCTGCTCGGCGATCCCGACATCGAATCCACGCTCGGGAAACTCCTCCAAGAAACCCTGAACACCGGCGCCATCCGGCATTGCAGCGGTGATCGCCACAACTTTCTCGTTGCGCCGGCCGACTTCGACCAACGCGTTCGACAACACCTTCGTCCATTTGGGTGGGGATGCAGGCCCCTCGACTTTGCCCGACTCCAGATTGATCGCGCCGACGCCGTGATACTTCCATTGGTTGGCTTCAGCAAACGAGTACCCCTTGCCTTTCACGGTCAAGATGTGAAGCAACCGTGGGCCAGGCAGGTCCTTTATCCGCTTCAAGGTGTCGATCAACTCATCCACATCGTGGCCATCGATGGGCCCGAAATACCTGAAGCCCAGCTCCTCGAACAGCATGCCAGGAGTCACCAACCCCTTGATGCTCTCCTCCATGCGATGCGCAAAACCGCGGACTTCATCCGCTACTTTCGGGATCTTGCCCGTGAGGTCCCAGATTTCACCCCTAATGCGATTGTAGAGAGGGTTGGTGAGAATCCCGGTCAGGTAGTTATGCATGGCACCTAGATTAGGCGCGATCGACATCTTGTTGTCATTGAGGATGACCAACATGTCGCGTTCCGAAGCACCGGCATTGTTGAGACCTTCGTAAGCCAGACCCGCGGTCATCGCGCCATCACCGGTGACGGTCACCACCTTAAAATCGTCACCAGCCAGGTCGCGAGCCGTTGCCATCCCGAGTGCCGCCGAGATCGATGTTGAAGCGTGGCCCGCCCCGAAGATGTCGTGTGGACTTTCCGAGATGCGGCAGAAACCGGACGGTCCGTCTACCCGCCGCAGATCGTCCATATCGGCGTTTCGACCGGTGAGGATCTTGTGCGGATAGCATTGGTGTCCGACGTCCCAGATGATCTTGTCCGTCGGACTGTCGTACACGTAGTGCAGAGCGACCGCCAACTCGACCACCCCGAGCGGTGCTCCGAGATGACCGCCGCGGTTGGCGACGATCTCGAGTACGCGCTGACGGACTTCGTCGCTCAGCTGGTGGAGCGCTTCTCTCGACAGACCCTTGAGGTCGTCGGGGCCGGAAATGCGGGATAGAATTTTGGACATATGCTCGTAGTTTAAAAAGTTAACGCTCGGCGCCCGTTACGGGCAAAACACTTTCGATCTCACCACTCCTAGTGCAAGCGATCGAGCACAAAATCGACCATCCCGACCAGCACCGAGGTGTCGCCGGGAAGCTGAGCGAGTTCATGGAGGGCGGAGTCACCTGCCAATCGGGCCTGCTGCTGAGTTCTGTCGACACCGTGAACAGCTGGATACGTCGCCTTAGCCCGTGCCTCATCGACCCCAACCGCCTTACCGGTATCGGAGGGATCGCCGGTCACGTCCAACAGATCGTCCACGATCTGGAAGGCGAGCCCGAGTTGCGCTCCATATGAACCCAGCGCCCTGACCGCCTGTGACGCGACTCCAGCGGTCAGTCCCCCAAGCGCGCAAGCGGCCGAGATGAGCGCTGCTGTCTTGGCTCGGTGGATCGCCTCCAGTCCAGCCGCGTCCGGAGGGGGACCCTCGGCTTCCAGGTCGAGGATCTGCCCCCCTACCATCCCCTCACCCCCGACTGCAGAAGCGAGGCGTCGAACGATCGAGGGCAGGCGCGTCGCCAAGCCCGACGCCGTCTGGGCCGCCCTCCCGAGCGCCAAGAACGCCACCTGTTGCAGGGCCGCTCCGGTCGCGGTTGCAACGGTTGTCCCGTATACCCGGTGCGTGGTCGGCAACCCGCGGCGGAGCGCGTCGTCGTCCATGCACGGCAGGTCATCGTGAATCAACGAATAGGTGTGAATCAGCTCAACCGCAGCCGCAACCCGATAGAGCTGGGATCGCTCAGCGACGCCGCCCGCTCGGTCGCCGTCCTCGCTGGCGGCGTCGTGTGCGGCCACGGTGAGCAACGGCCGGATCCGTTTGCCGCCAGCACCGACCGCGTAGGCGGCGGCGGCCCCCAGCGGCGGCTCAAGCGGGTCGATCAGGCTCTGGATCGCCGCCTCGAGTCGCGGTCGTTCGACCAAAACGAACTCTTCGACGCGATTCAAACTCGTCGCGCCTGCAAAGCCACTAGAGGTTGAAGTCCTCGAGCGAGAACAACCCGCCGGACCTCTCGACGATCTCCCGAATTCGTCCCTCGCTGACTTCCAAACGACGACGGATCCGAACCGCCAGATCGACCCCCTCCTCGAACAATGCGATCGACTGATCCAGCGATACCGCCTCGCTCTCTAGCTTCTCCACGATGGCGTCGAGGCGCTTGAGCTGCTCCTCGATCGGTTGACCATCCTTTCCGTCGCCGGTCGCGGTCTCGTCCTCGATCGGGATCTGGGTCATTCAGAGGCCTCCATCTCGGGCTCGGGGAGACTTTTTTCAACCGTTGCTAGCAACTCTCCGTGCGCAAGCCTGACGCCGATCTCATCGCCCTCGCTCACGGCAGCAGCGTCTCGCAAAACGGTTCCGTCCGCAGCGGCGACAACCGCATAACCACGATCCAGGATCGCCAACGGACTCACCGCCTTCAGGCGCTCGTCCAAATGGACCAGACGGGTCGCGGCCTCGCGCAACCGCAACCTCACCGGCGAGGGGATACGATCGCACCCGCGGTCGAGACCCTCAGCAACTCGCTGCCGGCGCTCGGCGACCGGTTGCACAATACCGCCCAGGCTGTCACCCCAATGTTGTCGCGTTTCGAACAATCGGTCACGAACCCTTCGAAACCCGTAACGCCTGATGGGTGCTAGCGCTTCGTCGATCCGGCGGCGACGTTGGCGTTCAACACCCGCGGCGAGTCGTTTGAGCCACCGCTCCAGAGTGACCTCGATCTCGCGCGTCTCGGGCACGACCCGCTCCGCCGCCACAGACGGAGTCGGGGCTCGAAGATCGGCTGCGAAGTCCGACAACGTTGTGTCGCTCTCGTGACCCACTGCGCTCACGACCGGAATCGCGCTCTCGGCGATCGCGCGAACAACAACTTCTTCGTTGAACGCCCATAGGTCCTCCAACGACCCCCCGCCACGGCCAACGATGATTACCTCGGCTACCGCCTGGGCCGAGAACCACTCGATCGCGCGGGCGACCTCGGGTGCCGCCTCCCGGCCCTGAACCGGAACCGGTTTCAACAGGATACGAGTCGCCGGTGCGCGGCGATGGATCACGCTGATGATGTCGCGAACGGCCGCCCCCTCGGCGGATGTTATGACACCCACCCGTTGGGGCCAGAACGGAAGGCTGCGCTTTCGCTCCGAATCGAACAGACCCTCTGCGGCCAGCTTCTTCCTCAACGCTTCGAACTGGAGGTGGAGCGCGCCCTGCCCACGCGGGAGCACTTGCGTAATCTGAAGCTGAAACTGTCCGCGACTGGGATAGATCGTGGGCCGAGCCATGACCACGACATGTGCTCCGTCGACCATTGGAAAATCGAGCTGTTGGTTATCGCTCCGAAACATCACGCAGCGCACTTCGCTGGTCGCGTCCTTGAGCGTCCAGTACATGTGGCCCGATTTCACAGCATGGTGAAATGACGATATCTCGCCCTCAACCGCGACCGATCCGAGTTCGGCGACCAATGCGTTGGTGGCTCTCAGAAGGAGCTGACTTACGGTTAGGACAGGCCCGGATGCGAGCGGTGTGACGTTCACGATAACGCTGCGGCTCGCTCGGCAGCCGTCAACGTGTTCGAGAGCAGCATCGCGATCCTCATTGGGCCCACGCCTCCAGGCACGGGAGTCAGCCAACCCGCGACCTCAGCGACCGAGGCGTAGTCGACATCCCCAACCAGCCGATAACCGTCTCCATCGTCGCGCGGCACTCGATTTGTTCCGACGTCGATAACGGTCGCGCCCGGCTTTACCATTTCACCACGGACCGTATCCGGACGCCCGACGGCTACTACCAGAATGTCCGCGCGTCGGGTATGAGCCGCCAAATCCTTGGTCCTGCTATGACACACGGTTATGGTGGCATGAGCGTGCATAAACAGCAGTGCGGTTGGTTTGCCGACGATGTCGCTGCGGCCCACGATGACCGCTTCACAGCCAGACGGATCCAGTTCGGTTTCAGCGATCAGCTTCATGATACCGGCTGGCGTGGCGGAAACGAACCCAGTTTCCAGGTCTCCCGTGACAAGCCGACCGACATTCGTCGGATGGAACCCATCCACGTCCTTTGAGGGTGAGATCGCCATTGTAATCACGTCGGGATCGATCTGTGATGGCAGGGGCAGCTGCACGAGGATCCCGTGTATCTCCTTGTCAGCGTTGAGCTGCGCCACCTGCTCCAGTAGCTCGTCTTGCGTCGACGTATCAGGCATGCGCACGATGCGCGAAGCAAATCCGACCTCGTCGCACGCCTTGCCCTTCATCCGTACGTAGGTGGCAGACGCGGGGTCATCCCCGACCAGCACTGCACAAAGACCGGGTCGGATCCCTGTGTCGCTGACCAAACGCTCAGTAGCGGCCGCGATCTCACCGCGTACGCGAGCTGCCAACGCTTTGCCGTCGATTGGTTTAGCTGTCATCGATCCGACCCGTGATCTTGCTCAGCTGCGCTTGTAAGCGGCAGCTCCGCTTGAGCCAGTCGGGGCTCGAAGCACTGCCGACAGCGAGCCTCATACTCATTGGACCCTCCCACCACGATTGTCTCCTCAGAGGGAACCAGGCGCTGCGTGTAGTTAGCCGGATTCCCACACTGCACACAGATCGCCAAGGTCTTTGTAATCTCCTCGGCTTTGGCCAATAGTTGGGGTATCGGATCAAACGCGCGGCCCATGAAATCCTGGTCGAGACCGGCCACGATCACGCGCTTCCCCATGTTCGCCAATCTATCCACAACGTCGACCAGTTGTGCGTCAAAGAACTGCGCTTCATCGACCCCCACCACCTGTGTGCGCGGATCCACTCGAACCAGGATCTCGTTCGCCGGCGCGACTCGAATCGCGTCAATCCGCATCTCGGAATGACTTACGATTTCGTCTTCGGAGTAACGATCGTCAATCAACGGCTTGAAGACTTGAACCCGCTGGCGTGCGATCTGTGCGCGCCGGATACGCCGAATCAACTCCTCCGACTTGCCACTAAACATCGGCCCACAGATAACCTCGACCCAACCCACCGGGCCGCGCACGAACGGACTCATGCTACCGGCTCCTCGATCTGCTCGGCGGACCAATCCACGTGTTCGATCGATCGTGAAAGACCGGTTTCGATCTCGATCTCGACTAGGGCAGCCTGGAACCGAATCTCCTCGTCAGCTACTTCGAATCGATTGGGTGTCTGTGTCAGAAACCTCTCGATCGCACCTTCGGAGCGAATCCCGATCACGCCACTGTGTGGCCCCGTCATACCGACATCTGTCACGTAAGCGGTCCCTCCAGACAGTAAGCGCGCATCCGCCGACGGGACATGGGTGTGGGTTCCAATCACGGTCGCTACGCGACCGTCGGCGTATCTGCCAAACGCCAGTTTCTCGGCCGTCGCCTCGGCGTGAAAGTCCACCACGATCGCTTCAGCGCTGCGCACATCCTCGCGCTCGAGCAAGCTATCCAACCGTCGAAACGGACAGTCGATTTCCTTCATGAAGACCCTGCCCTGGAGATTCAGAACCGCTCCGGTAATGGACCCCATCGCACCAACCCACACTCCGCGCCCCGGATTCGGGCTGGGGTAGTTGTCGGGTCTGAGCAGGCGATCCTCGGTATCAAGGTACGGGTAAATTTCGCGGCGGTCCCAGATGTGATTCCCACTGGTGATTACGTCGGCGCCCGAATCGAACAACTCGCGGGCGATGTCTGGGGTGATTCCGAACCCTCCAGCCGCATTCTCGCCATTGGCAACGACGAAGCAATCCGGATCGGATGCCCTAACCCGCTTTACTCCCGACGCGAAGGCTCTGCGGCCTGGCCGTCCGAAGATATCGGCAACGTGGAGTATCTTCACCGGCCCTCGCTCGGCGCGATGGGACGATAACCGGTCGCGTGGGCAAAGACCCCGCCGCAGGTACACCCGAGAGGATTTTTTGACGCCCTCAAGAAACGTGTGGGTAGCCTCCCCACCCGAGTCTCACTTCCTCGTTAGAGGCATGTGATCGTCTGATGGAGCGAGGCTCCCTGTGAGAACGCGTTGGCTCAAAAAATTAGTCTCTCGAGCATTCCGCGCGCGGGGTCTTTGCCCGGCGTCGGTTTATCGTCCGCGCCGATCGGCCTCCTTCCCTAGTCCGCCACGTCGTCCTCGAGACACGCATCGATAGCGTCCTCGACGCGCCGAATGCGTTCGACCAAGTTGCCGCTAATCTCGGTCAACGCCTCGCGTGCGCGAAAGAGCTCGTCAGAGATCTCCATCGCGCCAAGCACGGCCGTCTGAAACGGCTCCAGTGTCGGTGCAGATCGGCGGAGCTCGCGCAGCGCAGCGTCAACGTGTGAGGCCACCCGGCGGGTATACTCCTCGTCGGCTTCGGACCGGATCCGAAACTGCTCGTCGAGAACCGTCACTTTGACAGCGTCTGCGGTCTTCTGATCGGTCATGCGTCTACAGCGTAGCGAACACGAGTAAGCAACTCGCGTATCTTCCCTTCGAGAAAAGCCGCATGGCGTGAAAGCCGGTCTCGCTCGCCTTCCAAGACACGGACGCGCTCTTCGAGTGCCGCGGGCGGGCACATATTGGGATTTCGTCCCGGCAAGAG
>CBDUCI010000115.1:0-7615 GCA_965365605.1 uncultured bacterium
GTGAGGGATGGGACGTGACGTATTTGGGCGCCGATCTCCCCGCTTCGGCGATCGTGCGTGCAGTGCGTGATCGGAGCGCCAGAATGGTCGCGCTCAGCGTTGTCCACCCCGACGATGATCCAAAGTTGATCCCCGAAATCGAAGCGCTCCGTCAAGCGCTTGACGATAATGTCGTCTTGGCGCTCGGCGGACATGCGGCGACGAAGAATGCGGATCGGCTTCACGCGGTGGGAGCGCTCGTCATGAACGACTTCGCCGATCTCCGCGACGCGATGCACGAAATCAACGGTAGACGCCGATGAGGATTTCGCTTTAGGTTCGCCCAGACGTCGATTGACGGCACACAAGCGTCTGGAGGAACCGCATGCGACCCTCGCGTAACACGTCGATCTTTATTGCTTTCATCGCGATTGCACTCCCGTGTGGGGGCCGGAAGACCGAGCCGGAGCGTCCAACTGGATCACGCCGCAGACGATCAGCCACGCTGCGACCGCCAACCCGACGCCGGGCGGGACCGGCTCACCGGGCCGGCCGATCGCCATTCTGGGAGGCCCGATGATCGCTGATCGTGCCCGCCGCTTCGCGGAAAAGATCCTTGCCGAGGCCGATATCGTCATCAACGGGAGTCGCCCGTGGGATATCCAGGTCCGCAACGATTCGCTCTACCAGAGAGTCCTTCTTCACGGTTCGCTGGGGTTGGGTGAAGCGTACATGGACGGGTGGTGGGACGTCGAGCAACTGGACGAGTTCTTCACCCGCGTGTTCGCGGCTGAGATCGATCGCCGCGTCTCGAACAATGCGACCGATTTGCTGGCCGACGCCAAGGCGCGAGTCATGAACCTCCAGTCGCGTCGACGAGCGCGACACGTGGTCGAGGAGCACTACGACATCGGGAACGACCTCTACATGTCGTTTCTCGATCCCTACAATCAATACACGTGCGGGTTTTTCGAGGAGGGCGACGACCTCAACGCGGCCCAAGAGCGAAAGCTCGACACGATCTGCCGCAAGCTGGCGCTCTCGTCGGACGACCGCGTGCTCGACATCGGCTGCGGGTGGGGTGGGTTCGCGCGCTTTGCGGCCGAGCACTACGGCTGCCACGTGACCGGGATCACGATCTCCGACGCACAACTCGAGTACGCGCGCAAGTTCTGTCGCGATTTGCCGGTCGACATCGTCAAGATCGACTACCGTGACCTCGAGGGCACGTTCGACAAGGTGCTCGTGTGTGGAATGATCGAGCACGTCGGCTACAAGAACTACGAATCGTTAATGCGCGCCGTGCGGCGAGTCATGGCAGAGGACGGTTTGTTCCTGTTGCACACGATCGGCACGAGTCGATCGGCGACCCGCGGTGAGCCGTGGCTTCAGAAGTACATCTTCCCGAACTACATGCTGCCGTCGATCGCTCAGATCGGTGCAGCGATCGAGGAATCGTTCGTGATGGAAGACTGGCAGAACTACAGCGCCCATTACGACAAGACCCTGCTGGCGTGGTGGGGGAACTTCGATCGTCGCCGAGACGAGCACCTGGCGCGCTACGGGCGACGCTTCTTCCGCATGTGGAAGTACTACCTGTTCGCGTCGGCCGGCACGTTCCGCTCACGGCGCAATCAACTGTGGCAGGTTGTCCTGTCGCCTCGCGGCGTGCCGGGCGGATACTCGCCGCTTCGTGATTGGGTGCCGGCGGTGGGCGTCACCGCCAAGACCACGGCGTGAGTCCGACCCAGGCGGTTATCAACGGTGGGATCGTTGTCGTGGTTCTACTCATCGGTCTATGGGCGCTCCAGCTAATGACCAAGGACGCTGGCGTCGCGGATGTCGGATGGGCTGCAGGCCTAGGGTTTTTGGCGATCTTCTACGCTGCGATGCTAACCGACGGTCTCGCGGCGCGGCGTTGGTTGGTAGCCGCGGTGGTGGCGGTCTGGTCGGTGCGATTGACGCGCTACATCATCGTCGATCGTGTCCTGGCGCCCGAGGAGGACGGTCGGTACCAGGCGCTTCGGAAGCGGTGGGGGTCGAGCGTGCAGCCCAAGCTGTTCGGGTTCTTTCTCGGTCAGGCCGCGCTGGCGATTCTGCTGTCGATCCACTTTCTACTGGTCATGCTCCACCCGGAGACTGAGTTGCGTGTGTGGGAGTGGTTGGGAGCGGTGGTCGCACTCGGGGCGATCGGGGGCGAATCGTTCGCCGACCGACAGTTGGCGCGCTTCAAGGCGTCACCCCAGAGCCGGGGCAAGACTTGCCGTGAAGGGCTCTGGCGCTACTCGCGCCACCCCAACTACTTCTTTGAGTGGATCTACTGGTTGGCGTTTCCGATCATGGCGATCGGGGCGCCGTGGTGGTGGTGGACGTTAGTGGCGCCCACCGTCATGTACGTCTTTATTCGCTTCGTGACCGGGATCCCGCCGACCGAGCTGCGAGCGATCCGAAGCCGTGGTGAGGAGTACCGCGAGTACCAACGGACGACGAACGCGTTTTTCCCGTGGTTTCCTCGCCACGGTGAGGCTTAGGGTCCAATCCCGCGCTGTGTCCACGGCGCGATCGCCCTGACCAGCGCAATCTGATCCGTTAGATTTCCCCGCTCATGCCGTCTCTCGATGCGATCCTGCGGGCCAATCCCGACTACGTCGACTCTCTCTACCGGCAATTCTTGGAAGATCCCGAGTCGGTTGACCCCACGTGGGCGCTCTTTTTCGCCGGCTTCCAGTGGAAGAGCGACGGGATGGGCGCTGAGAACGGGACGGACCGGGCGGCTGCGGAGGTCGGGAACGGCGGACCGATCGTCTTGACCTCGAGCGGAGCGATACCGGAGGGTGTCGCGCCCACGGAAGCGGCCCACCTCCGTTGCTACGACCTGGTCCACACCTATCGCGAGTTCGGCCATCTGATCGCTGACCTCGACCCACTGCAACGGGGCTCGCGCGTACACCCGGTGCTGGCGCTATCCGAGTTCGGGTTCGCCGAGGCCGATCTCGATCAGATCGTCGAGTGCTCGGCCTACAAGGGTCTGCAGAAGGGGACGCTGGCCGAATTCCTCGAGGCCCTCAAAGCGACGTACTGCGAGACGATTGGCGTCGAATACATGGACGTCGCCGACACCGACGAACGCGAGTGGTTGCAAGCTCGTATGGAGCCCAATCGCAACGACCCAGGTCTATCGACGGAGGAGAAGCGCACCGTCCTGCGTCAACTACTGGCTGCCGACACGTTCGAGGAAACGCTCCAACGGCGTTTCCCGGTCGCCAAACGGTTCTCGCTCGAGGGCGGAACGACGCTTATCCCGTTGTTGACCACGATCGTTGAACAAGCGTCGGCTTCGGGTGTCGATGAGTTGGTGATGGGGATGGCGCATCGCGGTCGGCTAAACGTGCTGGCGCACGTCCTCGGCAAGCCGTACGAGCACTTGCTGGCCGAGTTCGAGGGCCGGCCGATGCCTGCCGAGGCGCATGGGTATGGCGACGTCAAGTACCACCTCGGGTACTCCAACGACTATCAGACGTCGACCGGTCGCAACGTCCATCTGCTGCTTGCGTTCAACCCAAGCCACCTGGAGGCGGTCAACCCGGTGGTTCAGGGGAACGTGCGCGCCAAGCAGCAGGTGTTCGATGACACCGAGCGGCGGCGCGCGATCCCGGTGCTCATCCACGGCGACGCGGCGTTTGTCGCCCAGGGTGTGGTCGCCGAGACGCTGATGTTGAGCCGCCTTGATGCCTATCGCACGGGGGGCACGATCCACATCATCATCAACAACCAGGTCGGGTTCACCACCAATCCCGACGAAGGGCGGTCGACTCGCTACGCGTCGGACATCGCGAAAACAGTTCATGCGCCCGTCTTCCACGTCAACGGCGACGACGCGGAGGCCGCCGTTCACGCCGCGCGGCTGGCGGTCGGGTACCGGCAGGAGTTTCAGCGCGACGTCGTCATCGACCTGATCTGC
The DNA here is from genome assembly GCA_965365605.1 of uncultured bacterium. Taxonomy (GTDB): domain Bacteria; phylum Gemmatimonadota; class Gemmatimonadetes; order JACCXV01; family JAHWKZ01; genus CAMYLR01. The sequence continues at coordinate 3,941 of CBDUCI010000115.1, forward strand.
TACCGTCGTCACGGTCACAACGAGCTCGACGACCCGACGTTCACCCAGCCGCTGATGTACGACCTCGTCAAGTCGCACCCGTCGAACTCGACGGTGTACGGATCCGAACTGATCGAGGCAGGTATCGCCACCCAGGAGGAAGTGGAGTCGATCCGGTCCGAGCTGGTGACCGAGCTGGACGCCGCTCACAGCACCGCGCAGGCGTTGCCTGAGCAGCCGTGGCACAAGCTGGGCGGGATCTGGGAAGGTCTGAGCATGAGTGGCGCGGGCGACACCACCGCGGAGACAGCCGTTTCGCGCGAGGTGCTCGAACGAATCGCCCGCGGCTTGGCCCGCGTGCCGGACGGTTTCAACTGGCACCGTCGCCTCAAGAAGCTGATGCAGGCGCGGGCCGGGATGGTGCTCGAAGATCGCGACATCGATTGGGGGTGCGGCGAGGCGTTGGCGATCGGCTCGCTGCTGCTCGAAGGGACCCCGGTCCGGTTCTCGGGTCAGGACACCGGTCGCGGCACGTTCAGCCATCGGCATTCGATCTATGTCGATCAAGAGAGTGGCGAACCGTACGTGCCGCTCAACCATCTCGATCCGCAGCAGAACTTGCTGCACATGATCAACAGCCCGCTCTCCGAGCTGGCCGCGCTCGGCTTTGAGTACGGCTACTCGTCCGCCGATCCGTGGACGCTGGTCGTTTGGGAGGCGCAGTTCGGAGATTTCGTCAACGGCGCGCAGGTGGTGATCGATCAGTTTCTCGCCAGCGGCGAGTACAAGTGGCGCCGCATGTCGGGCCTCGTGATGCTGTTGCCGCACGGCTACGAGGGGCAGGGGCCGGAGCACTCGAGCGCCCGTCTCGAGCGGTTCCTCGAGCTGTGTGCGGAGGACAACCTCCAAGTCTGCAACTTGACGACGCCGGCGCAGCTCTTCCATGCGCTACGGCGTCAGATTCACCGTGACTTCCGCAAGCCGCTCATCATCATGAGCCCCAAGAGCTTGTTGCGTCACAAGGGCGCCGTCTCACGGGTCAGCGACTTCACGAACGGGCGCTTCCAGGAGATACTCGACGAGGTCGAACTGGCAAACCCACAGGCGGTGCGGCGGCTTCTGCTGTGTTCAGGCAAGGTGTACTACTCGCTGATCGAGGCACGACGCGCACAACTGATTGAGGACGCGGCGGTCATCCGGTTCGAACAGCTGTATCCGTTCCCGAGTAGAGCGCTGCGACACCTCGTGGCGAGCTACTCGAACGCGCAGCAAGTGACCTGGGTCCAGGAGGAGCCGGAGAACATGGGCGCGTGGCGGCACATCCGACATCGGTTGGAAGAGAACCTACCGGCCAACGCTCGGCTATCGTACGCCGGTCGGCCCGAGGCGGCGTCTCCAGCCACCGGCATGCACACCGTTCATGAGCAAGAAGAGCAAGCGTTGATCGATCAGGCGCTGGGTCAGTAGGGCGGTGGCCGTCGTGGATATAACGATCCCGCCGCTGGCCGAGTCGATCACCGAGGGCGACATCGGCGCCTGGCTCGTGACGAACGGTGATCGGGTTGTAAAGGACCAGGCAGTGCTCGAGCTCGAGACCGACAAGGCGACGGTCGAGATCGCGGCCGAGGCGAGCGGCACGGTCGAGATCCTGGTAGCGGCCGGTGAGACGGTGCAAGTCGGCGACGTCGTGGGGCGGATCGCCGAGGGTGAGGGTGCGACGGAGGCCGCGCCCGAACCGGTCGAGCCGGAGCCCGAACCGGTCGAGCCGGAGCCCGAGCCGGAGCCCGAGCCGGTCCAAGCACCGGCACCTGAACCATCACCGGCGGCGGAACCCAGTTCGCCACCAGAACCCGCGCCGGTGCCGAAAGCCGAGCCGCCCCCAGCAGCCCCCAAACCCGAGCCGCCCCCGGCAGCGCCCAAACCCGCGGCAGTGGCTGGGCAACTCGACGCGCCTGGAACACGACGTGAGAAGATGACCCGCCTCCGGCAGCGGATCGCCGAGCGGATGGTCGAGGCTCAGCGGACAGCCGCGATCCTGACCACGTTCAACGAGATCGACATGACCGGCGTGCTCGAGCTCAGGAAGGAACACCATGAGGATTTCGAAGCCCGGCATGGAGTCAAGCTCGGCTTCATGTCGCTGTTTGGTCGGGCTTCGATCCTGGCGCTGCGCGATTTCCCAGAGCTCAACGCATACATCGAGGGCACCGACGTCGTATACCACGACTACGTCAATCTGGGGATCGCGGTCGGGACGCCCCGAGGGCTGGTTGTTCCGGTACTGCGCAACGCCGATCGGATGTCGTTCGCCGAGATGGAGCTCGCGATCAAGGAACTCGCCACCCGGGCCCGGGATGGCGAGCTGTCGATCGAAGAGCTGCAGGGTGGTACGTTTACGATCTCGAACGGCGGGATCTACGGGTCACTGATGTCGACCCCGATCCTGAACCCGCCACAGAGCGGGATCCTCGGGATGCACAAGATTGAGCGACGGCCGGTCGTCCTTGACGACGGCCCGATCGTTGCGCGACCCATGATGTACGTCGCGCTGTCGTACGATCACCGGATCGTCGATGGCGAGCAGGCGGTGACGTTCCTGGTCAGGATCAAGGAACGACTCGAGGATCCGACCCGCTTGCTACTCGATTCCTGATTCATCGCATTCGACCAAACACCTTTCATGAACTCGAGGTAAGGATGTCAAGAACTGCTAGGCACGTCACCATTCTCATGCTCATTCTGGGGCTCGCAGCGATCGGTTGTGGCGACTCCGGCGCCGGCGGTGGGGGGGAGGCTGCGTCGAACGACGCGCCACCCGAGCCGGCTGCTTCTGCACCCGTAGTGACGGAGGTTGTTGCCATGTATGCACCCGAGCTGGGCGTTGATCTCGAAGCTATGACTGTGACCGATTCTGGGCTTCACTACGCCGTTCTGACCGAAGGCGATGGCGACGAGGCGGTGAGCGGCAAGGACGTCGTCGTTCATTACACCGGTTGGTTGCCCAACGGGACGAAGTTCGATTCCAGTCGTGATCGCGGCGAACCGTTCATGTTTCCGTTGGGAGCCGGTAGCGTTATCGCCGGTTGGGAAGAAGGCGTAGCTGGGATGCGGGTCGGCGATCAGCGCAAGCTCGTGATTCCGCCGTCGTTGGGGTACGGAGCGGCTGGAGCAGGCGGTGTGATTCCACCCAATGCGACTCTCGTTTTCGACGTTGAGCTATTGGAGGTACGGTAACATGAACAAAGAGAATCTGATCGAGAATCTCAACGAGGATCTGGCAAGCGAGCTTTCCGCCATCACGCAGTACATCACCTATGCCGCAAAAGCGACCGGGCCGTACAGACCGCAGCTGGCGGCATTTTACCTGGCCGAAGTGACCGACGAGCAGGCTCACGCGCAGTTTTTGGCCAACAAGATCGTGGCTCTCGGCGGTGAACCGACGACGACCCCGACACCGGTGCCGGCTGCCAGTTCGAACCGGGAGATGCTGGAGGCTGTGCTTGCGGCCGAGCGCGATGCTGTGAAGAACTACACCTCGCGCGCCAAGGAGGCCGAGGAGTTTGGTGACAAGGGACTCGCGGTCCAACTCGAGGACATGGTGCGGGACGAAAGCGGCCACGCTGAAGAGACTGAGCGCATCCTTCGCGATTGGCCGCTCTGAGAAGCGGCCCCTGTAAACGGGTGGTTAGTTCTTAA
>CBDUCI010000116.1:0-7526 GCA_965365605.1 uncultured bacterium
GACCGAACTGGTGAACCTCTGGTACGCCGAGGGGACGATTCTGCTCGAGGCCGGGTTGTCTTTCCTCGGGCTCGGGGTCCAGCCACCGACCGCTTCTTGGGGATCGATGGTCAACGACGGTAGAGATGCGATGATCACAGCGTGGTGGATTTCGACCTTTCCTGGCTTGGCGATCGTCGCGACCGTCATTTCGTTCAACCTCCTCGGGGATGGGTTGCGTGACTCGCTCGACCCGAGGCTACGTAATTGACCGACTGACTCCGGACCCCCGGCGCTGAGGAGGAGTCCAAATGGTAACCGGCATCAGCGAAGGCACGATTGGCAGGCTGATGGAGCTGTTCGATCTCGACACCAAGGAGATAGCCAGCGCAGTGGGCTGTACGGCAGGCACACTGAACCGCTGGCGCAGAGGCGAGCAGATACCGTCCAAGGAATACTTGGAGCGTTTGGAGCTGCTAGACGCCTTCTTGTACCAAGTACAGAAGTCGTTGCGCTCGCGGCGTCGCTCTCGAGAATGGTTTGATGCGCGGATACCGGCGCTTGGGAACCGGACACCGAGGGACGTTTTCTTGAGCGCGAATCTGGCGCACTTGGTCGTTTACCTGCGACAACATGAGCGCTTGTGAGCGAGCCGCTACTCACTGTCCGGGATCTCGAAACCTACTTCTACACCGACGAAGGCGTGGCCAAAGCGGTCGACGGTGTGTCGTTCGACCTGAACGAGCAGGAGACGCTCGGCATCGTCGGTGAGTCGGGTTGCGGAAAGTCGGTCACCGCCCTGTCCATCCTGCGGCTCATTCCAGACCCTCCGGGGAGAATCGAGGGTGGACACATCCGCTTTGAGGACATCGACCTGCTGTCGCTGTCTGAGCGCGAGATGCGCCGGATACGTGGCAACGAGATCGCGATGATCTTCCAAGAACCGATGACATCGCTCAATCCGGTCTACACGGTCGGCGATCAGATCAGCGAGGTTTTGCGGCTCCATCGTGGAATGTCGAAGGACGAGTCACGGGAAAAGGCGATCGACATGCTGACTCGGGTGCGTATCCCTGACGCTGCACAGCGTGTCGACGAGTATCCACATCAGCTATCCGGTGGACAGCGTCAGCGTGTGATGATCGCCATGGCGTTGGCATGTGACCCGGCATTGTTGATCGCCGATGAGCCGACGACGGCGTTGGACGTCACCGTTCAGGCGCAGATACTGGACCTGCTAAACAAGCTCCAGGACGACTTCGGGATGGCGATCATGTTGATCACGCACGATTTGGGGGTGATCGCCGAGACCGCCCACAGAGTCGTCGTCATGTACGCGGGGATCGTCGTCGAGGTCGGCACCGCCGAACAAGTCTTTGGAGGCCCCAACCACCCCTACACCGAGGGTCTCAAAGCAGCGATCCCGAAGCTAGGCGAACAAGTCGAGCGGCTGAACACGATACCCGGTGGCGTGCCATCGCCGTTCGAGGAGATGGTGGGGTGCCCATTTCACAACCGCTGTCCTCGTGTGATGGACATCTGTAAGCGTGAGTTGCCCGAGCTCAGGGAGGTCGGGGACGACGGGCACGTGGCGAGGTGTTTTCTCTTTGAGTAGCGCTACACAATCCGGAAACGGCGGGCCGGCGCTGGTCGCTGTTCGCGATCTCAAAAAGCACTTCCCGATCAAGCGCGGGTTCTGGTCGCGCACGGTGGGCTCGGTGAAAGCCGTGGACGGGATCACGTTCTCGATTCAGCCCGGCGAGGTGTTGGGGTTGGTCGGGGAGTCGGGTTGTGGAAAGACCACCGCCGGTCGCTGTATTCTGCGGCTGATCGAGCCGACAGGTGGGGAGGTGGAGTTTCGGGGACTGGACGTGCTTGCGCTCGACCGGAACGAGATTCGGAGCCTTCGCCGGGAAATGCAGATCATTTTTCAGGACCCGTACTCGAGTTTGAACCCGCGGTTGACGGTGGGATCGATGCTCGTCGAGGCGCTCCGAATTCATGGCATCGCACAGGGCGCCGATGGTAAAGCCCGCGCCAGGGAGTTGCTCGAAGTCGTCGGTCTCCTGCCGCAGCACGCGAACCGTTATCCGCACGAGTTTTCGGGTGGCCAACGCCAACGGATCGGGATCGCGCGCGCACTTTCCGTCGATCCAAAGTTCATCGTCTGTGACGAGCCGGTGTCGGCGCTCGATGTTTCGGTACAGGCACAGGTCATCAACCTGCTCCTAGACTTGAAGCAAGAGTTCGACCTGACGTTCTTGTTCATCGCCCATGACCTGGCGGTTGTCGAGCACATCTCCGATCGCGTCGCGGTCATGTACCTGGGGAAGCTGATGGAGTTGGCGGAAGCTGATGAGTTGTACAGAAACCCCCTACATCCGTATACGAAGGCCCTGATGTCGGCGATTCCGGTCCCCGATCCGATTGTCAAGCGTGAGCGTATCATGCTCGAGGGCGACGTCCCGAGCCCCGCGAATCCGCCTTCGGGGTGCCCGTTTCACCCGCGGTGCCCGATCGCTACGGCTGAGTGTGCCGAGATCGTCCCCGAGTTTCGGGAGGTCGAGCCCGGCCACCACGTGGCGTGTATAAAGGTCTGAAACCACTCTTGTAGCACGCGGAGGCACCACCGGCGGCGACTTGACGGCCCTTCGCGAGGACTACTAATGTTGCCGCCTTGATCGTTCAGTAAAGTCCGAATCCCTCTCGTGTGGAGGCCGCCTTGGATCCGTTGAAATTCTTCCAGGATGGAGGGGTCTTCATGTGGCCGCTCCTGGCTCTGGCGATCATCGGTCTACTCCTGATCGCTTGGAAGCTCTCATCGCTCATGTCGACATCGAACAAGACACGTTCTCTGCTCGAGGACGTCGACGGTCTGATCTCCAATCACCGATTGGAGGAGGCTAAGGCTCGGTGCCGCGAGAGCGACACGCCGGTCGCCAATATTCTGTTGGCTGGCCTCGACAAACATGACCAGGGAACCGAACGGGTGATGACCGCGATCGAGAACGAGGGCATGATTCAGATGTCGCGGCTCGAGAGCGGGCTGGTGTGGCTGGCGACGATCGCCAACGTCGCTCCCTTGCTCGGGTTCTTGGGGACGGTTGCCGGTATGATCATCGCTTTCGGTGCGATCGAGCTGGCTGGTGAGGTGGACGCGACGTTGGTGGCTGGTGGTATCAAGGTGGCGCTTATCACGACCGCTACCGGTTTGGCGATCGCCATCCCCGTCAACATCGCACACAACTACTTCGTGTCGAAGATCGATGGGCTGGTAATCGATATGGAGGAAACCTCACAGAATCTCATTGAGACGCTTCATGAGATCGAGCGCTCACCTTCGCCAGCAGCCCCGCCGAGGGCCTAATCGATGGCGCAGATCCTAAAGCGCAAGTCTAGGGTTTCGGACGAGATCCCGACCGCCTCGATGGCGGACATCGCATTCCTGCTGCTGATCTTCTTTCTGGTGACAACGGTGTTCGCCGAGGATCGCGGACTGAGTTTGGTGTTGCCCGAAAAGGCGACCGAGGAAGTCGAGGTCAACCCGAAGAACATCATCACGTTCTACGTCGTTGGGAATGGCGTGGTCCAGCTGCGGCGTGGGGATTCTCCGGATAAGCAGACGATCAACTACGATCAGGTCGAGGCGGTCGCGCGGCAGGAACTGGCGGCCAATCCGAGGTTGATCGTCAGCGTCAAGACATCGCCAGACGCGAAATATGTCGACATGGTCAACGTCCTGGACGAAGTCAAACTGGCGGGTGCGACACGGATCAGCCTACAGGAATGGGATCGATCCATCGAGTGACGACCCGCCGAGTCGAGCCGAAGAGAGGCCCGGGTTGCGATCCGGGCCTTTTTTCTTTTATTGACGTCATGCGCTCTTTTTTGCTGATCTCGGTCTTGTCGTTGCCGGGGTGGGCGTCGGCTGCGGAGCGATGTCCGATCTATTGGGATCCCGGTGATCCGGTGGCACTCTATCCCCACAACGCGGCAGCGGTCGAGTCGCCCAGCGCGCTGCTCGATGTGACCGGGCAGGTCGCATCGCGGGCCGCTCGAAACTGGATCGAAGTGGGTCGTCCGGAGGTCGCGCTCATGTGGCTCGAGTCGGCGTCGGCCGACGCGCCAGCAGCGCGTGTGTATCGATTGGCTGCGTTGGCTGCCCTCAGTCGCTGGGCGGAGTACGAAGACCTGTTGGCTGCCACGCCGAGCGGATTCTTACCCGACGGTTGTCTACCGCTGATCGAACGCTGGAGTGCGTATGGTGCGATGGCGTCGGGAGACCCGATCCGCGCTGATCGCGCGTTTGACCGGTTGGTAGCTGCCGCCCCGGGCCTCGGCGCGTATGTCGATCTGTGGCGGTTGGAGGCTGCCGCCGAGTCGGGTGATCTGGTGCGCGGTCGAGGCGCTTGGGTGGCGGTGGTCGAAGCCGACTTACCGCGGCCAGCGCACGATCACAGCCGGGTCCTGCTGGCGTTGCTCTACGAGCGGGCGGGTGAGCTCGAGCGGGCTCGCGAGTTGCAGATCGCGCTCGCGGGTGAGGCACGCGGCCTCCAACGCGGTCAGCGCTGGTTGACGGTGGCGGAGCTCGAAGACCGCATCGGGGATCGTGCTGCAGCTGACAAGACCCGGCGCCGAGTGATGGCCGAGACCCCAGCTGTCGCGTCGGAGATCGTACTCGATCCGGTTCAGCGGGAGCGACTGGGGATTTCCGCTGTTGAAGCGGCTCAGGTGCTGTTGGCTGCCGGCCGGCCCGGGGAGGCCGAGCGCTTTGCGACCGCGGCGATCGATGACGATCTCGACGAAGCGAGCTCGAGCGCCGCTTTTCTGGCACGCGCGCGGGCTCGGGCGGCGACCGCTGATCGTGCCGGCGCCGAGGCCGACTATGCCGAGTTCCTGAGCCGCTGGCCAAACGATCCGCGATCTCCCGACGCGCAATACTCCCGCGCCCGCTTGGCGTTAGCCGCTCGCGATGGGGAGACAGCGAGACGCCGACTCGAGAACTTCGTCGCCCGTTTCCCAAGCCACCGTCAGGTCGCCGCGGCGCGGTACTTGATCGCTGATTCGTATCAGGACGATCGAGCTGTCGATCCATCATACGGTGATCGCGCGATCGAGTATTTCGACCAGGTGACACGTGAGAACGGTCGCTCGTTCTACGCTGATCGGGCCTACATGCGAGCCGCACACCTCGCATTTGCGCTTGGTCGCTACGCCGAAGCTGCGGACAGGTACGCGGCGTACCGTGGTCGTCGCAGTGTGCGCGAGGCTCGATACTGGCTGGCCCGGGCGATGGCGGCGCAGGGTGATACCGATAGCGCCGAAACGATTCTCCGTGCACTGGCTAGCCAACAACCGGCTGACTACTACGCGCTGCTGGCGGGAGAGCGCTTGGCCGGCAGTTCGTGGCTAGGCCGATTGGGCCCGGGTCACCGCGCTCTCGGCCCCACTAGAGCACAGGTCATCGAAGCGTCGCTCGCCGATTCCGCTGGCCAAACAGCGGCGGCGTTGCTGGCACTCGGCGAGTGGCGGTACGCTCGGGCAGAGCTCGAGCGAGCGCTTGCCCGAAGGCGCGGCAACCCCAGCGAGTTGGCGCAGTGGGCCGAGGAGATGGGGTCCTGGGGCTTTCCGGATTTGACGCTTCGGGCGGGTGTCTGGCTCGGCGAGCGGGCGGCCGGCGAGCGGTACGCTTTCCCCCGGGGGTTTGCGAGCTCGGTCGAGAACGAGGCTTCGGCGCATGGCATCGATGCGTATTTGATGTTGGCCCTCATTCGACAGGAGAGTCTCTTTCGAGCCGACGCCGAATCGGATGCCGGTGCTCGCGGCCTGATGCAGATCATCCCCGACACGGGGGAGGAAATCGCCACCGCGACCGGTTGGCCCGAGTTCGACCCCTCGATTCTCGACCGGCCGGCGGTCAACCTGCATTTTGGCACCCACTACCTGGAGCGGCAGATCGACCGGTTCGAGGGGTTCATACCAGCCGTGTTGGCTGCGTATAACGGTGGCCCTCACAATGTCGAGGTTTGGTGGTGGTACCCCGAACGGACGCTCGACCCTGAACTGTGGATCGATCGCATCCCTTTCCGCGAGACCCGCAACTACGTCAAGAGAGTGATCGTTCACTACGCACTCTACCGGAGCTTGTACGATGATAGCGCTGCGTCGCGATAATGGATCGACACCCCGGCGGCGATGTCGATTCGCGATCGCGATGGCGCTGTCAGTCGTCACGGCTGGCCAGTTGAGCGGCCAATCCGAGGTCGGGGGTCCGCCGCACACGACGCTCGTCTACCCACCGTTTGCGCACACGCTGGGGATCCACCGTGCACGATCGATGCACCTCAAGTTGTTCCTCGGTGATCGGACCCGGTTCGACAACCCGCAAGGTGTGACCGCGGTCAAGTTCGCGTCCGACGACGATCCCGAGGTGAAGGGAGACGACTTCCAGCTCACGTTGTTCGGGGTGAACGCTGGTCGCGGGGAGATCCTCTACAACTCGACGATGCAAACACTCGCCGTCTATGGTAGCGAGGGCGAGGGCGAAGCGAAGTTTCAATCGCCGCGCGGGATCGAGGCCACCGTCGACGGGCGGGTTTACGTCGCGGACACGGGAAACCGTCGCGTAGCGCGGTTACGATGGGATCCCATCGGCCGCAGCCTGACTTGGGTTGGCTCGTGGCCGGCGGGTGAGCCCTACGATGTCGCGGCCGACGCCCGCGGCCAGTTGTTCGTCGCCAATCACGAGTCCGGCGCGGTGCTTCGTTTTCCCGACTTGGCCGCTGGCGCAGACACTGATCTGCTACCGCCATCCCCGATCAACGGCGATCGATGGCCACTCCCCGCCGACGCGCACTCACCCATAGCGCTGGCGGTCGGGGACTCACTCGACCCCTGGTACAACCCGAAGGAATACCGTCTATATCTGATCGACTTGAACGGTGGTCGCCTGCGAGCGATCAACGCAAGCGGCGAGGTGGTGGCCGAGACGACGCCCGATATGCTCGATCGCCCGACGGATGAACCAGGCCGTTTCGGTTACGTCGAGCTCGACTACTACGGCAACGTCTACGTCAGCGACCAGGTCAGCGGCGTGCTCTACAAGTTCGACTCTCAGCTCCGACCGCTGGTGACGTTCTCGGGTCCAGGCCCCGCCGAGGACGCTCTCGATGAGCCACGCGGTGTCGCGATCTGGAGACGGTTTGGGCAGGTGTTCGTGGCCGAGCGGGAGGGTGCCCAATACTTCTTTGTGGGAACCGACTTCGAGCCGCGCTCCGGCCCGATCGAGATTCGACGCTACGGGGACCGCGAGATCGCATTCGATCTGTTCCTGACCGAGGCTGCCCTGATCACCGCCGCCTTTGTCAGTGCCGAGGGTGATACACTGGCGATCGTGGATGCGGGGGTCCATGGGGTCGGCCCGCAGACCGTGTCGTGGGCCCCAAGTGAGTGGAAATCACCTCCGGCGGATGGGTGGCACAAGCGAGCTGTGCGGGTTCTAGTGGAGGCTCGACCGACGTACTCGAGCCGCCGCCGCTTCAGCCGGA
>CBDUCI010000117.1:0-7521 GCA_965365605.1 uncultured bacterium
TGGCCTCTGTTACCGTTTTTGTTACCGCGTCGCGCAGACTACTCTCGCTGCAGCGGGGTCAGCCGCGCGATCGCCTCTCTGGCCTCCTCGACCATCGACTGTAGCTCGGGGTCTGCGTCGCGCCAGTACACGACGAAGTACTCGTACGCTTCACGCGCCTTGTCGTACTCGCCGAGCGCCTCGTACACCTTGCCGAGTTCTCGTTCTTGCAGCGGACGGATCGAAACCGGAAAATCACCGGGCCACTTGTAGTTTCGATAGACTCGCTCGGCATCCCGAAACCGGCCCAGCTCCTGATAGATCTGACCCAGGACCCACCCATCGTAAAGGTTCGGATCCTCCAGAACGGCGACAGCGGCTTCCGGATCGCCCCTTTTCCACAGGCCGTAGCCCCGTAATTGACTGACCCGCCGACTCCAGACCCAAACCTCCCTTGGGTCGTCCCCGTCCCCGGCAAGATTCGCACGCCGCTCGAGTACGGCCATCGCTCGCTCGTAATCGGACCAGCGACCCTGATCGGCCGCGTACCGGCCGACCACATAGACCGGGAAACTCGCGGCCTCGTCGATCGCAATCGCTCCGATCGCCTCCTCCAGCCGATCGGCGGGCACGGGAAAACCAAGAGAGCGGGCCCGGTACAGCATCCAGGCTCGCACCCACGGCTCGAGCCTCGGGTCTGCAGCGAGGGTCAGAATTTCTCGGAACCTGCCATAGTTCTCGAACGCAGTTAGCCGAAAACCGAACGCAAAAAAGACATTGCGAGCATCGCTGGCCTCGTCCGCGCGTCGAAGACCCAGCTCGGTCACCGCCAAGCTCTGTCGGTGACGGGGGTGCGATAGCTCCCAACTTATGTTCTGGACGACCGCGTACTCCTCGCTCTCGAGCTGGGTGAGGGCGTCGGCTCGAGCCACCGAGTCACCAAAGGCCAGGTCGTGAGACAAACTGAGAGCGCGAGAATGCAGATTTTCTGCCGTGATGGCTCGTTTGTACATCGCCGTCCGCCGGGCGGCTTCCGCGCTGTCGGGACGAGCCATGATCGGAAGTTCCGCGTAGTGACGCAGGTACTCGGCATTTCCGGGGTCGAGTTCTACCGCTCTTGCGAAAGTCGCCTCGACTTCCTCTACGGGCGCTATGGCGCCGGGGACGTGCAGGAGTGTTTCCCCCAAAGCGTACCACAGCGATGCATCGTCCGGGTACGTGCGCACCGCTTCGCGCAACGATTCGAGTTCGTCGACCCTCCTCCACCCTATCTCACGAAAAGCTCTCACCACAAGCGCATCGCGCTCCGTCAGACGATCGGACATCTGATAAGCGCGCTCACGATGACGGTCACGCAGGGTTACATTTTCCGGGGCCCAAGCGTAAGCCGAAGAGAGACGGGCGTGCGCGAGAACGAACATCGAGTCCGCCTCGACCGCCCGTGTGTAGGCTAGTCGGGCGGCCTCGATATCGAAGTGCCGCATGTGCACCTCGCCCTCCAGATACGCTCGCAACGCCTCGGGGGACTCCGTCGTCAGACGTACAAGGTCGATCTCCGGAAGCTCCTCCCGCCCCTGGAGAACGACACGAAGGACCTCGACGCCGAGACGATCCACGGCCGGCAATACATCCTCGGGAGAACCCTCGACCTGGGCCTGCCCCAGGCGCTCACCCGTCTCGACTTCGTAGACCTCTGCGACCAAGCGCATACTCGAGCCAACCGAAATGGCGGAGCCGACGAGCGCGTAGCGGGCACCGGCCTGGCGGGCAATCTCCAGCGCTGTCGGCAACTCCGGCGTCCGGTCGCCCGAAACGTGCTCATCCCACCGCGCAAATACGGTTCCGGGCGCAATCGTCCGCAGGCCACCCGCACCGTCCAGGCCGGTCGACAGGAGGCTCACCATCCCCTCCCGCATCGCCTCAAGGCCTTCACCCTTGATCGAGAACGGCAGCACGGCGATCCCCGGCGCAGCGCCCTCGGCCAGCGCCTCCGGTGGGCTGAAGCTGTGGCCCCGGTCCTGGATCACGACGTACAGACCCGCGAGACCAAAAAGGAGTGAGAACGCCACCACACCACCCAGGATCGCGCGCGCCCAATTGAGATGCGGTAACCGACCCGAAGTCACCGACTCCTTGATCTCGGATACATCCAGCTCCCAGTCGCTCGGCACCTCGTCGGACGCCTCACGCTCGGGCATCAACGGGTGGGACTGCACCCAAGCCGTGGCCAGAACCACCACGAAACCGATGGCGAGCAACACGATCGCAACGGGCGCGATCCAGGGTGGGAGTTGCAGGGCTTCACGGAGGGTCACCACGACCTGTAGCAGCACCCACGACGCGGCCGCGTAGATGACGAGCACCCGGAACAGGTGCGCATTCTTGAGGCGGGACCAAGGGCTGGGTCTCGTCATATCAGCGCTTCGTGATTCGAGGATCGAGTACCCAATGGACAAACGAACCTATCATTATGGTTCAACGGTCGTCCGTCTGTCTACTGAGCGGCAGACCGACGTGTCTCGAAGCCACGAGCTCAATCCGACCCTATGAGGCCCCGCTTCGATTGACTCGCGTGGCAGGAAGACATGTCGGAAGGTTCAGGAGATATGCCGAGGTCATCCGTCTTGTTACCGTCTTTGTTACCACGCCCCTCAGGACCTCGTCAAACACTCGTGCCTAATACCAAAGAAGCCCCGCCGTGACGAAGCTTCCTCATGGTGGGAGTTGGTCGATTTCGCACCCACCCCAATCGTGTGTTACCCGAACCAGCGCATCGAACTCCTCACGGCATTCGGGGCACACCGAGAGATGCTGGGAGACGATCGCCAATTCGTCGGGCGGTTCCTGCCCCGGAAGTAGCGACTCGAGCAAAGCGGCTGCGCGCTTCAGGAATTCGTCGCAGTCGATCTCCTCGACCTCTGTCTCGGAGACCAGCCGGAGCAAGGCATTCAGTTGTTTTCTCAGATCACTCATGTGGCCACATCCAAGATGGCTCTGAGGTCATCGTTGCCGAACCCAGCTTCGTTCAAGGCGTCCCTCAACTTTTTGCGGGCATCGTGGTAGACCTTATAGATCGCGTTTCGATTCGATCCCAGCAGTTCCGCCGTGCGCTCGGAGGCGACGCCCCGTATCTCGGCCAGGATCACCGTCCTCTGCCGCTCTGTCAGTCGCTCAATGATCGCCGACCGCAGAGCCTCCAAGACTTGATCTCGCTGCAGTTGATCGTCGGCCCGGAGCGAACCCTGAGACCAGATCGACTCGGCGATTTGCGCCCCTTTCTCGATCTGGTCAAGCGAGACGTCGCCCGAGCGACGCTTCCTAAGCGCCGAGTACGCCACTCGCAAGGCGATCGCCATCGCCCACGTGGTGAACCGACTGTCCCCGCGAAAGGAGTCGAGTGCGTCGAGGATCCGCACCATCGCGTCCTGGGTAAAATCTTCCAAATCCGCCTCATCGAGCGCGCTCATGTCAATTGCTTTCGCCAACCCGGAACGCAAGAACCTGGAGAGGTCGAGCACGGCCGCCTCTCGTGCGGGTGCGCCCGCGGTACGCAGGTCCCCCAGCCATTGACGATTCGTCCTCCGTCGGGTTTCATCAGCCGTCATTTTTTGCCTAGATGAAGCCGCTTCGCATGAGGCTTTTTTCTGCGGGCACCCACACTCAGCGCACTATCAGCATCCCAGCCATCGTTGGATGATACCGACAGATGTAGGGCCTCGCGCTAGAGCCTTCGACCACCCGAGCGAACGTATCACCTGAAGGTATCTCACCCGAATCCCACCTGGAGTCAGCAGCCGTCACCGTATGGGACACGATATCATGATTGACCCAAGAGACAATATCACCCGACGCGACGTGGAGTTCTCGCGGTTGAAATGTCAGCCCGCGAATGTCCACACGGTGATGTCTCACCGGGGTCTCCGGCGACCAGGAAGCGGCGGCTCCCACACAAGCGAGAACCACCGCTACCCCGATGCCGCGTAGCGCGAGCAAAAGCTTCATTACCGACTCGCCAATACCCGATTTACCACCTGCTCCGCGTGCTGCTGGTGGCCACGGAAAATGCTGAGCGCCGTCTCGAACGCCTGCTTCACTTCCGGGTTCTGGACGCTCGGGATGAAAGTGTTCGCGACGACGTCGTTGACCGCTTCGTGGTAGCGGAGCTCGTTCTCCGCATAGTAGTGGTCAAACTCCGTACCCCGCAGACGACTCAGCTCGTCCTTGATGCGCGCCGCATTCTGGGCAAGCTGCTGGCTGAACGCGTTGTCCTCCGTCTGCACGTTCAACTCCTTCGCTAGCGCGAAAACTGCGTTGTTGACCGCGGTGTGGTCACGGATCATGATCTCCGCGAACTCACGCACGGCCGGGTTCTCTGAGAAAGCCAGCGCGATATGCGCGTACGCGATGTCCGAATTGTTCGCGGTCACGGCCGCATGCGCCATCTCCAGGTCGTTCAAGCCTTCTTGAGCCCTCAAAGAGGTGACCGGAGACAGCACGAGGACAGCAACAAAGAGAAAAGAAATGCGGTTCATTTCAAGCTCCAAGCTAGGGTTTGATCGTTTCGTCATTTCCTTAGAAGCGCGAATCGGAATGATCTTACTTGGCGGAGGACATAGCACCGCCACCCTTGGCCGCAGCCAGGACGGGGTAGTACTGCGTGAACACCCAGTCGTCAGCCGCCGATGCGTCGTGGCATGCATTACACGCTTCTGCCGGCAGCGCCGCCGTAACGTCCGCCAATGGATAGGCGTGGCCAAAGCTGAAGTACGCCCAGTTGCCGGGTTCGTCGGCAAAGCGCTCGGCATCCTTCACCGTCGCCTCGAGACCCACAAACTCACCCATGAAATAACCGTTGCCACTCACCGCCTGCTTTGACCCTACACTCACCAACTCCTTTACCAGGATCGTGCCGTCTCGGAACGTGCCGGTTTCTTTCCAGTGCGCGAAGTCGTCGGGGTGGATGTAGACGGCATGAAACTCCGGGAAGGGTGCTTCTGGTGGGTTCAGCTCATTCGGGGTCAACGGCGTGCCGACGTAAATCCACTCGCGATATCCCTCGGGGCGAACAAGCTCACCAGCCGCGTTGAACGTCGTGTGGCTGTCTTCGGCGGCCTCGGCTACCGCCGAGGTCTCGTCGACCATAGTCACATTCTCATCGGCAATCATCTCGGGCGGCTCGTCGGTCTGAGGCTGTTGACACGACACCGCGGTCGCTACCAGGGCGCAAAACACAACCAGGATAGATTTCGCTGCGGGGGTGTCGGGATCGGGAAGTCTCATCGTGTCCTCCTGGAGAGAAGTGCAAGCGTTTGGGCCTTTGCTCCTGAGACGCCCCGAGCCGCATCGATCTTACGTTGCCCTCATGGTGGGCCTGGGTGGAGTTGAACCACCGACCTCACGCTTATCAGGCTGCAACAGAATGTTCGGAACCAATGTCTTCCGGATACGATGCTTCTTCGTGCTGGGTGGCGGGGGGCAACTCTGTTACCGCCTTTGTTACCGTCGCCTTGGTCCGCAAGACCAAACGATGCGCCAAGTACGGCTTACTCCCCAAATCAACGACCTGCTCCTCGACGGCGAGACTTGGATCAATGACGCTCACAAAGGCGTTGCTAGGTCCGCTTACTTCTAGTGAGACCTAGATCTCATCACGCAGTGAACTCAACTCGATATCCACCCCTCGAGAACTTGTTGCAATCGGTGGCATAAAGGCCCGGGGTTCGATGTCGAATACGGCCAACTGGCCAACGTCTAGGCTCATGGCGTACGCGCGACCACGCGACGCATCGATTGCCATCCTGGACAAGCCGCGAATCGTCGTGCGGCTCGTGCCCAGCAAGATCAAGGAGTATGCGTCAACAACCGAGATCGCCGAGCCGCCTCGTTCCTCGGTAATGACAAGTACCTTCGCGCCGTAGGGAAATCTCCGAGTCTCCCCGACAGTACTCCACAGGCTCTTCCTGACATCGCTTGGGTTCTCCATGGCTTAGTCTTATTGAAGGGAAGACGGTTATCGGTTTGACAAGACCCTAGCTCTGCATTCCCACCAGAAGACGAGGAACCAACGGGAGATTGAGATGACCAACGAAGCCCGGCCAGCCGTCGCAATCACCGGAGCCTCCACGGGGATCGGCAAGACGATCGCTCTCGCTCTCGACGCCAACGGTTTTCGGGTCTTCGCCGGCGTGCGCAAGGAGGCCGATGGCCTGGCGCTTAGCCGCGAGGCCCGACATGGCCTTACACCGGTGCTTCTCGACGTCACCGACGAGACCGCGATCGGGCGGGCGGTCGAGACGGTCGCGGCACAGACCCAGGGACAGCTCCACGGACTGGTGAACAACGCCGGCGTGGGCCTTGGTGGACCGCTCGAGCTAGTGCCGATCACCAAGACTCGCGAGCTCTTCGAGGTAAACGTCATCGGCCTGCTTGCCGTTACGAAGGCGTTTCTGCCGCTGCTGCGGAAGGCCCGCGGCCGCGTGATCAACATCGGTTCGCTCGCGGGCATTCTCGCCATGCCCGGCGCAAGTAGCTACGCCGCATCGAAGTTCGCGGTGCAGGCGGTCACCGATTCGCTGCGTCTCGAACTCGAGCCGTTTGGCGTCCAGGTGACGATCGTCGATCCCGGCGCCATCGAAAGCGCGCTGTGGGAGAAAGGCAGAGCGCAGAAGAAGGCGATCTTCGAAGCGGCACCGAAAGAGTTCATGGACCTGTATGCGCCGCTGATCGAGATCGGAAAGAGGCTGGGTGAGCAGCCTCGAGGCATCCTGCCCGCTTCCTTCGTTGCCGACGAGGTTCTCCACGCTCTCACCTCCAAGAAGCCGAAGGCGAGATACCTCGTCGGCCCCGGCCCCAAGAAGGCGGCCAAGCTGGCGCGGGTCCCTGTTCGGCTGCGCGACTCGCTCCTGCGCCGGTTCATGAGCTCCGGAGTCGCGGGCCGGACCCGCCAGGCCGGTCCCGAAAAGCGGCGCTTCGCCGCCTAGGAGGCACCCATGAAGACTCTGATCTACGGCGCGGGACCGATCGGCCGATGGCTCACTCTGCTCCTGGCGAGAACCGGCACGGACGTGACCCTTCTCGCCAGGAACGAGACCTACCGGTCGCTTGCGGAGAAAGGCATCGAGATTGTCGACGGGCTCACCGGAGAGCGTCATTCCGCGCGGGTCAACCTGGTAGAGAGACTGGGACGCGACGACCGCTATGACCTCATCGTCGTGGCCATGCAGAAGGCCAGCCGCTTGGCCGTCTGCCCGATTCTGGCTCGGAACGAGCACCTGAAGAACGTCCTCTTCCTCGGTAATGACGTTTCGAGCTTCCACCAGTACCTCGACTACCTGGCCGCTGAGACAGTGCTGCTCGGCTTTCCGCGCGTGGGTGGCGGATGGGACGACGGTGACCTCGTCATCATGGACCGCGAAAAGCCGCGCGGTCCCCATGGCGAGCTCTGCCTCGGCGAGCTCGACGGCGAAGTCAGAGCCCGCACGTCAGAGATCGAGGAGGTTCTCGCGGCGCACCCCGGCGTGCGTGCGGTCTACGTCATGGGCG
>CBDUCI010000118.1:0-7483 GCA_965365605.1 uncultured bacterium
GACGCATTCCACGGTCGCAGCGGCTACACGCTTACGGTCACAAACACCGACCCGACAAAAACCGATGACTATCCGAAGTTCGATTGGCCTCGCGTCTCTAATCCCAAGATCGCTTTCCCCATCGATGAACAGGAGGTCGCTGCTGCTGAAGATCGATCGGTTGCCGAGATCGAGGCCGCCTTTGAGCGTGATCCAAATGGAATCGCGGCGATTCTGATCGAGCCGATTCAGAGCGAGGGTGGGGACAATCACTTTCGCCCGGAGTTTTTTCACCGTTTGCGGGCACTGGCCGATCACCATGAGGCGTTGTTGATCTACGATGAGGTCCAGACTGGGATGGGGATCACCGGATCGATGTGGGCATTTGAACAGCTGGGACCGATTCCGGACATCATCGCCTTCGGCAAGAAAAGTCAGGTGTGCGGAATGATGAGCACCGGTCGGATCGATGATGTGGATAGCAACGTCTTCAAGGTGTCGTCCCGTATCAACTCGACGTGGGGCGGCAACCTTGTCGATATGGTGCGCTGTGCTCGCTACCTCCAGATCATCAAGGAAGACCGGCTGGCGGAGAATGTGGCCTGGGTCGGCAAGGTGTTCCTAGAGGGGCTCCAGGCGATCGAGGCCGACTTCGATATCGTGACCAACGCCCGCGGTCGGGGCTTTCTGTTGGCGATAGACCTTCCGAACACTGCGCACCGAAGTCGAGTGCGAAAGGCGTGTTGGGAAGCGGGGTTGGCGACGCTGGCGTGTGGCCCCAGGTCGCTCCGGTTCAGGCCGACCCTGACGTTCAGCGAGGTGGATGCTCAGCGAGCGACGATGATTCTGCGCGGAGTTCTAGCACGCGAAACGGAATGAAACCGACGCCGGTTCTTGCCGCGTTTGTTGTGGTGGGTGTCTCGACGGGCGGTCCCGTCACCGCCGTTCAGGAAGCGGACGCACTCGAGTGCGCTGATCAATCGATCACCGTGCTAGGCCCACCGCTCGGGGTGACTGGCTGCGGGTCCGCGTGAAGCAGCCATCTGACCACTACTGGGACCCGCCCCAGGTGCGCGTTGATGAGGGGTGGATTCACTGGCGAGGATTCGAGAGGACCCTGGGTGTGGTATCAATCAACAGGGTGTTGAGTGACTAGCGAGACGGAGTCCCGATGAAGCCGATAGCCGATCCAAGAATGACCTCCGACCAGGGGTTGGAGTCCAAGGGTACGAAATGGATCTGGTCCTTCGCGGAGGGCGACGGGAAGGACAAGCGCCTCCTGGGCGGAAAGGGTGCCAACCTGTGCGAGATGACCCAGATCGGCATCAACGTGCCACCGGGCTTTGTCGTTACGACGGAGGCCTGTCTCGCCTACCTGGAATCTCCGCAGAGTGAGTTGCCGTACGGGGTCATGGAACAGGCTCGGGGCGAGATGGCGCGCCTCAAATCGATGACTGGAAAGGGCTTTGGAGACCCCGATAATCCGCTGCTGGTCTCGGTACGCTCTGGGTCTGCCCTGTCCATGCCTGGGATGATGGACACGATCCTCAATCTTGGCCTGAACGAGCAGAGCCTCGCCGGGCTGATCACCCAAACCGGTGACCGACGGTTCGGCTACGACGCCTATCGTCGGCTCATTCAACTATTCGGTAAGGTCGCGTTCGGCATCCCCGATGAAAAATTCGATGAGCAGTTCGAATCCGTGAAGGAGCTAGCGGGTGTGGAGTCTGACGTGGATCTCCAGGCTGAGGATCTCGAGGAAATTGTCCGCCGCTTTCTTCAGGTCGTGCGTAAGCACACGGATCGGCCTTTCCCGAGCGATCCCTACGAGCAACTCGAGATCGCCATCAAGGCTGTCTTCGGTTCCTGGATGGGGCGGCGGGCGGTGGAGTACCGACGCGAGTTTGGGATCACGTCCGAGATGGCCCACGGCACGGCTGCCAACGTTGTCGCGATGGTGTTTGGCAACATGGGGCCGGACAGCAGTACCGGGGTCGCCTTTACGCGTGACCCCGGAACCGGGGAGAACGTGCTGTACGGCGAGTATCTGGTGAACGCTCAGGGCGAGGATGTGGTGGCTGGGATTCGAACCCCCAAGCCGATTCGGGAGATGGCTGAGGAGATGCCGGACATGTACGAGCAGCTCCTCGATCTCCGCAGGAAGCTCGAAGAGCATTACCGCGAGGTGCAGGATTTCGAGTTCACAAACGAGCGCGGCACCCTCTACTGCCTGCAGACACGCAACGGAAAGATGAATGCGATTGCGCGGGTCAAGACATCGGTCGAGATGGTCGAGGACGGCTTGATCGATCGGGAAGGTGCGCTTTTGCGCGTGACACCGGACGACCTCGAGCAAATTCTGTATCCCAGGATCGATCCGAACTTTGACGGCAGTCCTCTCACCAGCGGGCTTGGCGCTTCGCCGGGCGCAGCCTGCGGGCAGGTCATCTTTGACGCGGATCGGGCGCAGTTGCTAGGACGGCAGGGAGTGAATGTGATACTCGTACGCCAAGAGACGAAACCGGAGGACATCCATGGCTTCTTTGCGGCCCAGGGGATTCTCACGAGCCGAGGGGGAGGGACTTCCCACGCCGCGGTCGTGGCTCGCGGAATGGGCAAGCCGTGCGTCGTCGGAGCGGAAGGGCTCATGGTGGACGAGGATCGCGCCCAGGCGATAAGCGGCGAGGTTGTAGTAAAGGAAGGTGACACGATCACGATCGACGGGACGGCTGGTCACATCTATCTGGGTGACGTTCCTACCGTCGAGGCCGAGTTCTTCGGCGAGCTGGATACACTGTTGTCCTGGGCCGACGGCGCGGCCCGACTCCAGGTGATGGCCAACGCAGACACGCCCGAGGACGCGCTGCGAGCGATTAGCTACGGAGCAATGGGCATCGGGTTATGTCGCACCGAGCGGATGTTTAATGCGCCTGAGCGATTGCCGATCGTGGTCGACATGATCATCGCGGAGGACGACGAGCAACGGGCGGCAGCGCTCGGTCGCTTGCTGCCGATGCAGCGGGCCGACTTCCGGGGGATCTTCGAGGCGATGTCTCCCCGACCGGTGATCATCCGGCTCCTGGACCCGCCGATCCACGAGTTCCTTCCCGCGCGGGCGCGGCTGGAGGAGGAAATCGACCAGCTTCACCGGCTCCGGGACGCGCTGCGTGGGATGGACGTTCTGACGAGCACGATGAAGTCTCTGGAGGATCTAGTCTCCAATACCGACGGCGGATTGTCGGACGCTGCCAAGGAGCTGGTGGACGTGCGACGCGTCGACCGCGTGATCGCGCGCAAAGAGGCGATGCTGCGACGCTCTCAGGAGCTCCGTGAGACCAACCCGATGCTAGGACACCGGGGGGTGCGTCTCGGGCTGACCTACCCCGAGATCTACAAGATGCAGGTGCGAGCCGTGCTCGAGGCCGCCGCCGAGTGCCTGAAGGAGGGCGTTCGGGTTCGACCGGAGATCATGGTCCCGCAGGTGTGCACGTCACAGGAACTGACGCGGGTGAAAGAGTACGTAGAGGAAGCAGAGGCTGAGGTACGCAAAGAGTACGACGTGGCGGTCGACTTCGCTTTTGGCACCATGATCGAGGTGGTCCGGGCTTGCCTGCGGGCGGAGAGCTTGGCCGAAGTAGCGGACTTCTTCTCCTTCGGCACGAACGACCTGACACAGGCCGCGTTCTCCTTCAGTCGCGAAGACGCCGAGACGAAGTTCTTACCCCTGTACAACGATCTAGGAATCCTGCAGGACAACCCTTTCGAGGTTCTCGACCGTATGGGCTTGGGTCGACTGATGGCGCTCACGGTGGAGTGGGGGAGATCGAAGCAACCCGACCTGGAGGTCGGGATCTGCGGGGAGCACGGCGGCCACCCGGACTCGATTCGCTTCTGTCATGAGATCGGGCTCGACTACGTCTCCTGCTCGCCGCCCCGTATCCCGGTTGCCCGCTTGGCGGCTGCGCACGCGAACGTCGGAGCAGCTGCTACGTAGTCACCCATCAGTCGCGTCGCACACCGTACGGTACGATCCTCTTTGAGCGGATCCAGGCGTGCAGCGTCCATAAAAACGAGTTCTTGGTTTGACCCTGACGACCCGCTGGCCGAGGGGTTTCCAGTGCAATAGCGTGAGCGGTACGCGCGATATTCGAACAATTTCTGAGAGGGTGTGAAATGCGACCTTTGATCTTGATCATACTGCTCGTTTTCGTCCCGTTGACGATCCCCGTGTCCACGATTGGTCAAGAGCCGGCCGCGGACGCTGCTAATCCGGCTCAAGTCACGCTCGAGCGCCTGTTTGGAGAACACAGAGTCCATGGAGACTTCCTCGGGCCCGTGCAGTGGCTCGACGGTTCCGTTTACACGACCGTCGAACCATCCGCTGACGTGAACGGTGGACGCGATATCGTCGAGCACGACGCCCGCACCGGTGAGAGCAGGGTCTTGATTTCGGCGAAAGATCTGGTTCCCGAGGACAGCGAGGAGCCACTGGCGGTACAAGGCTACACGTGGTCCGACGACTTTCGGAAGTTGTTGGTGTTCACCAATTCGCGCCGGGTATGGCGTGAGAACACGCGTGGCGATTTCTGGGTCTTCGATCGTGAAACCGGTGCACTCACTCAACTCGGTGGTGATGCCGCGCCGTCGACACTTATGTTCGCCAAGTTCTCACCTGACGCCAGCCGGGTCGGATATGTCCGCGAGAACAACGTCTACGTCGAGACGTTGACCACCGGAGAGATCGCCCAACTCACGACAACTGGCTCCCGCACGATCATCAACGGCACCTTCGATTGGGTCTACGAGGAGGAGCTAGACCTGCAAGACGGTTGGCGTTGGAGCCCCGACGGACGGAAGATCGCGTATTGGCAACTCGACGCCTCAGGTGTGCGCGACTTCTTGCTCATCAACAACACGGACTCGCTCTACTCATACACGATTCCCATCCAGTATCCGAAGGCGGGCTCGACCAACTCGGCGGCCCGAGTCGGGGTCGTCAGCGTTGATGCTCAGACGACGCAGTGGTTGAATGTTCCCGGCGACCCGCGAAACAACTACATCGCTCGAATGGATTGGGCTGCGAACTCGGACGAGGTTGTGATTCAACACCTGAACCGGCTGCAGAACACACTTCAGATCATGTTAGGCCAATCTGACGATGGCACGGTTAACACGGTGTACACCGAGCGCGATAGCGCGTGGGTCGATATGCGTGAGAACGCACTCGCGTGGCTGCCTGGTGGTCAGGAGTTCGTGTGGATCAGCGAGATCGATGGCTGGCGTCATGCGCACGTGGTTTCCCGAGATGGCACTGTGGTTCGCACGCTGACTCCGGGCCCGATGGACATCATCGCCGTAGAGAAGATCGATGCGGAAAGCGGTTGGCTCTACTATCTGGCATCGCCCGACGACGCCCTCCATCGATACTTGTTTCGCGTCTCGCTCGATGGCACGAGTGCACCCCAACGGTTGACGCCGACAGACCAGCCGGGTTCGCACAGCTATGACGTTGCGCCAGGTGGGGAATGGGCGATCCATACGTGGTCGTCGTTTGGGGATCCGCCCGTCACCGATCTGGTTCACCTTCCGGATCATACCGCGGCGCGCACGTTGGTCGACAACGCGGAGCTTCGAGCCTACGTGGATGGGCTCGATCGTGGACCGATGGAGTTTTTCCAAGTCAATGCCGGTGGGGTGATGCTTGACGGATGGATCATGAAACCGCCCGACTTCGACCACTCACAGCGATACCCGGTGCTGTTTTACGTATACGGCGAGCCGTGGGGGCAAACCGTGCACGATGCTTGGGACGGTGGACGCTACTTGTGGCACCTAATGCTCACGCAACAAGGGTATATAGTCGCCAGCCTCGATCCGCGTGGTACGCCAGCACCACGGGGCCGGGAGTGGCGGAAGACGATCTACAAGCGCCTGGGGACGCTAACCTCGGCCGATTTGGCGGCTGGCGTCAGCGAGTTCGTCAGGCGACCGTATATCGACAGGTCCCGAGTCGCGATTTGGGGTTGGAGCGGTGGGGGATCGCAAAGCCTGAACGCGATCTTCCGCTACCCGGACGTTTTTGGAACCGCGATGGCTGTCGCACCCGTACCGGACATTCGGCTGTACGACACGATCTATCAAGAGCGGTACATGGGTCTCCCCGGGGACGAGCCGGAAGCGTACGAAACGAGCTCGCCACTGACGTATGCTGAGAGGTTGGAGGGCAATCTCCTCCTCGTCCACGGAACCGGTGACGACAATGTGCACTACCAAGGGACAGAACGGTTGATCAACGCCCTGGTCGAGGCCAACAAACCGTTCAGCGTGATGGTCTACCCAAACCGCTCGCACGGGATCTTCGAAGGCCGGAACACGACCCTCCACCTGTACTCGCTTCTGACCCGTTACTTGAAACAACACGTGGAACCCGGACCAATGCCGGGCGAAATCAGCTCGGTACTGGGGTCGGACGGAGGATCGCCATGAGACCGCGCGATAAAGACAAGGTGGCG
This sequence comes from uncultured bacterium, assembly GCA_965365605.1. Lineage (GTDB taxonomy): Bacteria > Gemmatimonadota > Gemmatimonadetes > JACCXV01 > JAHWKZ01 > CAMYLR01. Next base: position 6,492 of record CBDUCI010000118.1, read on the forward strand.
CGGACCGCTGGCGATTCTAGGTGGCGGCAACCTGGCAGAGCGTTCGGCCTAGGTTTTCCACTGCTCAGTTGACCGTTCCAGACCATGCACCTCGTCGACGATCCGGTGACCAGCCCAGATCGCCAACCAGACCGCGAGACCGTAGAACGCCACCACCGACGCGAAGACACCTACCCCGCTGACGGGACCGATCGCCATGCGCTCGAGGAGAGAGGCCATGTCGGCCGCGTTCGCGGGGTGTATGTAGATCTTGACCAGCCATGCCACGAGAATCGCCAGGTAGATCCACAAGTAGTTGTACCGCAGCCGTATGCCGGCCGCCTCGATAAACGTGATCTTGAACTTCGGCCGGTCGAGATCTTCGGCCACGAACTCTCTCCAATCTGCACGCGGACTCACCAGGTTCCTTCTGATCATCGGGATCCAAAAATTCTCCTCGATCATGCGCACTCGCGATCGCCAGCAATCGAAGTGGCGAAACCGACGCGCTTCGAATCCCAGAAATATTGATATCAACAAGACGGCTAGCAGTAACGTCACGTGGGAGTTGTCGGTTCGGAAGGCGAACGAGAACACGGCTCCCGCTGTTACAACTGCCCAATTGGTGGTTGGGTCGAGTCTAGCGCGAGCAGCATCTGCCCGGCCGAGCTCGCCGCGGTAGAAATGAACCATCGCGCTGATGTACTCGCCGCGGGTGAGGGGGAAGTCCTCAAAGGTGGTGTCGGCGGGGGGTTGTTCTGTCTCCAACGGATTTCTCTCCGGAGGTCGGTGTCGATCGATGAATATAAAGTATACGCCGGAGCGTTTTAGCGATAAGTGCTCTCACATCGTAATAGGAGGCGAGACGTGCAAACAGAGAAGGCGACGTTCGGAGCGGGTTGTTTTTGGGGCATTGAGGTCACCTACGCCCAGATCGATGGGGTGACGAGCACGGCGGTCGGTTTTATGGGCGGGAAGACCGAGAATCCATCCTACGAAGACGTCTGCACCGA
>CBDUCI010000119.1:0-7440 GCA_965365605.1 uncultured bacterium
ACCCCCTCCCACGAACAGTCGGCTCCGACCGCCGCGAGCGCGGCGCTGTTGGCGACGTATTGCGACCGATCCCAATTCCACAGAATCGCCGGGTTGTTCGGAGAGACGGGATCGAGCAGTGATCGGCCCGGCCTCAAGGGTGCCGCGGGCGTCTCCGCGACCGCGTCTCGCCCGGTCGAGCTTATCGCCCACTGCTCGTAGGCGCCCCACATCCCCCCGGTCATCCAGGCGCCGTCCGGCAGTCGGTCGACGGTTTCGCGGACCTCGCTAACCATGCCCTCAGCGTCAGAGACTGCGAGCAGATTGATGCCCAGGATCAGCTCCCCGGCGCGGTTGAAGTGGGTGTGGTTGTCGATAAAGCCGGGCGTCACGAACCGGCCGCCCAGATCGATCATACGGGTTTCGGCTCCGTGCAGCGGCAGCACGTCCGAGTCGTCACCGACGGCCACGATTGTGTTGCCGCGGATTGCGAGCGCCTCGGCCCACGGCCTCGCTTCATCTCCAGTCCAGAGCCGGCCCGAGTGCAGAATCATGTCGGCCGGCGGTTGCTGCCCGGCAGCGGGCAAAACCATCGCCAGACTCAGCAACAGCAGCATGTGCATCCGCAAAACCATTTTCATAGGTGACCCCAGGTCTCGCCTCCTGGCTCGGCCGACCCAGGCAGCAGTGTACCCAAGGGAGAGTGCTGCCTCAACCAGGGCGGGGCCGGTGTAGGCCGGTCGAGCGCAGGATATCCTCCATCAAACACCACCCCGTCAACGATGACTGCAGAAGATTGACACCTACGAACGCCGTGAACAGGAACCACCAGGGGCTCACAAACCAGCCCAGCGCCAAACTGAAGAGAACAAGCGTCCCCGCGATGGCGCGGATCTTTCTCTCCATCGATTCGAGCATTACTCCTCCTTCTCGTTGTGCATCAGGAAGTAGATCCCCGGCACCACAACGAGCGTCAACACGGTCGACGCGAGTGCACCGGCGATCAACGAAACCGCCAACCCCTCGAAGATCGGGTCGAAGAGAATCACGAACGCGCCAATAATCACGGTGCCCGCGGTCAAGGCGATTGGCCGCGTCCGCACTGCACCGGCCTCGATGACCGACACCCTCAGATCGGCTCCGGCAGCGAATCGCGCTTCGAGGTAATCGATGAGTAGTATGCCATTGCGAACCATGATCCCGGCCAGAGCGATCATGCCGATCATCGAGGTCGCGGTGAAGAACGCACCAAACGCGACGTGACCCGGAGCGATCCCGACGAGCGTCAGCGGGATCGCCGCCATCATGACGAGCGGGGTCGTAAACGAACCAAACCACGCCACGATGAGCGCGTAGATCAGTAGCAGCGCGCCGGCGAACGCGATGCCAAGGTCACGGAACACCTCGTAAGTGACCTGCCACTCCCCGTCCCATTTCATCACCGGTTGCTCAACGACCCCTGGCTGACGCGTGTACAGTGTCCCCAGCGTCGTGCCCGACGGTAGCTCGATCGCCGCCAGTGATCTCCGAAGATCCAGGATAGCGTAGATCGGGCTTTCCTCGGCTCCCGCAACCTCACCGGTTACGTAGACGACGCGCCGCCCGTTCTTGCGGTCGATCACCGGGGCCACGGTCGTCTTCTGCAAGGTCACGAGGTCGCTCACCGGAACCAGCGAGCCGCCTCGCGAAGTAATGTGCAGGTTTGCCAACCGATCGACGCCGCTACGTGACGGCTCATCAAGCCGCACTGTAACCGGGACCGACTGCCTTGACGTCGGGGTCGACAGCTCGGTGGCCACCGCACCCCCCAACCCGATCCGCAATGCCTCGACCACAGAACTCCGATCGACGCCAGCCAACCCCGCCTTCTCGGGGTCGACGACGAACCGCCACTCGGTCTGCGGATCGGCGAGCGACCAGTCGACGTCGACGACGTCAGGTGCGACCTCAAAGGCCGACCTCACCTCGCTGGCAACACGCGTTTGAAGACCTGGCTCCTCACCATAGACCTCCGCCACCAGCGTCGACAGAACCGGCGGGCCCGGCGGTACTTCGACCACCTTGACTCGGGCACCGGTCTCTGATGCCGCGACGACGCGTTCGACGAGAGGCCGGATCCGGCGCGCGATGTCGTGGCTTTGATCTCCGCGCTCGCCCTTGCTGACGAGATTGATCTGCAGGTCGGCAACGCTCGGGCCGCGTCGCAGATAGTAATGGCGGATCATGCCGTTGAAATTGAACGGTGCCGCGGTGCCCACGTAGATCTCGACATCGGCCACCTCGGTCACGCTGGCAAGGGAGCGCGCGATGCTGGTCGCCAGATCAGCCGTCGTCTCGAGCGTCGTGCCTTCGGGCATGTCGATGACGATCTGCATCTCGTCTTTGTCGTCGAAGGGCAGCATCTTCACCGCCACCATCCGTGCCGGGAACATGCCCACGGCGAGCAGCAAGAGCAGCGAAACACCTCCTAGCGCCCACCATATCCGCCGTGGTTCGTCGAGCAGTGGATCCATCACGCGGCGATAGATCCGGTAGATCCGCGTCTCTTCGAGGACGTAGTCCGACTCTTCTTCGGTTCGGCCCCCCGGCAGCAACCGAAACGCCAGCCATGGAGTTCCGATCAGCGCAACGAGCAGCGAGAACGTCATCGCCACCGTCGACCCGATCGGCATCGGGCTCATGTAGGGCCCCATCAAACCCGACACGAAGAGCATCGGCAGGACCGCGGCGATGACTGTCAGCGTGGCAAGGATCGTCGGGTTCCCGACCTCATCGACGGCAGCAATCGTCGCCTCGCGCAAAGATCTTCCACGCATAGAGAAGTGCCGGTGCATGTTCTCAGCAACGATGATCGAGTCGTCGATGACGATGCCGGTGACGAAGATCAGCGCAAACAGCGTGACACGGTTGAGGGTGTATCCGAATAGATGGTAGACCAGCAACGTGAGCGCGAACGTCACCGGCACAGCGGTCATGACGACGACCCCGGCGCGCCACCCCATCGTCGCGATCAGACGCGCGGCGACGCGCCGCCACGTCACCGCTACGACAACTCCGACCGCCAAAATCGCCAGCAGTAGATGCGCTTTTAGGGTATTGATCTTGTCACGTGCGGTCTCGCCGTAGTTGCGCGTGACAAAGGCGTCGACCCCGGCCGGTATCAGCCGCCCACGCAGCTCGTCAACGCGGGCCTCGATTTCATCCGCCACGACGCTGGCATCGGCGGCTGCCCGTTTCGAGACCGCGATCGCGATCATCGGGTCGAGCTCTTGGCCAGGCCGACCGTGCAGTGTGTAGGTACTAAGCTCCGCGAAGCCGTCATCAACCGCCGCTACATCACCGATCTGGACCAGTTGACCCTGGCGCACATCGACGACGACCGCGCGAACATCGTCGGCCGTGGCCAAAAATGGCCCCGCCTGTACCCGCATAACCTCGTTGTCCCAGGCGAACTCACCGGCATCCGTCGCGACGTTCGCGTCTCTCAGACTGCGGACCACGTGACGCGGATCGATCCCGTAGGCCGCCAGCCGCTCGGGGGAGAGTCGAACCTCGATTTCGCGTACTTCGCCACCGATAACGGTGGCCTCACGCACATCGCGCACGGTCTCGATCTCGACCGCCAGCTCCTCAGCCATGGGACGCAGCGCTTGGTCGGTGTCCCGACCCGACAACAAGACCGTCATAAACGGCACGTCGTCGATCGTGACCGTCTTAACGAGCGGCATCGGCATGCCGGCCGGCATCCGGTCAGCATGCTTGAAGATCGTCGAGTAGAGCTGCACGAGGCTGGTTTCCATATCGCGGCCGACCTCGAACCGCACCGTCACGAGCCCGAATCCGGGCTCGGCGTGGGCGTAGACGTACTCGACGCCCTCGATGCCCGATACGATGTGTTCGAGCGGGATCAGCGCACGATTCTCAATCTCCTCGGGCGAGTACCCTGGCATCGGGAGGTAAACGTCAGCGAGCGGAACCACGATCTGCGGCTCCTCCTCGCTGGGCATCGTCATCACCGACCAGATCCCCACCACGAGAGCGCCGCCCAAAAGGAGCGGTGTCACCTTCGATACCAGGAACGCGTCGGCTAGACGTCCTGCGACCCGGCTCTTCACTCGTCGCTCACCCACCACGGCTCGACCTCGATACGCGCGACTCGCTGGCCGTCGCTGAGACCGGGCGCCGGCCGGCGAACGATTCGGCTGTCGCGACCGACCCCAGCCAAAAGCTCAACGCCCCCCTCTCGCTCCCTACCCAGTCGTACCCAACGGATGCGGGTGGTGTCGTTCTCGACGACATAGACCCCCGTCATTTGACCGCGACGCACAACGGCGTCGGCCGGTGCCCAACGCGTTCGCTGTCCGGCCGCCTCGATCTCGAGGCGTGCAAACTGGCCCGGCAGCAACGCCAGCGGCGGGTCGTCGAGAAACTCCGCCTCGACCCGGAACCGGTAGCTCGCACGATCGAGCGATGGAACGACACGCGTGACACGAGCCGCTGCACGCGCTTCGGTCTGCGGGTCGACCACGACCGCGGCCATTCCGGGCTCGATAGTGCTGGCCTGCGTGGCTGGCAGATCGGCTTCGATCTCGAGCACCGCTGTCGATGCGATCTCGAGGATCGTCTTGCCGGGGACGACGAGATCGCCCGGATCCACGGCGCGCACCGTCACGATACCGTCAAAAGGGGCCACGATGTGTACGTACCCAAGTTGCGTTGCCGCCTGCTCAATTGCGCCTTGGGCGGACCGGAGCCGGGCCTCGGCTTCGTCAAGCTCTTGCGGTGTCGCGGCGCCGTCCTTCTCGAGACTCGCGATTCGATCGAACGATTTACTCGCCAACACCGCCTGCGCGCGGGCCGATTCGAGCGCGGCCAGGACATCACCGGATTCGAGCTCAACGAGGAGTTCACCTTGCTGGACGGAATCCCCGACGCCGACACGAATCGCTCGCACCGCGCCGCTCACACGAGTCGATAGTTCAGCGGCATCGGCGGACACGACCCGCGCCGGAAACGTGACGGTCGTGGGGCCGACGGCGATCGGCGAGACCGTCACTTCCAGGCTCGGCTCTGGTGGCACGCGACCGGGCTCGTCCCCACCACACCCGGCCGTGGTCGCGGCGGCAAGAACCATCAACACGATACGATCTCTCATGGGACCTCCTCGCCATTCACCGTCGCGCGGACGAATTCGACATGCGCGACAGCGAGATTCCACGCCGCCAACGCGTCGACGGCCCGGCTGCGAATAGTGGCCAACCGCGCTTCGGCTTGGAGCAATTCGTCAGGCGTTGCCAATCCTTCTTCGAAACGACGTTGTATGAGCCGGGTCGCGTCCTCAACCGCCACGCGAGCGGCATGTGACGCTTGATACCCAACCCGCGCCGCGTCAACGGCGTGTTTCGCTACGTCGACCTCGCGCAGCGCTTCGCGCGTGGCGTGCTCAAACTGAAGCCGGGCGATCAGCTCGGCCGCGCGTGCGCGATCGAGCTCAGCCTTGCGCTGCAAACCTCCAAACGCCGTCCAGCGGAGTGCTACGCCCACGCTCCAGTCGTCGCTATCAGATTCGAACACCTCGTCAGCGTGACTCTTGACGTTGCCGAACGCTTCGAGCGCCGGCACGTAAGCCAGCATCGCCGCACGTCCCGACGCACGCATTGCGCGGACCGCCGAGCCGAGCGCCAGTATGTCGGCCCGGCGAGCGGGATCGAAATCCGATAGTGTCGGGTCTGCAGGCGCTGATAGCGTTTCCGACGGAACCGGCAGCGAGTCCAGCGACCATCCGAGGAAGGCGCCAAGCGCCTGGCGCGACTTTACGGCGTCAATCATTACATCGTCAGCCAGACCAATCCCCACGTGATCCCCTTCTTGACCGGCGGCAAGAAGGCGCCGAGCGCCTGCCGCGCTTCGCGCTCCCGGCGCGAGGCGTCGATGCTGCCCGCGCGAGCCATCTCGAACTCGGCTTCTGCCTGCAAGCGGTCCGCCTCGGTCAGCATACCGCGCGCCTTGCGGCGCTCGAACCGCTCCAGCGTCGCCCGAGCGGCGCGCTCGGTCGCGCGCGCTGCCGCGTGCCGTCCCTCGGCCGTCAGAGCATCGAGGTAAAGCATGCGGGTGTGCAGCCGAATCGTTTCGCGCCTCCGTACCAACCCCCACGTCGACGCGTTCGCCTGCTCACGGGCCACTGACCGCTGCGCCCATCGAGTTGGTGCGAGGATCTCCCACCGAACATCGATCCCGGCAGTCCAGTTGGTCAGCGGATCGGGATCGTTGAGTTCCTCGATGGCGAAATCCGGCTCATCGAACACGCCCTGCCGGAGCTTGGTACCGAACGCGAAGACAGGATCGTTGGAGCGAACCAACCCCGAGGAGAAGACGACCTCGGGCCACAGAAACGCCGAAGCGCTGGAGGCTCCTGCGGCTGCCGCCGCCTCGTTCGCTTCTGCAATGCGCAGGTCAACGTTGCGGTGCATCGCCACGTCCAGCGCCTCGTCGAAAGTCAGCTGGCGCTCAACCTCTTGGGCGATCCCCAGGCTCGGAATGGCGACAAAAGCCAACCATCCGAACGCGCTTGCAAGTGCTCCCGGTAAGGCGCGCCGACTTCTCATCCGTCCGACTCGGGTCTCAGATCTGACAGGCCCGCAAACAATCGAGTACCTGTACGACACGTTCATCATCCATTCGGTAGTAGACGTTCACCCCTTCGCGACGGCTTGCGAGGATCCCTTTGTCACGCATTAGCGTGAGGTGCCGGGACACGACCGGTTGGTCGCGTTCCACCGCTTCACATATGGCACTTACGGTTTGATCGCCGCTGGCGTCGAGAAACGCCAGGATCTCGAGCCGGACGGGGTGTCCTATGCATTTGAGAATACGGGCCGCTTGCTGTATGGCGTCGATCGAGATCGTCTGCCACGAAGGGCCCTTCACTGAACTCATCATGCTAATAATTATATATCTATATATTTAGATGTCAAGACCACTGCCAAGGTTCTTTGCCGGAGCCGTCGAGGTTCGCCGACCTCGGCTTCTCGCTCTTCGCGCAAGGCGACAAGGCCGGGCGGAGTGGTCTGGACAGACCGACGCACGACCATCATCTACTTCCCGAGTGTTAGGGCACCGCGTTCGACCGCCTCGCGCGACCGCGTCGAGCGGCACCACTAGATTTCCTCGCCGTGATCTCCATTTCCAATCTCGAGAAGTCGTTCGGCGGTCAGACCCTCTTCGCCAACGTATCGCTTCAGCTCAACCCGGGCGATCGGTACGGCCTCGTCGGCGCCAACGGGTCCGGCAAGACCACACTGCTCAGGATCATGAGCGGCGACTTGGAACCTAGCCACGGCACGGTTTCGATCCCCAAGCGGCTGAGACTGGGTGTTCTCCAGCAGGATCAGTTCGTCTACGACGATCAGGAGATCCTCAGCGTCGCCCTGCAGGGCCGCCCCGAGCTGTGGAGCGCCATGG
>CBDUCI010000120.1:0-7399 GCA_965365605.1 uncultured bacterium
AGCACGACGCCGGCGGCGACATCCCAGACTTTGAGGCCCGTCTCGAAAAAACCGTCGAATCGTCCGCAGGCGACGTACGCCAGGTCGACCGATGCTGACCCCGGCCGGCGGGGTGACCGCTCCGATCGAAACGAGCGCGACAAGCAGGTATACCGGAATGACGATCAACAATGACAGGAACACTGCGCGTGGCACGTTGCGTCTGGGGTCCTCGACCTCCTCGCTCGTCTGGGCGATGATCTCGTACCCCTCGAACGCGATAAAGGTGAGTCCCATGGCCGCCAACACACCGCCCCACCCCTCGCGCATGAAGGGCGAGAAGGACGCTTGCCAACCGGTGTTTTTCGCCATCGCCCACAGCCCGGCCACGATGAACGCGCCAATGATGGCGATTTTCCCCAGCGTCACCACGTTGCCGGCCTTACCGGTTTCCGAAGCGCCCCGGAAGTTGATGTAGGAGAACAGCGCGCATGCGCCGACCGCGAGCCAAACCTCGAGACCGAAGATCGGAAGCTCGAACTCCCCCACTCCGGCTACATGGAGCACCTCGCGGAAGTAGGCGCCAAAACCCAGCGCGTACAGGGAGCAGGCCACGGCGTGAGCGAACCAATCCATCCAGCCGGCGAGGAATCCGCTCGGGTCCGGAAGGGACTGCTTGATCCACAGATAGCCACCGCCGGCTCCGTGGATCGCACTCCCCAACTCGGCGTACGCCATCGCGGTGAGCAGCGCGACCAGGCCGTTGAGCAGAAAGACTAGGATCAGAGCCGGGCCTGCGACTCCGGCGGCGATCCCGGTCAGAACGAAGATGCCGGCACCGATCATCGCTCCGACGCCGATCATCGTCACATCGACCAGCCGCATCTCGCGGCTCAACCGTACCTCTATCGACATAGATGAACCCTGTTTAGGAGACAATCAAAGCTCGCCGACCCGGGACCCCCCTGGCAAGGGCCACTCCCGACGGCTGCCCGGCTCGGGTAGCTTCTGGATCATGGATGGACTGACCGGTTGGCTCGAACGCATCACGAGCATGAGCGTGGCGACGCAGAACAAGATCGTCATCTCCGCCGCGACGATTCTCGTCCTCATACTCGTGCGACGGCTCGTTCTTCTTTATGTCCGCCGAAACTTCGACGACATCCAAGTCCAGTATCACGTCCGGAAGATCTCGCTCTACATCGCGTACTTCCTGGCGATCCTGATAATGAGCTGGGTGTGGTTTCGGGGGCTGCGCGCGCTCACGACGTATTTCGGTCTACTCTCGGCGGGATTGGCGATCGCGCTCAGGGACCCGCTGGTCAACCTCGCCGGGTGGGTCTTTATCCTGTGGCGCAAGCCGTTCGAGGTCGGAGATCGGATCGCCATGGGGGATCATGCTGGAGACGTGATCGATACCCGGATCTTCCAATTCACGTTGATGGAGATCGGGAACTGGGTCGCCGCCGATCAGAGCACGGGCCGCGTGATTCACATCCCAAACGGGAAAGTCTTCACCGAAACGCTGGCTAACTATACCAAGGGGTTCCAGTACATCTGGAACGAGGTCCCGGTGATGGTGACGTTCGAAAGCGATTGGGAAAAGGCGAAGCGGATCATGATGAAGATCGGCGACAAGCACGCCATACATGACGTCAAGGCCCGTAATCAACTCCAGAAGGCAGCTCGCAAGTTCATGATCTTCTACGCCACGCTGACCCCTACGGTGTACACCAGCGTCGCCGACTCGGGCGTCTTGCTCACGTTGCGGTACTTGTGCCACCCGCGCCAGCGACGCGGCACCGCGCAGGCGATCTGGGAGGACGTTCTGCGTGAGTTCGCCCAATGCGACGACATCGATTTCGCTTACCCGACGCAGCGTTTCTATCACAACCTGCAAGAGGGAAAGTCGGGCCGCGTGCGCCCGATCGAACCGATCCCACAGCCCGACGAATCACTCAACGATTGATGGGGATCGAGTTCGATCAGTTTGACACGCGTAAGTACCCGATGTTGCCGACGCGCGACGGCTATCGAGAGTGGGAGTCGACATACGAGCAGACCGTTCTCGATGAGATGGATCTCGATTTGCTGGACCGCCTGACGACCGTCCCGTGGCGCGAGGTTCGCCAGGCGATCGACTTGGGGTGCGGCACCGGTCGCACCGGCGCATGGCTGGTGCGGGCCGGCGTGGGAGAGATCGACGGGATCGACATTACACCGGAGATGATTGAACACGCCCAGGCTAAGCCGGTCTACCGAACGCTCACCATCGGCAATGTGTCGGAGACCGGTATGCCTGACGCGAGCTACGACCTGGCGATCGCCTCGCTCATCGACGAGCACCTAGCGGACATCGCGCCGCTCTATGCAGAGGCATCCCGGGTCATCAGGAGCGACGGCCACTTCGTCATCGTCGGGTTCCATCCGTACTTCATCATGGCGACCGGCACGCCGACCCATTTTCACCGCGAGTCGGGCGAGCCGGTGGCGATCGAGACGCACGTGCACCTGTTCAGGGATCACTTCGCGGCTGCCAGCCGAGCTGGGCTGACGCTGATCGAGATGGACGAAAACGTGATCGACGATCGCTGGATCGCGAAGAAGCCCCACTGGGAGAAACATCGCGGGCGGTTGATCAGCTTCGTGTTTGTGTGGCGAAAAGTCTAAAAAGCCCTATCTCAGGGCACTACAACGCGAAGTGTCGCGACATACGCGGCGGGCTCGATCTCCGCTCCCGCGATCCGTTCGGGCGCCAGACCAGAGAAGCGAATCCGGAAAGATCCAAACGCGACCTCGGGGTCGAACCCCGATTCGAGGACGTCTACGACCGGCTGCAGACCGGGCGCTGACAACGCGAGCACCAGGTTGGCGTTGCCCTGCCACACGCAGACGATCGGGTTCCCCTCTACATCGCGAACAGGACACCGCCCGTCTTCGGCGACATCCACCAGACCGATACGCAGCGACGTTCCGGGCACCGCGACCTGCTCGCCGAAGCCGACCGTCACGTCGACGAGATTCGCCCCCGACTCGCTCTCGCCGCCGGTAGGTAGCTCCGTCGCGCTATCGTTGCACGCGGCGACCAGTGCACCGACCAACAGGAGTTGTCCCAGGTGTTTCATCATGTATTAAATCGACCCCGCAAGGATGCGTTTAATCCCCCCGAACGAGCTCTAGGCCGGATATTCAGCGGGTACGGCGCGGCGTGTGTCACTCGAAGCGGGTCGCCTGCACGATCTCGTAGTGACGTGCGTGTTCGTCATACCGTTTGAGCAAACGTTTCGCTTCCGACGGAATCCACGCCTGCTTGTAGTCGTCGCCAGCAAACTCCTTGACCGATTCGAGTGACCTGAAGCGCATCACGGTGACAAAGGCGACCTCATCGTCCTCTTGCCTCCGCAAGACCTCGATTCCCCGGTAGCCAGGCACCTGCAGCGACTCGATCCGCAGGATGATGATCGAGCGTAGAAGCTCTTCGTACTGATCCGCATTCTCGGGTGTCGTCCACCCGCGCCATACCCTGGCGATCATATCGTCCTCCCGTCCCTATCATTCAAGCTGCGATGCCGGCCGAAGGGCAACGGTCACGGTCGTCGTTCTGCTCCGCTGGCCGATCGTCGCGCACGATGTTATCAGGACACGGCTAGCCGAAGTATTCCGGCGCGTTGCCGGCCTTCCATTTGATGTTGCACCCCAAGGATGGCTTCTGCTCGGCTTCGGAAATCGCTTCCCCCTCCAAGGCGGCATCGAGCGCGGCGCGCAGATCCCCACCGGTTACCGGTACGCCGTTGTTCGGCCGGCTATCGTCGAGTTGACCGCGGTAGAGCAGCCTATGGTCGACACCAAACACGAACAGATCAGGCGTGCAGGCGGCGCGGAACTCCTTCGCGACCTCTTGTGATTCGTCGAACAGGAACGGGAACTCCCATCCCTTCTCCTCGGCCAGCGCCTTCATGTGCTCCGGCCCATCATCCGGGTGCGTCTCGACGTCGTTCGAGTTGATCGCGATCACGCCGACGCCGCGGCTCTGATAGTCGATTGCCACTTGCGTGAGCTCGTCGATCACGTGCTTTACGAACGGGCAATGATTGCAGATAAACATGACCAAGAGCGCCTGGGCGCTGGCGAAATCCATCGGACCCACGTTCTCGCCGCTCACCGCATCGGGGAGCGAAAACTCGGGGATCTTCGTTCTCAACTCGAGCATGGTGGAAGCGGTCTCGACCATGATGACCTCCTTTCCGTAGGAGTGTGAACCTATCGGTCGCCAGCAGCGCTCTCAGGCGAACTCGATCCCCTGCGCTAGGGGCAGCTCCGTACTCCAGTTGACGGTGTTCGTCTGGCGCCGCATGTACGCCTTCCAGGCGTCGGAGCCCGACTCGCGACCACCACCGGTTTCCTTCTCGCCGCCAAACGCGCCACCGATCTCCGCGCCACTGGTGCCGATGTTGACGTTCGCGATCCCACAGTCACTGCCGCGGTGGGACAGGAACGTCTCGGCTTCGCGCACATTCTCGGTGAAGATCGCCGACGAGAGACCCTGTGGAACGTTGTTGTGGATCCGGATCGCCTCCTCGATCTCGTCGACCGCCTCCGCGGCGGTCGCGTCGGCCCGGCCGTAACCGATGATGTAGAGGATCGGGGCGAACGTCTCTTCCTGGACGATCTCATACTCGTTCCGGGCCGAGGCGATGCACGGGGTCACGTAATGGCCACCGGGATACTCCTCCCCGCCGAGGCTCTCACCGCCGCAGAGGATCTCCCCACCTTCTCCCTTCACCCGCTCGATCGCGTTGGCGAGGTCGTCGACCGCCCCACGCGTGACGAGCGGGCCCATCAGTGTGTCGGGGTCGAGCGGGTTCCCGACCCGGACGCCGTCGTAGGCGCCGACGAGCCGCTCTACGAGCTCGGCTCGGACCGACTCGTGGACGATGATGCGCCGAGTCGAGGTGCACCGCTGCCCGGCGGTTCCGACCGCGCCAAACACGATCGACGGGAGCACGAGGTCGAGATTCGCGCTCGGCGTGACGATGATCCCGTTGTTACCACCGAGCTCGAGGATCGTCCGACCGACCCGCTCTCCCACCGTCGACGCGACTCGGTATCCGATCTTGCAGCTTCCGGTGAACGAGACGAGCGGAATCCGTCGATCGTGAAGTAGCCGATCGCCGACCGTCGATCCGCGGCCGATGACGAGCGAGAAGATCGCCGGGTCGACGTCGTTCTCGCGGCACACCGCTTCGGCGATCCGCGTTACCGCCACGCCGCAAAGCGGGGTCTGGCTCGAGGGCTTCCACAGCGTCGCGTCCCCACAGACCGCCGCGATCGCCGCGTTCCAGCTCCAGACGGCGACGGGGAAGTTGAACGCCGTGATCACGGCGACGACGCCGAGCGGATGCCACTGCTCGAACATCCGGTGGTCGGGGCGCTCGGACTGCATCGTGTTCCCGTAGAGCTGCCGCGAGAGACCGGTCGCGAAGTCGCAGATGTCTATCATCTCCTGAACCTCGCCCTCGCCCTCGGCGGCGATCTTTCCCATCTCGAGCGTCACGAGCTGTCCCAGGTCGTGCTTCACATCGCGCAACCGATCGCCGATCTGGCGGACGATCTCGCCCCTCCTGGGAGCCGGCACCTTGCGCCACTCGAGGAACGCCTCGTGCGCCCGGCCGACGATCCGCTCGTACTCCTCCTCGGTTACTTGGTGAACGGTCGCGATCACCGACCCGTCGATCGGTGTCGTCACCTCCTGCACGGGGCCGCTGCCGATCCACTCGCCGTCGAATCCGCCGCGGTTTTCGCTCTCGATGCCGAGGTTCTCGAGAAACCGGTAGGTCGTCGTCGCTTCTTGCATGGAAACCCATCCGCGCTCGGGTTCGGGGATCGGTCGACGCCGGATCGGCGCCGTGTGGCTCATCGGCAGGATTTTACCCTATCTACGTGGAAAGGCCACGGCTTGGGAAGCATGGGGGCCTGGCGGAACATGGGTCGATCGTTATTCGCTAAACGGGATCCGTAGCGAGTAGACGTTGTCCTCGAGACGGCTTTCGATTGGGAAGCCGCAGCGGTGGAACACCTTGAGCATCCCCTCGTTGTCGGCCAAAACGTCGGCCAGGAAACCGGCGATGCCCTGTTGCCGGGCGGCCTCCACCAGCGCCCGCAGCAGGGCGGTGCCGATCCCCCGTCCCTGCCAATCGTCGCGTACCAGGAACGCGGCCTCGGCAAAGTTCGTGCGCGGGTTCTTGAGATAGTGGGCGATGGCCAGCATCTCGGCCTCCCCCTCGACCGCTGAGGTGAGCGCGACCAACGCCATGTCCGCTTCGTAGTCGATGCGCAGAAACTCCTGCAGCTTCTTGTGCGGCATCGACTGGATCATCTGGAAGAAGCGATAGTGAATCGACTCCGGCGACAGCTTGTAGAACAAGTCGCGCAGCATGCCCTCGTCGGTCAGCTTGAGCGGCCGCAGGAACACCTTGCCGTCCTCTTCGAGTTCCAGCCATCGCTCGAGTTCCTCAGGGTAGGTCGGCGTACGCACCGGGATTTCGATCTGGTCCTTGTAGACGAGATGTCGCGTCTTGGCTTCAGCCAGCAGCCACGGCCGAAACTTTGGGTGTGCCACGTGGATCAGCGCCAGCGCCCGCTCGCGAACCGTCTTGCCGTGGAGGTAGGCGGCGCCGTACTCCGTGACCACGTAGTGCGCGTCGCCGCGGCTCGTCACGACCCCGGCGCCCGGCTTGAGCTGCGGCACGATGCGCGAGATCGTACCGTCCTCGGTCGTCGAAGGCAGCGCGATGATCGGCCGCCCGCCCCGCGAGCGCGACGCCCCACGGGTGAAATCGACCTGACCGCCGATGCCGCTGTAGAACATCTCGCCTAGCGAGTCAGAGCAGATCTGACCCGTCAGGTCGACTTCGATCGCGGCGTTGATCGAGATCATCTTGTCGTTCTGCGCGATGATGAACGGGTCGTTCGTGTACTCGGTGGGGTGAAACTCCACCAGCGGGTTGTTGTCGACGAAGTCGTAGAGCCGCCGCGACCCCATGATGAAGCTGGCCACGATCTTTCCGCGATGGAGCGTCTTCTGCGAGTTGTCGATGACGCCCTGCTCGACCAGTGGGATGATGCCGTCGCTAAACATCTCGGTGTGAACACCGAGTCCCTTGAAATCGGTCAGAAAGTGGAGCACCGCGTCGGGGATCGTGCCGATCCCGAGCTGCAAGGTGGCGCCGTCGACGACCAGCTTGGCGATGTGACGACCGATCCGCTTCGCCATCTCGTCGGGCTCGGCCGGGACCGCCTCGAGGACCGGCCGATCGCTCGGCACCACGAAACCGATGTCCTTGACGTGTATGAAGCAGTCGCCCAGGGCGCGCGGCATCTGCTCGTTGACCTCGGCGATCACCAACCGCGCCGACTCGGC
>CBDUCI010000121.1:0-7391 GCA_965365605.1 uncultured bacterium
CCGGCCAGCGTGCGCGGATCGGGATTTTTCTCGGCCAGATCGAGCAGGATGTTACGGATGTGCCCCTTGATCGCTTTTTGCTCTTTCTCGTTGGCCTGCCGGATCGCGGTCTCGTCCGACTTCTGTTGCGGCACGACCTGGTAGACGATGCTCAGATCGTCGCGGTCGTGAAACACGATCTCGTTCTCGCCCCACACCGCGAAGACGTTCTTCCAGAACTCGATCGTTGGGCGCAACCCGTGCGGGGTTGGGAAGGCATCAGCGTGCGAAGCCGCGGGGGTGCTCGCGTGCTGGGCCCGTGCCGGCGCCGGGTCAGAGAGCAGCCCGAACGCGGAGATCGCAACGATGGCGATGCGCATTGCCCGGGGGAGATAGAGGCTCGTCGGTACGTGCATGCAGCTACCCGCTGATACGCAAAACTCTGGCCAGATGTTCACGTTTACTGCAGCATCCGTACGGGCAGGCGACCTGGCGCCGGCTGCGTTCCCCGGAGGAACTCCAGCGCAGCCCGTTGGCTCGATTGATCCTCGCCGTACGCCCATACGACTCGGGATGGGGCCCGAACCTGGGCTACAATATGTGGGTTCGAGAAAATCAACAAGACCGAGTCACGATCCATCCCGGTGACCGCGTTGACCGCGTCGCAGCCGAGCTCGGATAACCCGGGCCTCCCTTTGGCCGCTCGAATAGGGCTGAAAACGGAACACACGACGGAACCATTCGAGGCCCGGCGCTGTGCTTCGACGATCTTCTCGCGGGTCTGATTCTCGCCACGGGTCGTGTCGATGACGACCAACCGATCGCCTGCCTCGGGCGCCAACCACTCCGTAAAACGCACGTCCTCGGGTTCGATCTCGCCGTCGAGAACAACGATCCACTGTGCGCCGTCAGGCCAGTTCGGGTCCGACGGTGGGTCGGCGGGGTGGGCGGTCAGCGCAGCCCAAGCCGTGCGATCCGCCAGGACGGTTGGATCCGAGGCCCGACCGGCAAACTGGCGACGCAAACCCCACAACTTGAGACGCAGAAGCCGGGCGGCAGCGCGTTCGCACCGCGCACGGTCGAGCCGACCGTCGTTGATCGCCGAAACGAGCCCGCGGTGAACCGCGGTTGGGTCGGGTGGATAGAGAAGCCAGTCGACGCCCGCAGCGAGCGCTTGCTCGGCAGCTCGTTCGGGCGTATCGCCCGCCACTGCCCCCATCATGAGCGCATCCGAGCAGATGACACCTTCGAATCCCCACTCGCGCTTCAAGAGCTCGTTGACTGCTGTCGAGAACGTCGCCGGTCGCGTTTGACCGTCCGTCTCGAGCGCCGGAAACGCAACGTGGGTTGTCATGACGATCCGCGCTCCAGCTCTCAGTCCGGCCCGAAACGGTACCCAATCGGTCGCTTCTAGCTCGTCGCGACTAGCGTCGACGACGGGCAACGCATGATGGCTGTCAACCGTCGTCCGGCCGTGGCCTGGGAAGTGCTTGACGGCCGCCCCCACACCGGCCGACTGAAGTCCCTCCACCACCGCCGCCACGATCGGTGCGACTCGCCCGGGGTCATCCCCGGCCGCGCGCGTGCCCACGATCGGGTTCTCAGGCTCGATCGCCAGGTCAGCCACCGGCGTGAAATCGACGTGAAACCCGTGCGCTCGAAGCTCGGTGCCAATCGCCGCGCCAACCGCTTCCGCCAATCCCACGTCGTCCGTAGCACCGAGCGCCATGAGCGGTGGAAAGGTGGTGCCGGCGTCGGGAAACTGTTGGCCAAACCCGCGCTCGAAGTCGCCGGTCAAGAGCAACGGTACCGCAGACCTTCGCTGGGCTTCGGCCATTAATTCAGTGACGGCCTCCAGTTGTCCACCGAAGACGATCACCGCGCCCCACCCGCACGACTCGAGGTCGGCTAAGAAACGATCGCGCCGTTCTCGATCACCGTCGTAGTCACGCAAGGAAACGCAGATCAACTGACCGACGAGCGCCTCGGCCGACAGCCCCGTTGGAGCCGGCAGAGAGAGCGCGTTCACTCGTCCGTCTTAGGGGGAAGGGTCAGCTTACCGCAGCGCGTCGCGTGTTTGGCGCCGGTTACCGACGGGAGATTGACCGCTCGCCCGAGCGCGCTTTCATAAGCCAGGATCGCGAACGCGATCGCTTCCTTGAGATCGCCGTCCATGCCGCGCTCTTCGATCGCGACCACCGTCCGCGGCCGGCAGCGCTCAGCCAGCCCTGTCATGAGCGCGGCGTTCTTGCGACCACCACCGGACACGAGAATCGTCGCAGCATCAGGCACCGGCGCCGTACCCGCCGAACCGTTGAGCGCTACGGCCACACTTTCGACGGTCAGCGCCGCAGCGGTCGCCATCCGAGCGTCTACCTCGTCCGGTGAGAGATCATCCAACGGCGCGAAGTGATGTTCGACGAACGGCGTGCCAAACGCTTCGCGCCCGGTCGACTTTGGGGCCGGCCGCGAGAAGTAAGCATCACCCAGCGCGGTCTGGAGCCGATCCACGTCGACCGTCCCGCGACTCGCGGCGGCACCGTCATCGTCGCGATCGGAATTGAGCAGTCGCCGCGCGAGCTCATCCAACACCATGTTGCCGGGCCCGGTATCGAACGCAATCACGTCGCCGCGCTCGGCACCGGGCGGCAGCACCGTCAGGTTCGCGATTCCCCCGAGGTTCAAGCACACAGTCCAGTGCTCGGGATCCGTAAACAAGAGCCAGTCGACGTACGGCACAAGCGGCGCACCCTGACCGCCGGCAGCAACGTCCGCCGCTCGAAAGTCCGACCACACCGCACACCCGGTGCGCTCGGCGATTTCAGCAGGCTCTCCTATCTGGAGCGTGGCCCCCACACCACCGACTGCGCCGTCTGGGTCGTGCCATACCGTTTGACCGTGGCTGGCGATCAACATGACCTCGCCGAGCGCCACGCGAGCCTGTGCCGCCACCGCCGTCGCGGCTTCGGCGAACGCGACGCCAACGTCGATGCTCAGGCGAGCGACCTCCGGCACGGTTAACGTCTCCGGCGATCGCAGTGAATCGGCCAGAGAGCCCGGGTACGACGCGACCGCCGAGCCCAACAACTCCCACTCGAACGGCTGACCGGGCGGATGGCAAAGCCGCACGCAGGCCGCATCGACCCCATCAGCCGATGTTCCCGACATCAGACCGATAACAACCACTCGTTCGGTCGGTGACAAATCTGTAACGGAGAGCACCTGAACAAGGTAGGGGCCGGCGCACCCGCAGGACAGACACGATCTTTGGGGTATGACGATCGATCGCGTCGTGCGCTCGAAATCGGTTCACGAGCTGGAGTTCCTTCTCGCTCGGCGTAACGATCTCGCGCACTCACTACTGGGCTCAGCCGCGATCCGCACCGAGGCCGAGATCCTCGATCATGCGATCGAAGCGGTCTTTGGCGTCTCGAGACGGCTCGCCGTCTACGGCAGCCTGGCACCTGGTGAGGCAAATCACCACGTACTGTCCGATCTCGGCGGTGCGTGGTTCGACGTGATCGTCCGCGGACGGTTGATCGATTCGGGATGGGGATCGGATCTCGGGTATCCCGTGCTGCGCTGGGATCCCAACGGCGACGAGGTGCCGGCTAAGCTGTTCGTATCAGACAGCTTGCCCAGCCAGTGGGATCGCCTCGACGCATTCGAGGGCGAGCATTATCGCCGCGATCTCGTCACCGTACACCACCCAGGCCATGAGACTTCCGTTGGTTACATGTATGTCCACCGGGTATAATACTTGCAGCCTCGTTGACCCCCGGTCGGCACCGTTTTGTTTCTATTCAATCAGGCCCGATGCTGACAAAACGCAGCGTCTATCCATGGGAGGGTAGGATGGAAACGTGGGTACGCCGGGCGATGCTTCTCCCCCTCGTCGCCTTCTTGATGGCCGCCTGCTCGGACGATGGACCGAGCGGTCCAAGGGTCCCGACCGGCTCAGGCGGCATCTCCGGTCAGCTGACCGCCAGCTCGGCCGCGCTCGGCGCCGCTCTGGCGCTAGCCGACGGTGACGATGACTTCTTCGTCGGCCAGGCTGTGCTCGCCAATGTCACGGTCGAGATCACCGATGACACCGGCGCAGTCGTTTTTTCAACGGACACCGACGCCGCCGGCAAGTTCACGGCGGAACTCTCGCCTGGAACGTACACCGTGGTTGTAACGCTCGATGACGGCAGCGAGTTCTCGTTTGCACTTGAAGTCGCCGAAGGCGAGATGTTCTTCGTCCGCGGCAAGGTCGACGAAACCCCGAGCGGCGAGCTCAAGATCAACCTCAAGATCTTCATCGATCAGGACGGCGACGGACAAGCCGACGACAACTTCACGATCCGTATCACCAACCGCGAAGCCGGTGAGCCGTCGAGCGGCATAACGGACGTCCAGACGCTGGGCGCTGACGACAAGGTGGTCGTTTGTCACATCCCACCGGGGAACCCAGACAACGAGCACACGATCGTGGTCGGGCCATCCGCGCTACAGGCCCACTTGAATCATGGTGACGAGGAAGAAGCCTGCGACGGCGACTTGGTTGACGGCGAGACCGATGGTGACACGGCCGACGGTGACGACGATGGGGACGGGAGCGCCGAGAAAGTCCTCGTTTGCCACATACCGCCGGGGAACCCAGACAACTTCCGCACGATCTCGATTTCACCGGACGCCGTGGACGCGCACCTTGCGCACGGTGACGAGGAAGGTGAGTGTGAGGTCGATGATGGTGGCGACGGAGGTGGAACCTAGATCGGGAACCCTACCAAGCCATGAGGGTACGGTTACGCGGCGTCATCGCCGTGATTAACCGCGGCCCCACGGTGTTGATGCTCGAAAAGCCCCCTCCAACTGGAGGGGGCTTTTTCATGTCCTGCCATTGCCACCCGACGCACTGACCGATACCATGGGAGGAAGCCGCCCAGATTACTCACTATCGAGTGAACGCGAAGATCACGTTCGATGTCGGCGACAACCGTTAACCCGACATCGTGTCGATGTTGCGAAGTGCTGGCTTCGGCCCGCGCTCCAACGTCGCCCTCACCCGGATGTATATCGAGATCCATAACCCAACGCAGCTAACAGAGCACTGGGAGCGAGAGCGCTCACTGCACTGTGTCGTCTGCCAGAACTTGGACCTCAAAGGTGAGACCGAGTTTCTGTTAACGGTAGAGGCCAACGGCGCGGTCTTTCTCGGGTGCCAGTTCGAGGCAACGGCACTCGAGCATATCCTCGAAACATGCGGTTTGGTCTTTCCGCGACTCAGCGAGCATCTCGATCTGCCGTTCGAGCCCTATCGTCACAGCCTCTATGTGGTCCCCGAACTGATGGCGGGCTTTGATCCCAAGCGACCGGCAAGCTTTGCCGATACGATCGACGGCCAGATCTACAACCGTTTTCAGAAGTACCGCGGCAGCGATGACCAACCGACACCGATCCTCGAAGCGCTCGCCCAACGCATCCACGACCACTCGATCGATGATGTGTTGTATGAATTCCTGCTGGAGCACAAACACGTAGTCGGAATCATGGGCGGTCATCGGATGGTACGCGGCGAGCAGGCGTACCACGACATCGCGTGGTTGGCGCGCGAACTCACCCGTAGCAACATGCTGGTCGCCACCGGCGGTGGGCCCGGAGCGATGGAGGCCGCCAACCTGGGCGCCTGGTTGGCACCGTACAACGATCACGCGCTCGACGTAGCGATCAATCTGCTCTCACCGTCGCCATCGTTCGACGACGATCCCGGTAACTACATCGCCCATGGCTACAAGGTGCTCGATCGCATCGCCGGGACCGACTCGCCAAACGACTCCGCCGGCGCCCTCAGTCTCGCCGTCCCGACTTGGTTCTACGGCCACGAGCCCACGAACGTCTTCTCGACTCACATTGCCAAATACTTCGCCAACTCGATCCGCGAAGATGGACTGGTCGGGATCGCCACCCGCGGCATCGTATTCGCGCCCGGGAAGGCCGGCACGGTTCAGGAGATTTTTCAGGATGCGACCCAGAACTACTATGGCATCTGCAAGGTGATCAGCCCGATGGTGTTGTTCGGCGTCGAGTACTGGACCAAAGAGTTACCGGTCCTGCAGATCCTGCAGCGGTTGGGTGCGGGAAGAACGATGGGCGAGCTGATCGCCCTCGAAGACGATCCGGAGCGGATCGTCGAGTTCCTAAAGCAGCAACCGCCGGTCGAAGCCAAAGACTAGCCCCACACGTTCCGCAAAAACCCGTCGGCTTCTTCGAGCATTTGTTCTGCCGTTGCACGGTCGACTTCTCTTCGGTGCATGACGAGCGCTGTCTTGACATGACCGTCGGCCGATGCCAGTAACTCCCCCGCGTCCTCGTACGAAACACCCAGGAGGTTGCGCAAAATCCGTCGACCACGATCCTCGAGCTTGGCCGACGTCACTCGCAGATCGACCATCAAGTTTCCGTAGGTCTTGCCGAGCCGCACCATCGCCGCGGTGGTGATCATGTTGAGCACCATCTTGGTCGCGGTTCCGGCCTTCATCCGAGTCGAGCCGGCGATCACCTCCGCTCCGGTGAGCGCCGCGATCACGACATCGACCTGATCGGCGATTGGGATTTCATCGGGCGGGATCGAAGTCACGAAGATCGTCTTGGCTCCGCGGTTGATCGACTCCTGGAGCCCACCGATCACGAACGGCGTCGTCGAACCGGCCGCAATTCCGACTACGACATCACCGCCGTCGACCGAGCGGCCCGCGATCGCATCCGCGCCATCGCTTTCGGAGTCCTCGGCCCCTTCGATCGATCGCACCAGCGCGGCTTCCCCACCGGCCATGATCGCCTGCACGCGTTCGGGGTCGGACCCGAACGTCGGCGGACACTCGGCCGCATCGAGCGTCCCCAGACGACCGCTCGTGCCGGCACCGATGTAGACAAGCCGACCACCGCTTCGGAACGCCGACACCACCAGGTCGACCGCGCGAGCGATTGGACCCAGCACCTCGCCAACCGCCGCCAGGGCGCGGTGGTCCTCAGCGTGGATTAGGTCGAGAATCGCCGAAACATCGAGGGTGTCGATGTCGGCGGTTCGGGGATTGATCCTCTCAGTGAGAAGGTGCGACCGATCCCGACTCAAGGAAAGTCGAGCACTGGTGTGCCTACTGCCGCCGGACCGCTTGCATCCCCGCACGCAGCTGTTAGACACAGTCCAAGTACGGCGAGGCCGACTGTCGCTCTCATTGTTGGCCTCCGTTGGTCAAATAGTGAAGCACATCGAACTTGGTGAGGATTCCGACGAACTGGCCGAGTGGATCGAGTCTAAATGCGGCAGCTTCAACGCCAACGCCGACGCGGACTACACCGTGTTCACCTGCTCGATCCTCAGTGAGTACCTCGACACGGCCTACGACTTCATGTCGCACGTCGTCACC
>CBDUCI010000122.1:0-7381 GCA_965365605.1 uncultured bacterium
CTCCCAGTGTGTTCAGATCGAGGGCGTCGTCTAACGGCGCGTCGAACGAAACCACGGCTGCGCTGTTGATTACGACGTCTAATTGACGTTCGAGCTCGGCCCGTACGGCGGGATCAATCCCCAAGCCGTCCTCCGATATGTCGCCAGCCACGGCGTGTAGTTTCTGCGCCAGAAAGCGTTCTAGTTGCTCGCCATGCCGATAGCGCAGTCGATCAAAGACGCTGGATTGAAACAGTTCGCGACGCAGCCGCTCGGCCGGCGTCTGAACACGGCCACCGAACTTTCGCTTGGGGCGAATCAGTACGTTGATGCGTTCGACATCGGGTGCTGCCCAAAGGATCTTTTCAACCAACGGTTGGCCCAAGAACCCTGTCGCGCCTGTCACGAGCAGCTGTTTACCACGCAGGAATTCGGAGATCGTGTCCACCCGGTCAGCCTCCGTTTGATG
Source organism: uncultured bacterium (assembly GCA_965365605.1). GTDB lineage: Bacteria > Gemmatimonadota > Gemmatimonadetes > JACCXV01 > JAHWKZ01 > CAMYLR01. Next base: position 449 of record CBDUCI010000122.1, read on the forward strand.
ACGATGGGCCCACGACCACCTTCAGCGATCGTGGTACCACCGCAGCCTCGAGCGGCGAGCTGCCTATCACGTCACCATCAAACATCTTCGGCATTGGCTCCGGTGACGTGATGCGCACCGTCCGGGACTGATAAAGCGTAAAGCTAGGGTGGTCGAGGTGTTTCCCGCGATAGACCTTGGGAAAGTTGAGCATCAGGTCGAGTCGGCCGATATCGTCGACTACGACGATATCCAGCAAGCCGTCATCGATCTGCGCGCCCGGGGCCATATGGAGACCACCCCCTGTGTAAGGCGTGTTCTGAATCATGACCGCGACCGACTCCAACTCCAAGGTTTGGTCATCGAGTTCGATTACGAGGTGCGCGGGACGTAAGCGGTACAGACCTTTGTAGACGGATATGAAAAAAGCCGGGGGTCCCCTGAGCCAACGCGCACGGTTGGCTGCTTCGGCCACGATCGTCGGGAAGCCGAGACCGAGCACAGAGATGAAGTGGCGATCACGTTCGCGGCCGACGTCGATCGCCATTACTGATCCACCAAACGCCACGTCGAGTCCGGCCTCGATGTCGTTGAGCGGGAGGCCAAGGCTCCTGGCGACGTCATTACCGGTTCCGACTGAAACGACCGCCAACTCGGTGTTGGAGCCGACCAGCCCCTCCACGACCTCGCCGACGGTTCCGTCACCACCCATGACTACCAGGCGCGCCTCGGCCGCTTCTGCCGCGCACCGGGCCAACTCGGTAGCATGGCCGGGGTGTTCGGTCAAGACCGGTCTACAATCAAGGCCGCGGCGCCGGATAATGCGTGCGAGCTGCGCTACGTTCTTTTCGCCCCTCCCGTGCCCGGCGCGCGGGTTCGCGATGATCTTCATGGCAGGCGACTCAAGATAAGGATCGGTTCTGCAATGGTCTACCGGATCGATATCGAAGCCGCAGTCGTTGGTGGTGGGCTGATCGGGTGCCTGGTTGCGAGGGCCCTGGCGGCTCAGGGGTTGGGCATCGTGCTAATCGAGCGCGATCCTCAGCTGGGTCGGCGTGCATCGACCGCCGCAGCGGGGATGCTCTCTCCCCAGATGGAGGCTGCCGAGGGGTTGCTGGCCGAGAGCTCGACACGCGCGGAGGCGATGCTCGCGTTCTGCCTCGCCGGACGGGATTTGTACCCGGGCCTGGTCGAGTCACTCACGCGCGAAACGGGATTGGAGATCGAGTACCGAGCCCACGGTACGCTGGTGGTTGCGATGGATCCGACACGAGCTGAGGCGCTGGCCACGGCTGCTGCCACGCACGCGGCCCGCGGTCTGACGGCCGAGTTTGTCGATGGCGATCGAGCCCGTCAGCTCGAGCCTGCGTTGGCGGCCGGCACCGAGGGTGGGTTGCTGTTACCCGATGACCACCAGGTCGATTCTGTGGCGTTGGTTGACGCGGCCGCTGGGGCGGTTGCCGCTGATCCTCGCGTCCGGCTCGAGTTGAACTGCCGCGGGGTGGGGATCGAGACCGCAGCCGGGCGGGTGATCGGTGTGCAACTGGAGCGGGCCGATGGCGCCGCCGACTATCAGACGGCGAGCCTGGTGGTGATCGCCGGAGGTGCCTGGAGCGAGAGCATCGCCGGGCTGCCTCGGCGGCTGGGCGTTGTGCCGGTAAAAGGTCAGATGGTGGCCGTTGATGGCCGCGCAGCGGGCTTGACGCGCACCGTAGGAGGGCCCGGCGCATACTGTGTGCCGCGCAGCGATGGCCGCGTGCTAATCGGTGCCACCGTCGAGCAGGCCGGGTTTGACGTTACCGTAGACGAAGCCGCCATCGCAGGACTGGTGGCCGCCGCCGCCGATTACGTTCCGGCGCTGGGGCGCTCGGGTCGGTTAAGCACGTGGGCTGGCATCCGACCGGGTACCTCGGACGAGCTCCCCATCGTCGGGCCCGATCCGGACGTGGAGGGGCTGGTGTACGCTACCGGTCACTACCGCAACGGCATCCTGCTCGCTCCGATCACCGCTCAAGCCGTGGCGGCGCTGGCCCGCGGCTCGTCGCCGTCGGTCGATCTCACACCGTTTTCTCCGGCTCGCCTGGGCGACCCCCAAAACCCCGCTCGCGGCGGTTAGTTCGTTATCGTACTAATCGGATGAGCCCGTTGCGTTGTCAATGACGGCCGCAATAGCTTGATCGCCATCGACGCGCACTCGACAGTCATCGCGCGGCCGCCGATTTCGACGGCCGAATCCGTTGCGCCCCGGGTCTCCCGGGCGGGGGTACAGGTCCACCGGTTGGGCCAAGTGGGCTACCGAGCGGCGTGGGAGCTCCAGCGCCAGATGGTGGCCGCACGCCGCCAGCACCGGATCCCGGACACGCTTGTGCTGCTATCCCATCCGCCGGTCATCACGATGGGTCGCGGAGGCCGTTCCGAGCACCTGATCGGATCGCTGCGCGAGTTATCGGCACGCGGGATCGAGTTCGTCGAGACCGATCGCGGGGGTGACATCACGTTCCATGGCCCCGGTCAGGTCGTCGGCTATGCCATCGTCGACCTCACCCAACGAGAGCGTGACCTACATCGATATTTGAGGGACCTCGAGGAGGTTGTCGTGCTCGCGTTGGCGGAGTTTCAGATCGACGCCAGTCGCGTCCCTGGCTTGACCGGTGTTTGGGCTGCGGACGCCAAGCTGGCCGCCATCGGGGTCCGCGTTTCGAAGTGGATAACCCACCATGGGTTTGCGCTCAACGTCGACACCGATCTGTCGTACTTCGATCTGATCGTTCCGTGCGGAATCGCCCACAAGCGAGTCACGTCGATGACCGAGCTGTTGGAGTGTGACGTGAGCCGGGATGCGGTCGAGGACGCGCTCGCGGTTTCGTTCTGTGACGTTTTTGGCCGGGGTGCGGAATGACGATTAACACGCCGACCCGGCAGCGGCGACCTGATTGGCTCAAGATCCGAGCCGGTGGTGGCCCCCACTACGTGGGTGTCAAACAAGTCGTTCGTGAGCAAGGCCTGCACACCGTGTGCGAGGAAGCTCACTGTCCGAACATCGGCGAGTGTTGGGGACACGGGACGGCCACGTTCATGATCTTGGGCGACACCTGCACACGTGGGTGTCGATACTGCGCTGTTAACAAGGGGATGCCCACCGAGCTCGACCTCGAGGAGCCAACCCGACTGGCAGACGCTGTGGTCACAATGGGTTTGTCGTACGTCGTGATCACGTCGGTCGATCGCGACGATCTCTCCGACGGTGGAGCTGGCGTCTTTGCTGAGTGCATCGGCCGGATACGTGAGCGATCGCCGGGAACGGTAATCGAGACATTGGTGCCGGATTTTCAAGGCAATCCGACAGCGCTGAGAACCGTGCTCGACGCTCGGCCGGAAGTGTTCAATCACAACATCGAAACGGTGCCCCGGCTCTACCGGCGAGCGCGTGGCGGGGGTGTGTACGAGACCTCGCTCGACCTGCTGGAAAGGGCTCGCGCTCAGGCGCCGTGGGTAGTCACGAAGACGGGGATGATGCTCGGATTGGGAGAGGAGATGTCCGAGGTTCTGACGGTGATGCGTGACTTGGTTGAGCGCCGCGTTGACATCTTGACGCTCGGTCAGTACTTGCGTCCATCCGAGTGGCACCTACCGGTGCGCCGCTTTGTTCACCCCGACGAATTCAGAGAGCTCGCCAGTCACGGCGAGGCGATGGGGTTTGCCCACGTCGAGGCCGGCCCACTGGTCAGGAGCTCCTACCGCGCCGACCGCCAACTGCTACGAAGCCGGTTGGCGAGCGGTCCGTCAGATCTGGCTCAGACCGGCTAACCGCCGAGGACATTTGATGGCCGAAAAACAGGAAACCGAGCTTTCCTTTCCCGCCAAGTATCGCCTGACCGGCGAGATGGAAGGCTGCTCTGATGAGCAGAAGCTCGAGCTGTTCGAGCGCTTGTTGAAGACGCGTCAGTTCGATGCCCGGATGCGAAAACTATTCCGCCAGGGACGCTTCGAGGGGACGTTCTACTCTCAGATCGGGCAGGAAGCGTGCGATGTCGTGATCGCGTATCAAATGAACCAGGAAGACTTTGTCGGGCCTTCGCACCGCGACTTGGGGGCCTCGACGGGCAAGGGGGTGCCGCTCAAGAACCTCGCGGCCCAGGTCTACAATCGCGTCGATTCTCCCGATGGCGGTCGGTACACGGCATGCCACTACTGGCACCCCGAGTACTGGGTGATGAACCCGTCCACATCGATCGTTATGAACTGGGTCGCGGCTACTGGCGCCGCCTTCGGCTACAAGATGCTCAAGAAAGACAACGTGGCGGTGGCGTTCTGCGGCGATGGGGCAACCGCTCACGGTGACTTCCACGAGGCGTGCAATTTCGCCGGTGTTCACCGGCTGCCCATCGTTTATGTCGTTCAGAACAACCTCTGGGCGGAGTCCCTGCCGGTAGCGCTGACGACCGCGCTCACGGATCTGAGCCACCGCGCTGACGCGTACGGTTTCCCAGGCATTTCAATCGATGGCAACGATGTTGTGGAAACGTGGAACACGACGCGTGAGGCGTTGAAGCGCGCGCGTGGGGGGGCAGGCCCAACCCTGATCGAGATGAAGACTTACCGCTGGCATGGTCACTCCGATATCGACCCGGCGGACTACCGTTCTGACGACGAGGTCGCGCACTGGATGGAGCGCGACCCGATACCGCGGTACGAGCAATACCTGCGCGAGCTAGAGGTGTTGAACGACGATACTTTGGCCAAGATACGGACGCGAATTGAAGCCGAGATCGAGGAGGCGGTCGACTTCGCCGAGAACAGCCCACGCCCAGCACCTGATGGATACCTGAGTCACGTCTACGCCGAGGACTATGCCGGATTCGAATTCGGCGACCGCAACCCTGGCGAGCCCAATGGCTGAGATCACCTACATCGACGCCATCAATCGAACCCTCCACGAAGAGATGGCTCGCGACGAAACGACATTCTTGATCGGCGAGGACACGGGCATCTATGGCGGCGTCTTCAAGGCCACGCGGGGGTTGTTGGAGGAGTTTGGTCCCGAACGGATTATCGATAGCCCGATCTCGGAATCACTGATCGCTGGAATGACCGTTGGTGCGGCGATGGTCGGCTGCCGGCCGCTGCCGGAGATCCAGTTCGCAGATTTCATTAGTCCGGCGTTCGACCAGATCGTCCAACAGGTGGCACGTTACTATTGGCGCACGAATGGTGCGTTCGAGATGCCGGTAACGCTCCGCTGCCCTTACGGTGGTGGTGTCGGCGGCGGCGTGTACCACTCGCAATCGAATGAAGCGTGGTTTATGAACACACCCGGGCTGGTGATGGTCGCGCCGGGATCGGTGCGTGATGCGGCCGGCCTGCTCCGTTCAGCGATCCGCAGCCAGGATCCGGTATTGTATTGGGAACACAAGAAGCTATATCGATCGCTGAAGGACGACGTTCCGGATGGAGATGAAGTGCTCACCCCGATCGGGTCCGCCGAGGTTGTGCGCAACGGATCGCACGTAACGGCGATTTCGTTTGGCTACACCCTCCAGTTATGTCTTGAAGCCGCTAATGAACTAGCCGATGAAGGCATTGAAGTTGAGGTGATCGACCTCAAGACGTTGCTCCCACTCGACAAGTCGACGGTGATCGAGTCGGTTGCCAAGACCAGTAAGGCGGTGGTGGTTCACGAAGCTCCAAAGTTCGGCGGGATCGGTGGCGAGATAGCGGCCATACTGGCCGAGGAGTGCTTCTGGGAGCTCGACGCGCCGGTCACCCGAGTCGCTGGCTACAACACACCGTTTCCGGCGGCCCGTACGATGGAAGAGCACTACATGCCCTCGACGGTGCAGGTCGCCGCGGCGCTGAGAACCGCGGTCCAGACGTAAGTCGGAGCGAATGGTGATGACACCTCGAATGGAGGCCACGCGATGCCGTTAGAGATCACGGTGCCGTCACTCGGCCAGAGCGTACCCGAGGCCGTCGTTGGTCAGTGGCTGAAGGCGGTCGGCGACACGGTCGCGGCTGACGAGGCGGTGGTCGAGCTCGAGACCGACAAGATCAACGTCGAGGTTACAGCGTTCAGGGGCGGCACGTTGGCTCGAATCGACCGCGGTCCGGGCGAAGTCGTGGCCGTAGGGTCGGTGTTAGGGGCGATCGCCGAGAAGGGTGAGGATGCGGCCGAGATCGCGGCCGCGGGTTCAGCCGCGGCTGCGGTCGCCGCCGAGCCGGAGGAACCAACGGCAGAACCGGAGACAGATGCAAAACCACCAGAGCCATCCGCCGTCCCACCGGCCGCCTCCGCTGAGGCGATCATCCCCGAAGGCGCCAAGACATCCCCCGCGGTCCGCAAGCTCGCTCGGGAACACAAACTCGACTTGAACCAGATAGCTGGGAGCGGACGTGGCGGCCGGGTGACAAAGGACGACGTCTTGGCGCACGTGGCGTCGGCTCCGGGCGCCCCCGGAGTCCCAGCACCGATCGCGCCAAGCCCCGCGTCGATGCCGGCTCGGGACTATGCCGCCGATGAACCGATCGAGCGCGTGCCGATGACACCGATACGCAAAACGATCGCGCACAGAATGGTGGAGTCAAAGCACACCGCAGCGCATGTCACCACCGTCGACGAGTGTGACTTCGGCGCGTTGATCGAGTTGAGAAATCGGATAAAGGAAGCGTTTGTCGCCGAACACGGCTTCAAGCTCACGTACATGCCCTTCATCATGAAGGCTGCGATCGCGGCGCTTAGGGAGTTCCCGCAGGTGAACGGCTCTATCGACGGCGACGACATCGTCTATCACCGTTATTACCACATCGGCGTCGCCGTTCATACCGAACCCGGCCTCGTCGTCCCGGTCGTGAAGCACGCCGACCGGCTATCTATGGTCGAGATCGCGGGGGCGATCGATGATCTGGCGACCGCGACGCGCGGCATGCACCAGAACGTCCCTGTCGAGACGGTGACCA
>CBDUCI010000123.1:0-7346 GCA_965365605.1 uncultured bacterium
TGCCCAGATTGAGCGGCTCGAGCGCGCTGTCGATCAACCCGACCTCGAAGCCGACCCAACCGCCGATGAGTGCGATCGACGCCACCGGCGCCGCGGTCGAGTCGACGATGTAGGCCAGCTTCTCGCGGCTGATCTTGAGGCCATCGGTCACGGGGCGCATAGTGCTACCGACGATCAGAGTGTTCGAGTAGTCGTCGAAAAAGATCACCAGCCCCATAACGTACGCGGCCAGCTGCCCTCGAATCGGGCCCACCGCGCGTCGCGTAATCGAATCGACGACACCTTGCGTACCACCGTTACGGCTGATGATGCCGACCATCCCTCCCAGCAGGAATGTAAATATCAGGATCTGAGCGTTGTTGGGATCAGTGATCGCCGCGACGATGTACGTGTCGGTTGTACGCGCTATCGCAGTCAGCGGGTTCCAGTCATGGATGAACAGCGCTCCGAGCCAGATACCGGCCAGCAACGAGATCACCACGTGTCGAAACAGCAGTGCGAACGTGATGGCGATGAGCGAGGGTAAGACCGACAGCCAACCTGGGAGGACGCGTGTCTGCGCGGTGGTCGACTCCGTCGGCGTCTCCAGAGTCACCCCGACACCGGGTCGCTCCAGCGTGAGGCCCGTTACCTTGATCGAGTCGCCGCCGGCCACCGTGCCGCGGCTAACGGCTTGCGCCGAGCCCGGTACGGAAACGGTGAATGAGAGGCTGTCTCCGCGGGCGGTCCCTTCGGCTACGACCCAGCCTTCGAACGGAACGCCCTCCAGGACGACCCTTGGCAGCTCGAGCCGCGCTCGGTCGGCGGTTGGTCGGTCTTGTGCCAGCACCGTGGAAGCGGTGCAAGTCAACCCGATCGCGATCGCGAGAAGCGGTTTCACCAGAACGGTCTCCGTTTGGAGGATCGAAGGTCCCCCCAAACTAACTGCACAAGGCGGACAGGAAAGCCCCGCCGGTAGTTTTGTTGACACCCCAGCGTCTTCGATCGTAGGTTCGGTTCTGCCTTTCAGAAGGGCCGCGAACGAACCGACAAGACCACTCACAGGAGGCGCGGTTGGGTACCGTGATCATGGACGCGCAGGCGATCGACCGCGCGCTGACGCGGATCGCTCACGAGATCGTAGAGGAGACCGGCGGTGTCGGGGATCTGGCAATCGTCGGCATTCAGCGTCGCGGTGTACAGCTTGCCGAGCACATTGCGGCCGAAATCGAGCGCACTGAGGGATCACCACCCCTGAAGGGCGTGATGGACATTACCCTCTACCGGGACGACTTGAAGGCGATTGGCGATCAAGCCGTTGTCGAGAAGACCGAGATCCCTTTCAAGGTTGAGGGCAAGGTCATCGTGCTCGTTGACGATGTCCTCTACACCGGGCGGACCGTTCGAGCCGCGCTCAACGAGATCATGGATTTTGGTCGCCCGCGTCGTGTTATGCTCGCCGTCTTGGTGGACCGGGGTCACCGCGAGATCCCGATTCGGGCGGACTTCGTCGGTAAGAACGTGCCAACCTCCAAGAGCCAGCAGATCAAAGTCAAGGTCCAGGATCTCGACGGTACGCGGGCGGTGGACTTGGTGGAAAGGCAAGAGGCCGAGAGCTGACGTTTCGCCGCAAGGACCTGCTCGGCCTGGCCGGCCTGACGGCCGAGGAGATCACCGACCTTCTCGACCGTGGCGAGCGCATGCTGGATTCGACTGTTCCCGGCGACTGGACCGCCCCCGGCCTGTCTGTAGCGAACCTCATTCTTGAGCCCTCGAGCCGGACTCGTTGCTCGTTCGAGCTGGCGGAACAACGGTTGCGGGTCGAGCACCTCACGATCATCGAGGGTTCGAGCATCATAAAGGGCGAGACGCTGGCTGACACGGCGCGGACGTTGGCCGCGATGGGGGTGAACACATTTGTATTGCGCCACCCGCATGTTGGTGCGCCGGAGCGTCTCGCCTCCGCTGTGCCGAGCGCCCATGTGGTCAATGCCGGCGATGGGATCGGTGAGCACCCCACACAGGGGTTGCTCGACATGCTGACCTTGCGCCGATTCTGGGGTGCCCTCAAAGGACGGAAGGTGTTGATCGTTGGCGACATCGTTCACAGCCGGGTGGCTCGATCGAATTATCATGGTTTGACGACGCTAGGGGGGTCGGTGATGTTCTGCGGGCCCGGGTCGCTTCTCCCACCGCCGGACGAGTTCCCCAAGGCAGAGCTCAGTTCGGACTTGGATGCCGCGCTGGAGAGTTGCGACGCGGTTATGGCGTTACGGATACAGCGCGAGCGATTGGCGCACGATGAGGTGTGTCCGGATGGCGAGAGTTTCAGGCAGCAGTATGGGTTGACGGTCCACCGCGTGGCCCGCTTGCGAAGCGACGTTCCGATTCTACATCCGGGCCCCTTCAATCGTGACATCGAGTTGGATGGCGCCGTTGCCGACTCGGACCGCGCGCTTATATGGCCGCAGGTGGCCGCGGGTGTGGCGATACGGATGGCGCTGCTGATGCGGCTGTCCGAGGTGCGCCGCGAGCTCGGGCTGACGCCTTGAACGATAAGCGGAGGGGCATCGTGTTGCGCGGCGGGCGGGTGCTCGACCCGAACTCGGCGCGCGACGAGCTGGCCGACGTTCGAGTTGTCGCCGGCACCGTGATCGCCATCGAGAAGCACGTCGAGCCCGCGTCTGGCGATAACGTGATCGAACTAGCTGGCATGTTGGTGACGCCGGGCCTGGTGGATCCACACGTTCACCTTCGTGAACCAGGTGGGGAAGCGAGTGAAACGATCGCCACTGGTGCGTCGGCCGCCGTGGCGGGTGGTTTCACGACGATTTGTGCGATGCCGAACACCCGACCCGTGATCGATACACCGGAGCGTGTCCGCGGTGTCGTTGCGCGTGGACGATCGGCCCGTATGGCGCGGGTTTTGCCGATTGGTGCCGCGACCGTGGCGTCGGCAGGCGAAACACCGACAGACGTGCAAGCGCTGGCGGCAGCGGGTGCGATCGCCGTTTCGGACGATGGCCAGCCGATCTCGACCGCCGAGATGCTGGCTCGTGTGCTGGGCGACGCTGCGATTGCTGGAGTGGTGGTCGCCGACCACTGCGAGGACCTCGGCCTGTCCCGGGGGGGTGCCATTCTCGCCGGCAAGGTGGCCGACCAACTGGGGGTCGGCGGCATCCCGCGTGAGGCCGAGAGCGCAGCGGTAGAGCGTGACCTCGAGGTCTTGGCGCGTGTGGGCGGGCGGCTCCACCTGTGCCATCTCTCGACCGCCGAGTCGGTACAACTGGTCCGAGAGGCCAAACAGGCTGGACTACCGGTTACCGCTGAAGCGTGCCCGCACCATCTTACCTTGACTGTTGACTGCACCGAAAAGCAGGGATCGACCGCGAAGATGAACCCACCACTGGCTGAAACCGGGGATCGCTCAGCGCTGGTCGCAGCGTTAGTCGACGGCACGATCGATTGCGTCGCCACGGATCACGCACCGCACACAAAAAGGGAGAAGGCGCGCCCCCTGAGCGAGGCGCCATTTGGAGTGATCGGTCTCGAAACCGCATTCGGTGTCGTCTACACGGAACTGGTCGAGAGAGGTGATGTCAGCCTGACGACACTGCTTGCCCGGATGACGGTGGATCCGGCGCGCGCTTTTGGTATTGAGCGCGGCCGACTCGAGGTGGGCGCGCCTGCCGACCTAGCTGTCTTTGATCTCGATCGAGAGTGGGAGGTCGAGCCAGAGAGGTTTCGGTCCAAGGCCCGCAACACGCCGTGGGCTGGAGCAACGCTTCGCGGTCGACCGATGTTGACGATCGTCGCCGGCGAGGTCGTCTTCGATGGTCGCTGACTTGTTCGAGCCATATCGGAAACGGGTCTTCTGCGCCGACCTCGATTCGGGTGAGCGAGTCGATGAGGTCTTTTGTGTCACCCGCGTGAGCCGAAAGGTCGGGCGCAGTGGCCCATTCCTGTCACTCGAGTTCGCCGATCGATCAGGTCGGATAACCGGTGTCGCCTGGGACAACGCTGACGCGCTCGCAACGACGCTAATCGAGGGCGCCTTCGCGCGCGTCCGCGGCGTGGTGACCGAGTATCGCGGCCAGCCTCAGATCCAGGTCGAGGCCGCGGAGCCCGCACCACAGGTTGACCCCGGAGAGTACCTGCCGCGTGCACCAATCTCGGGGAGCGAGTCGGTCGCCGGTATCCGTCGACTAGCAGAGTCGATCACCGAACCTTCCCTCAGGCAGCTAGTGGTAGGGCTGCTCGACGATCCACATTTTGTCGAGCGCTTCTCGGTCGCACCGGCGGCTAAAGTCAACCACCACGCTTACGTTGGCGGCTTGGCGGAGCACACCCGGTCCGTCATGGCGCTGTGCGAGCTAGCGGCGGCCCATTACCCCGATCTCGATCGCGACTTGTTGCTCGCCGGGGCCTTTCTCCACGACCTGGGCAAGATCGACGAGTTGGCCGTTGAGCCCGGGTTCCCGTACACGGAAGCCGGCTCTTTGCTCGGCCACATCTCGCTAGGATACGCATACGTTCGTGAGCGGATCGCGGCGATCGAGGGATTTCCGCAAGACCTAGCGATAGACGTCTCGCATCTCGTGTTGAGTCATCAAGGCGAGCTCGAGTGGGGAAGCCCGGTCAAGCCGCAGACACTCGAGGCGATCGTGCTTCACCATCTGGATAATCTCGACTCGAAGGTCACCGCGGCCCGTGCGCACCTCGATGACGCCACCACCAGCCGCACGGGTTACGTGCATTCGCTCCAGCGATCGCTCTTTCGCCGCCCGCGAGACGCTCAGTAACGCGAGGTCGCGGGGTTCCCGACCAGCTTATATTCACACCCCATGAGAAGTGCGGCTCATACGTTGTGGGTGTTTCTTATCATCGTGCCGACCGCGGCTTGCTCCCCTCAGGAGCCCCAGAATCCGCTGCTGATAGAGCTCGAAGCGAATCGAGAGCGTTGGATCGGTCTCGGTTTGTTGGATTACGATCTGACCTTGGTCAGGGGTTGCTTTTGCATCATCGAATCGATCGGACCGGTTACCGTGCGCGTGCGGAACGGTGAGATCGCGTCCCACACGTATACTAAAACCGGCATGCCGGTACCCGAGCGATATGCGGGTTTCTTTCCCGCGGTCGAAGGGCTGTTCGACGTAATCCAGGAGTCGATTGAGTCGAATACCGATCACATGACGGTTACATACGATTCAAACACCGGCGCTCCGGCCGAGATCTTCATCGACAGAATCGAGGCAGCGGTCGATGACGAGCTGACAATCACAGTCGTCGAGTTATCCGATGATTGATCTGATCTGTCGCAAGACGTGATCGACCTGTCGCAAGGCGGTCGCCTTGCTGGACGAGCACGGAATCAGGTATCGGTATCGCGAGTACACCGAAAAGCCGCTGAGCGCCGCGGAGATCGGCGACGTGATCGAGAAGCTCAACCTGACGCCGATGGAGGTGTTGCGAAAGCGGGATGCGGCGTACCGCCGCTTGGGGCTGACGGGAGAGGAGTCGGGTGTTGAGCTCGTACGGCTCATGGCTGCGAACCCGACGCTACTGGAGCGTCCGATCGGGATCATGGGAGAGCGAGCGGTCATCGGGCGACCACCCGAGAAACTGCTTGAGCTTGTGTAGCGTATCAAACCTGAACTCAATCATTTAGACAGGACAAACGGAATGGGCAAAGACGAGAAGATAGACCAAGATTGGCGCCAGAAGCTGACCCCCGAGCAGTACCGCGTCACACGCGAGAAGGGAACCGAGCGGGCGTTCACCGGCGAGTACAACGACCACAAGGGGGACGGTGTCTACATTTGCGTCTGTTGTGGCGCGCGGCTGTTTGACTCCAACGACAAGTACGACTCCGGCAGCGGATGGCCGAGCTTTACGCGGCCTAACGATGAGACCGTCTCGACAGCGCCTGATGACAGTTTGTTCGTGCGCCGGACCGAGGTTCTGTGTACAAACTGTCAAGCCCACTTGGGGCACGTGTTCGACGACGGTCCGCAGCCGACCGGGCAACGCTACTGCATCAACTCTGCAGCGCTCGACTTTAAGCCTCGGGCAGACGAAGAAGAGTAGTGTCACCAGATCGCTTCGACATCGTGATCGTTGGGAGCGGACCGGGCGGGTATGTAGCTGCGATCCGCGCTGGACAGCTCGGTCTCAAAACAGCGCTGATAGAGAAAGACCCATTCCAGGGCGGGACGTGTCTGCATCGGGGTTGTATCCCGACCAAGGCGCTACTCGAGAATGCGAGTCGCTACCGGGATCTCCTCGAGGCCTCCGATTTCGGTTTGTCGATCGGCGAAGTCGAGATCGATTGGTCTCGGATCCAAGCCCGGAAAGCCGGCGTCGTTCGCCAGCTTTCCCGCGGTGTTGCCGGCTTGCTCAAGAAACAAGGGGTGGAGGTGATCACGGGTTGGGGACGGATCATGAGCCCGCGTACGGTGGGGATCTACGAGAAGACCGATTATGGGAGGATGGGCCTGGACAGGGGCCCGGTTCGAACGATCTCAGCCGATCATATCGTTGTGGCCACGGGGTCGGTCCCGCGCGAGATCGGATCGGTACCTTTTGACGGTCAACGGATCATCAGCTCCGATCATGTCCTCGAGCTCGAGACGCTCCCCGAGTCGATGGTCATCGTCGGGGCCGGGGCGGTGGGCGTCGAGTTCGCCTCGATCTTCCATCGGTTTGGAACGCGGGTTACGCTGGTCGAAGCGCTGCCCCGACTTCTGCCGATCGAGGATCACGACGTGTCGGCCGAGCTAGCTCGGTCGTTTGCCCGCCAGGGGATCGATACCCGGACGGATACCCCGCTGACTGGCGCCACCCCGGTGGACGGTGGCGTCGAGGTCACGCTGGGGAGGGAGTCGGTGACCGCCGACCTCGTCCTGATTGCGATCGGGAGAGCACCGGTAACGGAGGGTATCGGACTCGAGAACCTCGGGGTCAAAACGAGCGACGGGTACATCGTCGTCGATGAGTATTGCGAGACCGGGGAGCGTGGCGTCTACGCCATCGGCGATGTCAATCCCACGCCGTGGTTGGCTCACGTGGCGTCGATGGAGGGTGTCATGGTGGTCGAGCGAATAGCCGGACATGATGTGCGGCCCGTGCCCTACGGTGAGACGCCGAACTGCACCTATTGCGAGCCGGAAGTAGCCAGCGTTGGGCTCACAGAGCGTGAAGCGATCGACCAGGACTACGCGGTCCGTGTCGGGAGCTTCCCGTTTCTGGCCAGTGGCCGAGCTCAGATCTCGGCCCACACCACCGGCTTCGTCAAGATCGTCGCCGAAGATCGTTACGACGAAGTCCTGGGTGTTCATATAATCGGCCACAAAGCGACCGAGCTGATC
>CBDUCI010000124.1:0-7287 GCA_965365605.1 uncultured bacterium
CGTAGCCAGGAGCAGAATGTCAGATCAAGCCACACAGTGGTTGGACAAACTCGAGCGGGGACGGATCGAGTTTGGAAGCGGTGTCGGTGAGCGCAAGCTCGAGCTTCTGCGCGCGCTCGCGAAGTGCCGTTTCAGGCGCTCATCACAAGTTCTCCGCTTCCACAACGCGTTGTGCTTTATCCGCGCCTACCCTGACGATGAAGAAGTTCTCGCTACGGTCGAACGCATCTTGGAGAAGTTCAGTGATCGGAACGACCTAAAGCGGTTCCGCCGATCGCTCGGCGACAGTGGGATCGCCGGAACGACAACTCGCTTCGCGTTCTTTCCGGCCACCGCGGGGTGGCTGGCTCGGCGTTGGGGTTCACACCTGACGATAGAGTGGGGTGACTTCGAGCGCCGTGACAAGCTCGAAGAATTGCTGCCGCGACTGGCACTTTTTGGCGAAGCGCTGGGCTTGGACGAGTTTGATCTCGGCACCCGCGGATGGATCGAACGCCTCAAAGGACCCGACGAGACGGATGCTGAGTTCGTTCTTCGCCGACTCGAACAACTGAAGCCTGACGGCGTCGACGCCGAGAGCGTGCTGGACGATTTGATGATTCCGTTCCGCTTGGCTCCTGGCCCGGACACCCCGTCGCGCACGATGGAAAAGTACCATCGCTCGCCAGTCAGTTTTCAAACCGGCCCACTCCGTCGCTCCCGTCCCTCGATCAGGAAAGAACTGACCCTTCCGGCACTGCCGATGCGAAGGGTTCCATCGCGTGAGGGTCGGAGATTGATCGACCTGGCACGTGCAACGATGGTCACCCGTGCCCGCGATCTCGACGCCTTTGCCCATGGCAACCGAAACGATGTTCGATTGATCGACTGTGGGTCGGGATTGCAGGTGGTGCTGATCGGCGTCAACCCGAAACAGCGGTTTCTACTCGAGACTCTGTACGGTTTCGTCTTACTCAAGAACGGCGTGCCCGTCGGGTACGGAACGTATCTGGCGCTCTTTAACTCAGCCGAGATAGCCTTCACGATCTTTGACACTTTTCGTACCGCGGAAGCGGCCTGGATGTACGGTCGTGTTTTGAAGATCGGTCACGATGTCCTCGGGTGTGACGTGTTCACGATCGATCCGTACCAGATCGGACGGGATAACGACGACGCCATCCGCTCAGGCGCCTGGTGGTTCTATCAGAAGCTCGGCTTTCGCCCCAGATCCACTGAGTGTTTGCAGCTAATGCGTAAAGAAGAGCGTCGGATCAAGGCCACTCGGACGTATCGATCGAGCGCCGCCACCCTCAAGAAGCTCGCCTCACACAATCTCTACTTGTACGCCAACGAGCGTCGTGACGACGTGATCGGCGCACTTCCGCTGGCCAACCTGGGCTTGCGGATCACCGACTACGTGGCCGAGCGCTTCGGGTACAATCGCCGAGCCGCCGAAAGAACGTGCGCCAGCGAGGCGACCAGGCTGCTGGGCGCCCGAGTGACCCGCCGCACCTCCACGGGAGAGCGTCTGGCTTGGAAGCACTGGGGCCCCTTGGTTCTCATCCTGCCGGGTATCGAGCGTTGGCCCGAGGCGGACAAGCGGGCGCTAGCTACAGTGGTCCGCAGGAAAGGGGGCTCGCGAGAATCGGAGTACCTGCTGTGCTTTGATCGTCACACACGATTGCGTCGGGCGATTCAACGGTTGACTGACGATTAAACCTCTTCGAGTTGCATACGCGAGAGACCGAAGAACATGATCGCCATCCCGACGCTGGTCACGACGAAGGAGCCAAGCGTGTATGCGGGCGAGATGAGGTTGACCGTTAGCGCCAACAAACCCAGAGCACCGATGCCGGTCATGACGCCCCCGACGTGGGCCACCAACCAGTAGCCCAGAGACCCCTTCAGCAAAGTCCCACAGTGCGGGCACCTCACCTGCGTCGGGTGCCGGATCAGAGACACCAGAGGGGCGCTGCCCAACCCCATGATGCGTCCTTCGCAGCTCGGACACGGCTGCACTAGCGGCATGACGGTTCCTCCTCCGCTGATTACTTATGCCATCGACCGCGTATCAAAGCAAGGAAGCCCCGCCGGAGCGGAGCTTCCTCCTCGTTGCGACGGAACAGCAGCTTACCAGCGCGCCTCCAGCTCGTCGGCGATCGCGGTCAACTCCTCACGCTGTTTGCCTTCGAACGCCCGGCAGCCAACCTCGCCAAACCGTCCGCACAATAACGTCTGGTCGGCCTCCGTCATGACATTGTCCCCCATGTTGAACAGGACGTTGTCTTCCTTGTAGATGTGATTGGTGAGCAGCGTGAGGTACTGTCTCGCCGCGTCACGGAATCGCGCCTCCGCCTCACCGTCACCGCCCTCGAGAGCCGTCAGTGCAGCGCCCATTTCCCGGGTCAGCATCCGGGCCTGTGAATGCTCGTAGAGCATCACACCGATCGGTCCTCCATCGCGGGGGATCCCACGCTCTTCGAGAACGGGAAACAACAGATCCTCCTCTTTCGCGTGATGGCAGGCGTCAGCGAACAAGCGGAAGAACTCGACGCACTGTTTTAGCGACTCTACCTCGAACCCCTCGCCCTGCTCGGACCTCACGACCAGTGTCTCGAGCACGCGAAGCACACGCTCGATCACGCGGTGCTCGCTCTTCAGCACCTCCGAGGGCCGTTCAACGGCAGTCATGTCAAATCCACTGCCCTTCGTACCTGGCTACGGACCGATCGGGAAGCCAACCCCCGCCATGAAGGAGAAGGCGCGGTTCTTGATCTCATCGTCTTCGGTGGCATCGTTGATGTCCACCAACCCTACGTTGTACCGACCCTCGATGATGACGACCGCACTGCCGGCATCGAACTCTACACCACCGCCAAACACAAGCCCGAAGTCGGTGCCTTTGGTCTCGATATCTTCATCAGCGCCAGCTTCCGAGAGTCGATCGCAGTCAGCCGACGCCGAGACCGCCTCTACCGTTCCCTCGATCTCGCAATTGACCTCGAACGAGACCGCTGGACCCGCGTACACGATCGGTCGCGCAGCGCTGTTCCGGTCCGTCAGTCGAGCCACCAGCAGCACCGGGATCTCGATGTAATCGAGCTTCGCCTCGAGCTCCGCGTCCTCGTCGAAGTCGTCGATCTTGGCGCCTTTCCTAGAGTAGAGCACTTCGGGCTGGATAGCGAAAGACTCGCCGATCGGAAAGCTCACAAAGCCTCCCCCGACGAAGTCGGTTCGCATATCGATCACCTCGCCGGGAGCCTCGTCGACGCTCAGGTCTGAGACGTTGAACCCCGCCTTGCCACCGACCATGGTACCCTGAGCGGCCACGTTCGTCGCAACGAACAGCCCAAGGAGTACCGCTAGGCCTACAACACTTCGCTTGTGCATCGTTAAACCCCTCCTCATTCCCGTTTTGCTAGTTGCGCATACAAGTTCGGTTGTTACCACATAGACGACGCATTGACGCAGGTGTCACTTCTCGGCTAAAACAGACACACGCATCCAAAGTTCAATCCATTGTAGGACAAGCAGATCGTCGCGTCTGTAGGGAATCACCCGTTTGGCGGTAGGGAGAGCCCCCTACCGTAACGATCGTTCGGAAGCCACAAAGCGGGCGGCTAGATCGTTCCCTCGATAGACGGTGTACACTCTGTCCAATAGAAAGGTGACGGCGATGATTCGAATCGGGATGATTGGTCTTTCAGTGGGAGCGGCTTTGACGTTTGCCCAGGGGTGCGCTGGGACACGCAGCAATTTCGATGGCACAGATCGCTCGCTCACGTTGCTCGATCCGGCACTTTGCTCGCCCACCGGTGACTTCACGCTGGAATCGACCAACCCGTACTTTCCGATGGATGTGGGGATGCAGTGGGTCCTCGAAGGCGGGAGCGAACGGGTCGAGGTCACCGTGCTCGGTGAGACCGAGATCGTGGCCGGAGTCACCACCCGGGTCATCGAGGAACGTGAGTACAAGAATGGAAACGTGAAGGAAGTCTCGCGCAACTACTTCGCTCAAGCGAGCGATGGGACAGTCTGCTACTTCGGCGAGGCGGTTGACCCCCACGAGGGCGTGTGGCGCGCGGATGACCCCGGGAGTGGGCCGGGGATCATCATGCCCGCGAATCCACGACCCGGTATGGCCTTCAAGATGGAGATCGCACCCGGCAAGGCAGAAGATGAGGCCGAGATTGTCGAGTTCAAGACAACCACCGTGCCAGCCGGGACCTTCACCGAGACGATCCGCATTCGAGAGCTCGATCCACTCGACAACGACAGCGACTACAAGGTCTTTGCGCACGGCATCGGCATTATCGCCGACGAGGACTTGGAGCTGATCAGGCTCGCAATGCCGTAGCGGCGCCTAACCTTCTCTCTACTGCCGACCGAGCTCCCGCTGACGCCTCTCGACGGCTTCCTTCGCCTCTTTGAGGTCCGCGTCGTGCAGAGCCCGAAAGACCCTGATCGCCTCGATCTTATGGCCCTTCATGATAAGGCGGTCGAGGTCGGCCTCGGTTTCCTCGCCAGGGCGTGGATAGACTCCCGTTCTCCGCAGGTCCGCGATTTTCTTGCGCCGGCGCTGAACCATGAGAGAGCCCAACACAAGGAGCGCCCCGATAACGATCAGAATCTGAACTGACAGTTGACCCTCCATTCTTCACGCCTCCTTGTCCATCGCCATAAACAGGTTGTTGAGCGATTCCGCGAGGGTCGGATGCGCGAACACGCCGTCTCGCAGAGCGGTGTAGGGGAGCCCACCCATCATCGCCAGCTGGAGCGCCGACATCGTCTCACCACCTTCGATGCCGAGCATGGCGCAACCGAGTATCTCGTCGCTGTCCGCGTCGACGATCGCCTTCATGAAGCCTCGCGTCTCGCCGCGCTCGATCGCTCGCGCAACGCTTGTCATAGGCAGCTTCGCGACCCGAACTCGCCGCCCCAGCTTCGCTGCCTCCCATTCTGAAAGCCCGACGCGCCCAAGCTCCGGGTCGATGAACACGGTATACGGAACAAGCCGGCCGGCTGTGCTGGCCCCACCGCTACCAAGCAAATTGGATTCGATCACCCGGTAGTCGTCGTAAGCGATGTGCGTGAAGGCTGGACCCCCGTTGACGTCGCCGAGCGCGTAAATCCCAGAAACGTTGGTCTCCAACCTATCATTGACGAGGACAAACCCTCGATCATCAGTCGCCACACCGGCCTGATCCAGGCCGAGGTTGTTTGTATTGGGGATTCTCCCCGTCGCCACGAGCAGGTGCGAGCCATATACCTCGCGCTCTTCCCCACCAACCCGTGCCGTGACGACGTACGAGCCACCATCCCCGGTTTGGCGCTCGACCTCTATGACGTCCGCCCCGAACCACAACTCGATCCCGTCCTCCCTAAATATCTCGGCTACCGCAGCGCAGACGTCCTCGTCTTCACGTGTCAGCAGGCAATCGGCACGCTGTAGGATCGTCACTTCACTGCCAAAGCGCCGAAACATCTGGCCAAACTCAGAGCCCACATAGCCGCCACCGAGCACGATGAGATGGCTCGGCACCTCCTCGAGCTCCATGATCGTGGATGACGTCAGAAAATCGGCGTCCTTCACAACAGATGGGATGGCGGGGTTACCACCGGTATTAATAAAGATCGACTCGGCCTCTAGCAGCCGATCTTCCCCCTTCGATTCTCGAACCGCAATCACATGCGGCTCGACGAACTTCGCCCGGCCCCGAACCAGCTCCACGCCCGGAGTTTCTTCGAGACGGCGGCGGCTGCCATCACGAAATTGTTGCACGATCGATCGCTTTCGCTCTACGACGCGCTGCAGGTCCACCTGCACCGCTCCTATGTCTACGCCATAATCGGCTGCCCGCCGTCCGAGATGCGCGATCCGCGCACTCGCAACCATCGCCTTGGTGGGTGTGCATCCTACGTTGACACACGTACCACCCACGTGACCGCTCTCGATGATCGCCGTGCGTCGCCCGGCGGCAGCGAGCGAACGGGCGAGCGGCTTCCCCGCCTGGCCGGTGCCAATGACAATGGCATCAAGAAGATCTCCGTGATCCATGACTCCCTTTCTTCGGGATTATCGGTCAACCGCCTCAATAGTATCTACCTTAATCTCAGCTTCTTATCATGTCTTCACATGTCGCCCTCGCGAGAGTTGGAGCTGTAGCGTCGATTTTTCTGCTGGCGCTGATCACCTATCTGTCGCTTATCCGCCCCTGGCAGTTGCGATGGGGAGCCACCGATGAAGAATTCAGTCGTTCGATGCCGGGGGACGAGATCCTCCAGTCACCGGAACTCAGCGCCACCCGCGCTGTCACCGTCCGCGCTCCGCCCGAGAAGATCTGGCCCTGGATCGTCCAAATGGGTGACGGACGGGCTGGGTTCTATGCCTACGACTGGCTTGATAACGGCGGCCGGTCCAGCGCGACACGCATCATCCGCGGGCTGCAACAACTCCAGGCGGGCGACAGCATCCCGCTCGTCGAGGGTCGCGTGTATGAACGGGTCCATTCCGTGGACCCCTTGCGATCCACGGTATGGGTCAGCACCGATCAGCCCATCACCGGCAGCTGGGCCTGGGTCCTGGACCCGATCGATGAGAATCACACCCGCCTGATCACCCGTTTGCGCGGGTCGTATCAGTGGACGTCACCCGTAATCCTGTTTCAGTTGTGGATCGATTGGGGCGACTTTCCGTTTATGCGTAAATCCCTGTTGGGGGTGAAGCAGCGAGCCGAGGGCGAAATCAGAGATACCTACGCCAGCGACGTTGCGGAAGGCATACAGTGGGGCATTGCGCTATTGGAGTTTGTTGTGGCTTTGTGGTTGATGTTCCGGCGCCGGTGGTGGCGACCATGGTTGGTGGCCGTGTCGACGGGGGCCGTCTTCGGGATGATCTTCTATCTCATGCTCCCGCTCTGGGTCGGGTTTGTCCTGTTGGCAATGATCTCTTTCGGGTTATTGTGGACATATCGTACGGCTGAACCGCTATCTCACCTCAACAGGAGTACACTATGACGCGATCTCGTTTCGGATTCTTGGTACCTCTTCTGTGCGTGGCTCTCGCG
Organism: uncultured bacterium; assembly: GCA_965365605.1. Lineage (GTDB taxonomy): Bacteria > Gemmatimonadota > Gemmatimonadetes > JACCXV01 > JAHWKZ01 > CAMYLR01. The sequence goes on from CBDUCI010000124.1 coordinate 7,047, forward strand.
AGTTACGACGCTGCTTCCCGAGATCTTATGGCCCAAACGCCGAGCGACGATCCGGCCCAAGCGCTACTCGAGGCTGACCGGCTCTTCTCCGAGGAGACGGCCGAGCGCGGTGTCGACGGATGGCTCGCTTGGTTCGAAGCCGATGGCACAATGGTGCAGGGCGAAGGCGAAGTGCGCGGACACGACGCGATCCGAAAGCTCATGGCTCCGTTCTTTGCTGACTCGACGATCCAGCTCGTGT
>CBDUCI010000125.1:0-7256 GCA_965365605.1 uncultured bacterium
CCAGGACCACATCAGCCACGGCCGACAGCGGCACCGGCCGTTCGCCGCCCGGGTTGACCACCAGTCCCTTTACCTCTTCAACCGTCTCGCGGTCTTCCATCGCCAACCGAAATGATGGATCACGTTGAGGGCGAGAACGACGTCGAAATACTCGCTCTGACTCAGGAGCAGGAGCTCAGGGGCGCTGATCGCGTGTTGCAGCAGTACCACTCTATGGCTCTCGTTTTTCCTGCAATTCTCGAGTAGTGCGGCTTGCTTTTCGATCATCACACAAATGGCGTCGAACTCATGGGCGATGCGGAAACTGAAGTAGCCTTGGTTGGCACCGATGTCGAGCACGGTGAACGGTTGTTGATACCGTTGGAGCACCTGGGCGACCGCCTGGTAACGCTCCTCTGAGCTCCGGGTACCATGACGGACAACGCGGCCTTTTAGGTAAACGTCCTGATAGACCTTGTCTTGCTTGGACATCCTCTGATGACGTGGGTTATGAGATCGGCTTCTCGGGAAGCTCGACCGTGAACGTCCACAGCCCGGAATTGTAGTCAGTCGCGTAGAACATATCTCCAACCGGCGACCAGCCGTCACCAAACATCGGGAACACACCCCACACGTTAGGGGCGAACGGGAGCTTCGCCTCTTGGGGTCCGGCTGCCGGCAAGAAATAGGCGATCTCGCGACCCTGCGCGTAGAGGTCGCCACGCAATTCACCACTCACATCGACAACGCGAATGCCGCCCTGGTAGTAACCGATGTACAAAACGTCGTCATCGACCCAGAAGTTATGCGCGCCCGCTTCTGGCACCTCATACTTGGCTACGTATTTCGGGTTGGCGGCGTCGGTCACGTCGACGACGTGTACCGGGCCGCGTGGGTCGCTGCCCAGCCCTGGGATGTTGGGGGTGGTGCCTTGAAGGCTAAAGTCTTCATCGCCCACGAAGACGTAATTTCGATGACGGATCGCCGAGTGGGTCGGTCCACCCGGATAGAAGATCCGGCTCACCTGCACGGGCGCTCTGGTGGTTCCGCCCCAATCTCCGCCGCCAACATCGAGAATGACGAGTCCATCGTTCATGTATGACACATAAGCCATGCCGTCCTGTACCCAAACGTCATGCAACGAGCGACCGACGACGGGTAGACCCCATCGGCCGACCTCGCGCGGGCGGGTAGGATCGGAGAGATCGATGATGTGCAGATCGTTGGTGCCATCATTGACTGCATAGACCAGATCGCCGACCCAGAAAACGTTGTGGACACCGGCGGTCAAGGTCTCGGTGTATTCGCTCACCAACTCCGGCCGAGCGGGATCGTCGAGCGAGAACACCAGGATCCCGTTGCGCCGATTGGTTGCGCCCTCGCGCGTAGCGACCAACCATCGACCGTCTTCCGACACCTTGACGTCGTTCACGACACGGGCATCGAACTCTTGCTGGTCTGTCAGAACTGGGTTGGCCGGATCCGAAACATCGAACGTGAGCAGACGGTTGGCCTGGTGGGTGCCGACGTACACGTACGAGTTCTGTGGCCACAGGTCGGAGGTGTAGGTCTCGACGTTCTTGCCGTGCCCGTTCATGTGGATCCTGCCCGCAACCCCGCGCTCAACCGCTTCGATCGATGCGGTCGCAACGCGGTCGCCCAACACGGCAAGGACCGTATACCGCCCTGGATGCTCGGCCACGAACGAGCCGTCGGGGTAGACCTCAGCGCCGGCCTGAGCTACCGACCAGACCGGGTAGGCGTGGTCCTCGGTCAACGTGAGTCGCACGACGTCGCCCGTTCGGATGGCGCCGCTCGGTACACCTCGGATTGACAACTCGGCTCGAGATCCGGCGACAACCGAGATTTCGTACTCGTTCGCCGTGTCGTCCGCTTTGACGGTGACGGTGGCCCGACCCGGCGATTGCGCGACCAACGTGTGAGCGTTAACGGCGATCACGTTTGGTGCACTCGAGACCACTTCGACAGCGGGATCCAGAACCCAGCGATGAATCGAATTGAGGGCATCGATCTCGAGTGGCACTCGGCTCCCAACCACGATCTCCGGTGGAACATCGGTGTAGACGCTGATCGACTCGATCTTGGGGCTGGATACCGTGACTGCAGCCGTACCGATGGCATTGTTTACGACCGCGACGACAACTCTCTCACCGGCGTTCATGCCCACGAAATCCCCGGCCTCGCTGATCGTCCCACCCAATGAGAACCATTCGACGTCGCTACCGGCGATCTCGGCACCTGCTTCGTCGTAAGCGCGAGCGACAAAGCGCTGGGTTTGTTCCGAGTCGAGAGTGATGTTGTTTGGCACCACATCGACCCTCGAGATGCCGGGTGCAGAGCGGAACATCTCGAAATTGGGCTCGACCGGTGCTTCTTGACCGACCGGCACGAGCGCCACCGGTAGCACAAATCGAGTCTCCTCACCGAGGCTGAACCATAGCCCGAGCAGGGCGTCGCCCTCGCGCATACCAATGAAGCGACCAGGACCAAATGGTGTGTCGAACTCCATCCGCGCCCGATCGTCGGCTATCTGGCTGCCGGTCACGCGCACGAATGTTCCAGGCCCTTCGGGCGTAGTGATCTTGTCGCCCTCGATCTTGAATGGCATGGGCGGCGCGTTTATCCCCTCACCGATCAGTTGATACGGGGTGTAGCCGGTGGGGATGGTCGGCGCGTCTTGGGCTATGACGTGGCTTGTGAGAGTCAACCCAGCGACCACCGCATTGAGGACGATGAGCGAGTGGCGTAGCATCTGTTTCACCTCTGAGAAGATTTCGATTGGGGAGTTGATGTGACGAGCGCGGCAGCCGACAAGCTATTCGGAGATCGAGTGTGCGTCGAGATGTGGCGTACGCGATCGTGAGACCCCATTGTGTTGAGGTGCCAGGTTCTCGAGTGAGCGGTTTCTCACGCCTTCTGAGATGGGTTCTGTGGGTCGCGTTCGTCGCGGTTGCGGTGCCGTTTTGGATCGTTGCTTCGGCTTTGGTACACTTGCCGGCTGTAGTATGGCATCGGTACCGTGCGCCCGAGCGCACCTCTATTATGATGCACCGCGCGCGCGAGGCCGCGGCTGAGGATGTTGAATGGAATCCGCGCTACGAATGGGTGTCGCTCGAAGCGGTGCCCCAGCATGTCAAGCGCGCTGTCCTGATCGGAGAAGATAGTCGATTCTAAGATCACGATGGTTTCGATTACGAAGAAATTCGATCGGCGTGGGAAAGGTGGAGACATGGCGGGCGATTGCGGGGCGCGTCTACGATCACTCAACAAGCTGCCCGAAGCCTGTACCTGTCCCCGTCCCGAAATGTGTTTCGAAAGCTGCGTGAAGCCGTGATTACAGTCGGGATGGAGGCTATACTCTCGAAGGACCGTATTCTTGAGTTGTATCTCAACGTGGCCGAATTGGGGCCGGGAGTCTTTGGTGTGGAAGCAGCATCACAAAGCTATTTTGGTCAACCGGTGTCAAAGGTGACGCGGCAACAGGCGGCCCTCCTGGCGGCGACGCTTCCAGCCCCACGCACCGCTAACCCCGCTCGGCCGACACGCGGCCTTCGCTATCGGCAAGCGCGCATCCTCGATCGAATGGAACGGTGGGACCGTGCGCCCCAGCGCCCGACTAAGAAACAGCCACGACAGCCGATTCGCCGGCCAGCCGAGTCGATCGAGTGGCCGTCCGAGGGGCCTTGAGCCGGCGCGTCGATCTCAAAGTCGTGGTAGCGATTTCGTTCGTTGCCATGACGCTCGGTTTCGTGGCTGGGAGTGTGGTTGGGGGCGGTTCGGATCCGTCTGCGCCCGAGGCGAACCAAGGCGCGCCTCACGCGGTTGGCATCCAGGAGTATGTTCAGCTGGGTGTTCAGGCGCTCGATCAAGGCGATCCGGCAACCGCGGAGAGGTACTTTCGGTCAGCGGTGGCGCTCGCCCCGTCGGCGCCCGGGCCGCGTGGTGACTTGGCGGTTTCGCTCATGGCCCAAGGGCGGTGGGGGGACGCAGATCGCGAGTTGACAGAGGCCCAGCGACTTGGTCCCGATCGCCCCGAGCTCTACTTCGTCGAGGGCGTACTGGCCCGCGACGGGCTGGCCGACACTGCACGTGCGCGGACCGCTTGGACGCGGTTCCTCGAGCTCGCTCCAGAAGGTTCCCAGGATACGGACCTCGTGCAAGAGTGGTTGAGCGGGCAGGGAGCGGCCAGAGGCATCCAACCAGAGTGAGAATCGGTCGGCTAAGTAGGTTGGCGCGGTGAGCGCCGGGTCGATCTTCTTGAATTCCTTCGGGATCCTCGTTCGCGAAGGGCTCGAAGCTCTGTTGATCTGTACGGCGCTGGCGGCTGCAGTCGCCAAAGCCGGTTCTCGTCAAAGCGTGCGGGCGATCTGGTTGGGCGCAGCGACGGCGATTGTGGTAAGCATCGCGACCGCCTTCGCCGTGGATCGGATTCTCCATCTCACCGAAGCCGATCAGGAAGCGATCGAGGGAGTGACGATGCTCTTGGCTTCGGCGGTTCTCTTCTACGTCTCGTACTGGTTGCTGTCAAAGCTCCAGGTATCGCGATGGATGGGATATCTACGCGATCGGACGATCAACGCGGATAACCGTTGGGCGATGGGTGGGGTGGCGTTTCTCGCGGTGTATCGTGAGGGTGCCGAGACGGTGCTGTTTTATCGTGCCCAGGCCGGTATTGGTGCGGGATTCCCTATGTGGGGCGGTATCGCCGCGGGTGCCGTTGTGATGATAGCGCTTGGCACGTCGGTCCTCCGGTACGGGGCGCGGCTCCCGATTCGATCGTTGTTCACGCTTACCGGGCTGCTGCTCTATTACCTGACGTTTGTGTTTGCCGGTCGCGGTGTGCACGAGCTTCAGGAAGCCGGCTGGGTATCCGAGACCGCCTTGGTCAATGGCCCCCGGATAGGTCCGTTGGGGGTCTACCCGACGGTTGAGACAATGGCTGCACAGCTCCTCGTGTTAAGCCTGGCGATCGTGGCCGGTGTGGTAATCCTGATCGGTTGGAAGCGTGCCAGGGCGGGGGTCGAGACTTCCACTACCGTTGCTCAGGAATAGGCCGGTAAATAGCTTCACAAGTTAGTTTGCGCGACACATTTGACATTTCAATCAAGTCAGGTGGTATCGATGGCTCTGTCTATCAATCTCGGATTTCCTCGCATCGGGCGCGACCGCGAGCTCAAGCGGGCGACTGAAAGTTTCTGGGCCGGCAAGGTGGGTGTCGGCGAATTGGAGGCCATTTGCGCCCAGTTGCGCCGCGAACAATGGGAGGAGCAGCGCAACGCTGGGATAGAGCTGATCCCTTCGAACAGTTTCTCGTTATACGACCAGGTTCTCGACGCGACGGCGATGGTGGGCGCCGTGCCAGAGCGCTACCGCTGGGCCGCTGATCAGATCGATCTCGATACGTACTTCGCGATGGCCCGGGGCGCACAGCGTGAGGGACTCGACGTTCACGCGATGGAGATGACGAAGTGGTTTGATACCAACTACCACTACATCGTTCCCGAGTTTGTTCCAGATCAAGAGTTTCGGCTGGCTTCCACGAAACCTCTGGACGAGTTCTCTGAGGCTCGCGAGTTGGGGATAACGACCCGCCCGGTATTGGTCGGGCCGATAAGTTATTTGATTCTCGGTAAGCCACGGGAGACCGAGGCGGAACCGTTGGAAACCCACCTAGACTCGTTGGTCGAGGTGTACGCCGAGGTGATCGGCAGGTTGGCCGGGATGGGTGCCGAGTGGATACAGCTCGATGAGCCGTGTTTCGTGGAGAATCGCTCGGCGGCAGAGATCGCTGCGCTCGAGCGAGCGTACGGTCGGTTGGCTGAGGTCGCCGGCGACTCGCAATTGATCGTGCAGACGTACTTTGATCATGTTGGCGAGGCTTATTCTACGCTGACTCGGCTGCCGGTCGCCGGGATCGGGCTCGACTTCGTTCGCGGCCCGGGGAACCTGGCATTCATGCGCGAGCACGGATTCCCAGGCGACAAGCACTTGGTGGCCGGTGTCGTGGATGGCCGCAACGTCTGGATCAACGACTTGTCAGCCAGCATCGAGCTGCTGGAAGACCTCCAGTCGATGGTGTCGGCGGACCGACTCCTGGTTGGTCCGTCCTGTTCGCTGCTGCACGTTCCGATCGAAGCCGCGCGCGAGGCGGAGCTCGACGTGGAGCTGAAGAGCTGGTTGGCGTTCGCGAGCGAAAAGCTAACGGAGATCACGACGTTGACACGGGCCGTGAACGAGGGTCGGGAGGCGGTCGCCGATGCTTTGGCCGCGAACCAAGCGGCGCTCGAAACGCGTCGGACATCTGACCGGACCCGAAGCCGCCGCGTGCGGCAGCGGATGGACGCGCTGGACGTGAGCGCGGCAGGTCGGGAGGCGAGCTTCGAGCAAAGGCGTGAGGTGCAACGCGATCGGTTGGGCCTGCCTGCGTTACCGACAACAGTCATCGGCTCCTTCCCGCAGCACCCCGAGGTTCGAGTACAGCGACGGAAGTTCCTGCGCAACGAAGTGTCGCGGTCGGACTATGAGGCGTTTCTCGAGGGCGAAGTCCGCCGAGCGATTGAGCTCCAGGAGAAAACGGGCATCGATATCCCCGTGCACGGGGAGTTCGAGCGCAACGACATGGTCGAGTACTTCGGCGAGCGCATGGAGGGTTATGCGTTCACTCGCTTCGGGTGGGTGCAGTCGTTCGGCTCGCGTTACGTCAAGCCGCCGCTCCTGTTTGGGGATGTTCAGCGGCCGGAGCCGATGACGGTGCGGTGGTGGGAGTTCGCTCAGTCGTGCACCGATCGCCCGATTAAGGGGATGTTGACTGGGCCGGTGACGATGCTCCAGTGGTCGTTCGTGCGAGATGATCAACCGCGATCGGAGACGTGCTTTCAGCTCGCATTAGCGATTGGTGACGAGGTGCAAGATCTGGAGGCGGCCGGTGCAAAGGTGATCCAGGTTGACGAGCCGGCATTGCGAGAAGGGTTGCCGCTTAGGAGCGACGGTTGGGATGAGTACTTGCGCTGGGCGGTCGCCGCATTCCGTGTGACGACCAGTGGCGTGCGGCCGGAGACCCAAATCCACACTCACATGTGCTACTCGGAGTTCAACGACTTTATAGAGCACATCGCTCGTATGGATGCGGATGTGTTGTTGATCGAGAACGCTCGCTCGGATGAAGAGCTCCTCGAGGTGTTCCGTGACGTTGACTACGGGCGCGACATCGGTCCCGGCGTCTACGACATTCACTCTCCGCGCGTCCCGCCAGTCGA
>CBDUCI010000126.1:0-7202 GCA_965365605.1 uncultured bacterium
GGTGGCCCCACCGGCACCAGGAACCCGGCATCGAACACCGTCTGGGCTGTGCGCTGAACGCTTCTGAAATTGTCGAACACCGGGCTGGCGTTCGCGTCCTGGATTGGCTCCCCCGTGGCCAAGTCCTTGTACGCCTCGGCCAGCAGCCGCCCCGTTGGCTCGACACCCGCGGTCACATCGGCATAAAAGACCGCGGCATAAACCTCGACGAACTCTCCTGCTGCCAGCGAAAACGGCCCCGACGACGCCATGCCGCGCACGTCCTGCGGGTCAACCTCCAAAGCGACCTCCGACAAATCGCCCAGCATCAACGCGTACCACGTTTCTTTGTCCTGCGGGTCGGGGCGCGGATTCCCGGCGGTGAACACCGTGAACTCGGCCAGGCCGACCTCTTCCCCGGTGGCCGGATCGACCGGCGTTTTCAAATACGTCACTCCGCCGATCCCCAGCGGAAACTGAAATAGCGACTCGCTGAAGTCCGAGTCCCACCACGCCATCGTCTGGATGTCGGGGAAGAACGCGATCTGGTCGTCACCGGCATCTCCGATATCGGGATCGATCGCGTACGCCACAACCGTGTCCGCCAAGTCGTACGGACCGGGCGACTGCACCGGCGCGTTCCCGGCGTTCAGAAACTCAGTGCGATTGAAAACCCGGAAGATGAAGAACGTGAAGTCCTGCACCGCGGGAACGCTGAACTGGAACGCGACCTCGACGATCTCGATGCCGGCGCGCAAACCATCACAACCAAAGCAAGTGCCAACCGTAATGTCATTGGTAGCTGTACACACCGTGATGTCGGCGAAGCCGGGAAACGGCTCACCCGCAAACGAGGCCAGTGTCGGGAACTGCGTCTGCCGAAACTCGTCGACCGTGCAGACGTCCGGGAAATTCCCCTCGTCGGCCGGGTCGGTGCTGACGAAAAAATCGTCCAGCCCCTGAGCGCTAAAGATCGGGCCGCCGGTTCCCACCTGGGGGAACGGGCCGCCGATGTACACTACGATCTGCCCGTCTGGGATGAGGGCTCCCACGTTGGGGCCGGCTGCAAAGATGTACTGGTCGGTCGTGGTCCTCCAGAAACCACCAGCACCGAGCGACGAGCCCGACTGGATATCGCCGGTGTCGACCAGGATCAGGATCATGCGGTTGCGATCCAGCACGACCCGCGCCGGCGTCGTCGCCCCCGTCAACCCTCCGCGCTGATACCACTTGGGGGGCTCGCCGACGGCCCTCACCGCGATCCCCAGAAACAGGATCGCGGCCACTACACTCATCAACTGGCCCCTCGGCTGTGGTGCTCGGTGGCGGGCCCGTCTAGGTCTTCGGACGCCTCGACGGACACTTTGAACGTGGGTGTGAAGCCAGGGGGACAAGGCCCGCATCCCCTCCGTGTCCAGAGCGCTACTGCGAGTTTTTACGAGCTAGTGAGTATCGACGAACCGGACGACGGTGTCAAAAGGAGGGTCAGCAGCTCGCCTGCTTGCGAGGGGTGGGTACCGTTGGCGACGAAGTGCTCGCGCACCCAGATCAGACCCTCGGCGCGCCAGCCGGCTCGACGTCACGCGTCCTCGCGAGTCAAGCTGACGTGGATCATTTCGCTCCACTGCGGAGCGGTAATAAAGAAGTCGCCCCACCCTGGATAATCGTCGAATGTCTCTTCGGCCTGGATCTCCTCGAGGGTCTTGCCGGCTTCGATGTGACCGCGCACGATCGCGATCGTCTCGATCAGCATGGTGTGGAACCGACGCAAGTCTTCGTTGTCAGCGACCGGACCGTGGCCGGGGATGATGCGCACGTTATCTGGGATTCGGTCGAGCACCGCGCTCACGTTCTCGGTGAACTGCAAAACATCGCCACCGGTGCCGAAATCGATGAACGGGAACGCACCGTTGAAAAAGAGATCGCCCATATGGACGACGTTCGACTCGGTGAACCACACCACGATGTCGCCATCGGTGTGACCCCCCGGCAGGTGGATCGCGCGGATCTCTTCGCCGTTAAAGTGAATCGACAACGAGTCCGCAAACGTGATCACCGGCAACCCCTCGGCGGGGAGTGGCCCGTAGGTCATACCGAGCACCTCCTGCTGGGTGGAGAGTCGTTGCCGAACGTTATGGTGTGCTACGATCGGCGCTGAACTGCCCCAGTCTTGGTTGGCCCCGGTGTGATCGGGGTGCCAGTGGGTGTTGAGCAGAAACTTTACCTCGCCCTCGCCCAGCTCACTCAACGCCGCACGGATGCGCTCGGTCAACGGTGCCATCAAATCATCGACAATCAGCATCCCGTCGTCGCCCACCGACACGCCGATGTTTCCGCCGGGGCCGAACAGCGCGTAGACGTTGCCGGCGATCTCGCGCGTCTCGATCACCGCGCTCTCCATATCCTGGCCGATCGCGGTCCGCGCGCCAACGAGCGCCACGAATGCAAAAAACACAGTTCCGAACGACAGACGTGAAACGCCCATTATGCTCCCCCTTCGGGCTTGGTTTTGGCTTGGTCCGCGATCCCCACCTGGCGTCGATAGTACTCGGGGAATCGCAGCATCTTGGCGACCAACTTGGGCGACAGGGCGTCGGCCCACGGGACCAGGCGCGCCGCCCAATACGGATACACCTCGAACCGAGGATGCTTCAAACAATCGACGATCGAATCCGCGACTTGCTCGGCGCTCTGGCGTGGGCCTCGCGGACCCGCCGGACTGACCCTCTTTCTGCTGCCGGTACTATTACGGATCGCTTCGAAGAACTCGGTGTCCGTGCCGACCGGGTACACGACCGAGACATCGATCCCGACCGCCTCGCCCTCGACCCTCAGGCCGTCAGCCATCACCGATTGCGCCGCCTTAGTCGCGCTGTAGACCGCGTTGGCTGGCAACCCATGCTGCGCCAACACCGACGAGACGATGATCACGTGCCCCTGCCGCTCGACCTCGAACACCGGCCATGCCGCCTGGATCGCCCAGACCGTCCCCAGCACGTTGACGTCGAAGATCTCGCGCACCTCGTCGGGCGGTGTCGTGGCCACCGGTGCCACGATGCCAAAACCGGCGTTGGCGATGATCGCGTCGAGGCTGCCCCAACGGCGTGTGACAGCGGTAACAAACCCGGCGACGGCCTCGCGATCGCGAACATTTCCGACGACCGTCTCGGCCTCTCCACCCTGCTCCCGAATCTGCTTGGCGAGCTGCTCGAGTCGCACTTCACGGCGAGCGAAAAGGCCGACCCGCATCCCGTTGCGGGCACATGCCTGGGCCGTCGCCGCGCCGATGCCACTCGACGCGCCGGTGATCGCCACCACTCGGCCGGCGAGCTCCCTGCTCAAAAGCACCCCCACTCGAGATTCTCGTCCCAGAAAACGACGGATCGGAACGTAGCGCCCGACGGTGTGTCAGGCACCCGCCCGGTTGACGGCTTTGGCTTCTTCGCGGAGCTTTTAGGCCTCCACATCGCGCATGCCGTAATTCTCTTGATTCCTGACCGTGAGGATGAACCGATGGCAAATTCCACGCTGACCGCCGATCCGGCGGCACCGTCGACGCTGGCCGAGCGGCTGGCAGATTACCAGCCCGAGACGTACTACGATTTCAATGATCCCGACGTCGCCGAGCAGATGCGCGCAGCGCTCAAGCAAGTCGAGAGCGAGCTCGGGCGCACCTACCCCTGCCGGATCGGCGGCGAAGATGTCACCATCGACGACACGTATCCGTCGACCAATCCGGCCAATCCGAACCAAGTCATCGGCCACTTCCCGCGGGGCGACGAGGCACTCGGCGAGCGCGCGGTCGAGGCGGCCAACGTGGCGTTCGCTGATTGGAAGCGCGTATCTCCAGCGGAGCGTGCCGCTTACCTATTCAAGGCGGCCGACGTCATGCGCCGGAGGCGTCTGGAGCTAGCCGCTTGGATGGTGTACGAGGTCGGCAAGAGTTGGGGCGAGGCCGATGGCGACGCCGCGGAGGCGATCGACTTTTGCGACTATTACGCCCGGCTCATGCTCCACTACGGCTACGATGAGTACCCGCTCGCCGACTACGAACCCGAAGACAACCGGGTCGTCTACCTGCCGCTCGGCGTAGGGGCGATCATCCCGCCGTGGAACTTCCCGCTGGCGATCCTGGCTGGAATGGCATCGGCTGCGATCGTGAGCGGCAACACCGTGATCATCAAGCCGGCCAGCGAATCGATGGCGATCGCCTGGAAGTTCGTCGAAGTGATGGACGAAGCCGGGCTGCCGCCTGGAGTGTTGAACCTCGCCTTCGGTTCCGGAAGCGTGATCGGGCGCCGGCTCGTGGATCACCCCAAGACGCGCTTCGTGGCCTTCACCGGTTCAAAGGAAGTCGGCATCGAGATCAACGAGCGCGCCTCGGAGGTCCGGCCGGGCCAGATCTGGCTCAAGCGGATCGTCGCCGAGATGGGCGGCAAGGACGCGATCGTCGTCGCGGCCGACGCCGATCTGGACGCTGCCGCCGAGGGCGTTGTCACGTCCGCTTTTGGCTATCAGGGCCAGAAGTGCTCGGCGTGCTCGCGCGCCATAGTGGTTGAAGACGTCTATGATGACTTCGTCGGCCGGGTCGTCGAGCGGGCGAGCAAGATCGAGCCCGGCTCGGTGGTCGACGGCGCCTGGATGGGACCGGTGGTGAGCGCCAGCCAGTTCCGCACGGTGAGCGAGTACATCGAGGTCGGAAAGAGCGAGGGTCGGCTCCTGCTCGGTGGCGAGCCTGATGACTCAACCGGCTTCTTCATTCCGCCGACGATCTTTGGCGATATCGCGCCGGATGCGCGGCTCTCCAAGGAGGAGATCTTCGGTCCGGTGTTGGCGATCACCAAAGCGCGGGACTACGACCATGCGCTGGCACTCGCCAACGACACCGATTTCGGGTTGACGGGCGCGGTTTACACGAAGGACGAGCAGCAAATCGCTCAGGCCGAGGAAGAGTTTCACGTCGGTAACCTTTACGTGAATCGAAAGTGCACCGGCGCTCTGGTGGGCGTGCACCCGTTTGGCGGGTTCAACATGTCGGGCACGGATTCCAAGGCTGGTGGCCGCGACTACCTGTTGCTGTTTCTCCAGCCCAAGACGATCGCGCGGCAGAAGACCGCCTAGGGCGACGCAGCCAGACCCGCACCCGCCGCTCAACCTCCGCGAGCTGGGCCTACTGCTCGGCTCGATGGTGGGGTTCTTCGTCTCGATCGGTTTGCTGATCCCGACGCTGCCGCTCTACGTCCGCGATTTGGGTGGCTCACCGGTCGACGTCGGGTTGGTCGTCGGCGTCTTCTCGTTTGGCGTGTTGGTCGTCCGACCGGTCGTTGGTCGATTGCTCGACACGCGTGGACGGCGCGTCGTATTGATCCTCGGCAGCGCGCTGGCAGCCGTGATGGCGCCGCTGTACCTATGGTTGACGGCAGTAGCATTGCTGGTCGCGGTGCGCGTCGTTCACGGCGTCGGTCTTTCCGCTTTTACCGGTGGCTGGGTGACGATGGTGACCGATTTGTCGCCCCCCGAGCGGCGAACCGAGTTCATGGGGTACCTCTCCGCCGCCACCACGCTGGCGTTCGCCGTCGGCGCCCCGGTCGGTATCGAGATCGCGAGCCGCTTCGGCTACCCGGCGCTGTTCTTGACGGTTTCCGGCACCGCCGTCGTGTCGGCTGCACTCGCCGCCGCGCTCCGAGAACCGGCGCGGTCATCGACCGCAGCTCAATCCGCACACTACCGCGCCGCGATCTCACGTCGTCAGGTCGTGGTGCCAGCCGCGACGCTGTTGCTCGCCACGCTGACCGTCGGCGCGGTGTTCGCGTTCTTGCCGATTCTGCTGGAACAACGACGTCCTGGGGATTTCAGCCTGTTTTTCATCGTCCACGCGGTCACATCGGTGATCGTGCGGATAATGATCGCACGTGTCGCGCAAACCATTGGCGATCGACCGATGGTGTGGGGCGGTCTCGTGATCCATGCGCTGGGGATCGCTTCGTTGCCGCTCATCCAGGGAAGGGGTTCGATGCTCGCTGCCGCGGTGCTATTCGGGATAGGTTTCGCGATCCTGTGGCCGGCGCTTTACGGTCTGGTCGCGAACGACGCGTCGGAGCTCGCGCGCGGCATGGTGCTCAGCTTCCTTCTGGCGGCGTTCGACCTCGGGATGGGACTTGGTGGGCTCGTGTCGGGTCCGATCGTCGCCCGCGCCGGCATACCCGCGCTCATGAACGGCATGGCGGTGGTCCCGATCGTCGCACTCACCTTCTTTTTGATCGGACTCGGGTGGCGATCAGAGGCACCCGCGCCCCAGCGGGTGGTGGTTCGATCATGAGGTGGCGATGGGCGTTCGCGGTGGCGTCGTTTTCTCTCACCTCGGCTCCGGCCTGGGCCCAGGATCCACTCGAGGTTCTGCACACGGTCCCGTTTGAGGTTCGTTATGCCGCCGCCGCGGTGGATTCGATCCTCACCTCACCCAACGGCGGAGTCCAACTCGAGGCGTTCGCCAACGATACGATCACCGGCGTGTATATCACAGGAGAGCTCGGCGGACAGCCCAAGTCGATCGGGTTTGGGATCGATCCCGGTGACCGGCGTTACCTGTGGTTCTCTGTTCGCCACGCATACAACATCGAGTACGTGGCGATGCTGTTCGATATCGACGCAGACCTGACTCCGGAGTTCATGCTGTTCCGAACGATCGACACCAAGCGTAGGACAGAGTACGCGGTCGATTATCGAGCCCCTAACGCGATCGACGAGATCTTCGACATAACGTTTCAGCCGGCTTGCGCAGAACCGGCATGTGACCCGAGCTCGTGGACCGTTCAGCCGCGACAGATGGTGGCGGTGCCGGCATCGTGGTTCGGGATCTGGCGCCCGCTGTTCGGTCTTGCCGCCACCCGTGGCGAAGCGTGGATCGGCCGCCCGGTTACCGCCCTCCGCCCGATCCCTCCCACCGATCAACAATGAGGCGTTGGGTTTCGGGCCGCCGCGGCGAAGAAGCGGTCGAGCTGTTGGACGACGGCCAGGGGTCGGAAGAGGAGATCATCGAGTGCTACCACGAGCTGGGGTTGGTCAACCGGTGGCTGGGAGGGTTCCGTGCGACGTTCGAGCCGCTCGACCGTTGGACGGGCAGATCCGGGCCAGCGACGATCCTCGACGTCGCCGGGGGCGACGGTGATTACGCCGAGCAGTTCCTCGATTGGGCCGGGTCACGCGGTACGTACTCCCGCGTG
>CBDUCI010000127.1:0-7129 GCA_965365605.1 uncultured bacterium
ACCAGAAAACCCCGCTCGGTGCATGCCAAACGACCTGCGGACAGGTGACACAGATCCTCGGCGACCAGCTCTGCCACCGCCTGCCTGGCGCTCGTCGAGTCGAGCAGCGGGTGGTCGACGCTGACGCCGTCTGCGGTGCGCAACTCGAGGTACAGGATCTCGAGCGAACGCTGAGACGGGTCCAACGTTTCCACGAATGCGCGCGGGTCAGCGCCAATCGCGAGTGCTTCCGCCCACTCCGTCAGCGAGGGCGCGTTGGCCCAGCGTCGCTGGCCATCGAACGAGTGCGCCGACGGACCCAAGCCGAGGTAGGGACAACCCGACCAGTAGGCGGAGTTGTGGCGGGCCTGTCGGCCGGGTTGCGCGAACGACGAGACCTCGTAGTGATCGAAACCGGCGCGGCGAGCCACCCGACAAGCCGCCCGGTATTCGGCACCGTACGCGCGACCACTCACAGTGAGTCGGGGGCCGGCGCGGTCGCGAACCCCGAACGCGGTACCCGACTCGATAGTAAGCCCGTACAAGGAGAGATGCGTAATCGGAAGTTCAAACGCCAACCTCAGATCGGTCGCCCACGCTTTTCGTCGCCCGGGGACGGCGAGGTTGAACATCAAATCGATCGAGATGTCGTCAAAGCCCGCCTCAACCGCCGTCAACACTGCACGCCGCGACTCACCGCCAGAGTGACCCCGTTCGAGAAACGTCAGCCGTTCGACATCGAAGGACTGCGCTCCGATCGAAAGACGGTTAACACCACGGGCCCGGTAGCCAGATAGCCTGCCGGGTTCGGCGTCAGCCGGGTTTAGCTCGATCGTCCATTCGAAGTCGTGCGCCATCGGTCCTACGTCGAGGCATACATCGGCCAACCTCGAGAATCCCGGCTCCGATAGGATCGACGGTGTGCCGCCCCCCCAGTAGAGCGTCGCCAACTCCGCGTTATCGAACACACCCAGTCGCCGCCAGGTATCAATCTCTCGAGCCAGCCCATCGACGTAGAGTGCTTCACGGCCATCATCGTGCCCGATGTTATAGAAGTGACAGTAAGGACACTTGCGGGCGCAAAAAGGTACGTGAACGTAGAGATGGAGCGGACGCTTCAACGAATCAACCCTTTGGCGGATGGTGGCGCGTGAACCGGCTCCCGGGAAGCGCACGAGCGAGCCCCAAGATCTCGAGTCGAGTCAGATCCGCCAGCACTTGGGGGAGCGCCAACCCGACACTGGTCGCCAGCTCCTCCGGTGTAGCCGGACGCTCAGACAGGGCGTCGAGTAGCGACGGCACGGTGGCGTCCTCTGTGGTGGGCCAGCCAGATGGTGCGACCGGCGTGAACGGCTCGACCCCGACCATCGGCGGAAGGGCTGCCAGCTCGTCGAGCACGTCTTGAGGCTCGAAGACCGCTCGCGCGCCATCTGCAAGTAGGCGATTCGCACCCACCGACGTCGGCAACAACGGGTGCCCGGGTACCGCCATGACCTCTCTTCCCGCCGCCAATGCGAGGCGCGCGGTGATCAGCGCCCCCGATCGATCAGCGGCTTCAACCACGACCACGATCCTGACGAGTCCAGCGATGATGCGATTGCGACGTGGAAAGTGGTGCTTTAGTGGCGCCACACCCGCTGGATGCTCGCTAACGAGGCAGCCTCGCGCGGCGATGTCGGCCGCCAGAGCACGATTGCTAGCTGGTGCCGACACATCCAGCCCCCCACCCAACACGGCGATCGTGTCACCACCCACTTCGAGCGCACCCCGATGCGCTGCAGCATCGACCCCGACCGCACACCCGCTGACCACGGTCACGCCAGCCGCCGCTAGCCCAGCGCCCAGCCGCTCACCCATGGCGATCCCCAACTCGGTGGTCCTTCGAGCCCCCACGATCGCCACCGAGGTTCGCGTCAGAAACCGAGCATCACCCCGCCAGTAAAGGTACGGCGGCGGGTCGGGAGCGATCGCCAGCTGCGCCGGGTAACACTCGCCGCCCAGCGCCAATCGCCGAGGACCCTTTTCAGCTCTCGTCATCCACGGCCGCGGCTGTTTCTCGCACGACGCGCCACATCGTCTCCACCAAACCGTCCAGACCCGCGCCCGTAACCGCGCTTACGGTGTGCAGAGCGAGGACACCATCAAAGATCGCATCGGGGGGATCTCCCAGATCACCCTTCGACCACACGACGACTTGCGGCAACTCGAGCAGCGCCGCGGACCACGTCCCGAGCTCGGCTCGCAGCGCGTCGAACTCCGCCTCGGGGTTGGCCGTATCTATGGGAATGAGAAAACAGAGCACCCGAGTGCGCTCGATGTGACGCAGAAACCGGGCCCCCAACCCCTTCCCCGCAGCGGCCCCCTCAACCAAACCCGGAATGTCGGCAACGACAAACGACCGCCCGGGCTCGATCGACACGACTCCGAGGTTGGGTTGCAGCGTCGTAAATGGATAGTCGGCGATCTTCGGGCGCGCAGCGCTGATTCGGGAGAGCAAGGTCGACTTGCCGGCGTTTGGCGCGCCGACCAGCCCCACATCGGCCAGCAGCTTGAGCTCGAGCAACAGCTCGCGCGCTTCGCCCGGGGCCCCCGAGTCGGCCCGTCGCGGTGCTCGGCGCGTGGGGCTGGCAAACGCCGCGTTACCGCGCCCGCCGCGTCCACCAGTAGCGACTACCGCGCTTGTCCCCGGACTCGTCAGATCCGCTACCACTTCCCCCGTTGCGCGATCTCGAACGATCGTCCCTGGAGGCACCCGCAGGTGAACGTCCTCACCATCCGCACCGGTGCGGTTGTTCCCTGAGCCGTGCTTTCCACGACCGGCGCGATACTGTTTCCGATAGCGAAAGTCCTGAAGCGTCGATAGCTGCGCGTCAACCACGAGTACCACGTCACCACCCCGTCCGCCATTGCCACCATCGGGTCCGCCACGCGGCACAAACTTCTCCCGACGAAACGAGACGCATCCGTCACCGCCGGCTCCGGCCTCGACGGTGATCGTGGCTTCGTCAACAAACTGCACGCTGTGTCCACCGCTTCACTTTCTACATGCGGTCGATAATCGCGGTCGCGAACTCCGAACACTTGACCTCAGTAGCGCCCTCCATCTGCCGAGCCAAATCGTAGGTCACCACCTTGTCACCGATCGCCGCCTCGAGACCGTTCTCGATCTTCGACTTGACCTCACCCCATCCCAGGAAATCAAACATGAACGCTCCCGACAGGATGAGGCTCCCGGGATTGACCTTGTCGAGCCCGGCATACTTTGGCGCCGAGCCATGGGTCGCTTCGAACACCGCCCCCGTGTCTCCGATGTTCGCTCCCGGAGCCATCCCCAAGCCACCAACCTGCGCGGCCGCGGCGTCCGACAGGTAGTCGCCATTCAGGTTTGGCAGCGCGATCACGTCGTACTCATCAGGTCGCAGCAACAGTTGCTGGAACATCGCGTCTGCGATCCGGTCCTTGATGATCGTGCGATCGCCACGATCCCCCTCGAGGTCGGCCTCGGTCACGGTCCGATCGCCAAACTCTTGGGCTGCCACCTCGTAGCCCCATCGCCGGAACGCCCCCTCGGTGAACTTCATGATGTTACCCTTGTGAACGAGTGTCACCGAGGCCCGCTTCTTATCCAGCGCGTAGCGAACCGCCGCGGCGACCAGCCGCTTGGTGTTGCGCTCGCTAATCGGCTTTATCCCGATGCCGGCGTCGTTTGGGATCTCGGTGCCCATCTCCCCATTCAGGAACTCGCGCACGCGCTGCTGTTCGGGGCTGCCGACCTCCCACTCGATGCCGGCATACACGTCCTCGGTGTTCTCGCGAAACACGACGACGTCTAGCTTGTGCGGTTCGCGCATCGGAGATGGCGTGCCGGCGTAATACCGCGCGGGCCGGACACAGCAATACAGATCGAGCCGTTGTCGCAAGGTCACGTTGAGTGACCGAATGCCGCCACCGACAGGTGTCGTCAACGGGCCCTTGATCGCGACGCGATAGTCGCGAATCGCTTGCAGCGTGTCTTCAGGCAGGAATGAGCCGTCGCCGTACTCCGCCACCGCTTTGTCACCGGCGAAGATCTCGAACCAACACACCGATCGATCGGTGCCGTATACCGACTCGACCGCGGCGTCAAAAACTCGACGCGCGGCCGACCAGATGTCCGGTCCAATGCCATCACCTTCGATAAACGGGATAATTGGCTGGTCAGGCGTCGTTACTCGAAACGCTTGGTCGTAGCCTATGATCTCGCCACCGGAAGGGGGCGTCAAACGTTCGTATGCCATCTACTTGCTCCTTTCACGTACGCAAGATTCGAAGCGTAACACTATCGTTCACCGCGGAAACGGTGGGTGGATTTTCGGGACTGAACCGGAGACTACCGCTTTTCGATCGGGACGTACGTCAGATCCCGCGGTCCGACGTACTTCGCGCGCGGTCGTATCAATCGGTTGTGCCGGTATTGAGCCTCGACATGAGTAGACCAACCGCTGACGCGAGCGATCGCGAAAATCGGCGTAAACAGATCGGTCGGTATCCCGAGTGCGTGGTACGTGGAGGCCGAAAAGAAGTCTACGTTGGGATCTATCCCCTTTTCGGCCGCCATCGTCTCCAGGATTTGTTCGCTTATCGTGAACCATTTTGGCTGTCCAGCGCGGGCGGTCAGGTCCCGAGAGAATCGTCTCAGTATTGGTGCCCGCGGGTCCATTGTTTTGTATACGCGATGCCCGAAGCCCATCACTCGCTCTTTGCGACCCAGCATCGCTCGTACGAAATCGGCCGGCTCGATCCCGCGCTGATCAATTTCGAGCAGCATCTTCATAACTTCTTGATTGGCGCCTCCGTGCAACGCCCCTTTTAGTGTCCCAACCGCGGATGTTATGGCGGAGTGGATGTCCGAGAGCGTGGCCGCCGTAACCCGAGCCGAAAACGTCGAGGCGTTCATCCCGTGCTCGGCGTGCAGAATGAGACACACGTCCATGACGCGAGCGTCTTCGGGGTCGGGCTCGGAACCGCTTAGCATGTAGAGGAAGTTCGCCGCGTGACCCAAATCCCCGCGCGGACCGATCGGATCGTGGCCGTTACGGTGGCGCTCGAACGCCGCCACGATGGTGGGGAACTTGGCCACCAACCGAATAGCCTTTCGACGCGTTGCTTCAGGTCCGATGTCTTTGGTGTCGCGGTCGAACAACCCTAGCGCGGAAACGGTGGTTCTCAGCACCGCCATCGGTTGGGCGTCCACCGGGTAGGCGCGGATGAGCTCGATGATCTCGCCATCTAGACCCCTGGCCCCAATCAGTTCGGCGTCAAACTGATCCAACTCCGCGCGGCTAGGGAGGGTGCCGTCGAGCAAGAGCTTGGCGGTTTCTTCGAACGTGGAGTTCGCAGCCAAATCCTCGATCGAGTAGCCGCGATAAACCAGGTGCCCGGCTTGCCCGTCGACGTAGGAGATCTCCGAGTCGGCGACAACGACTCCCTGTAAACCGGCGGCCGGCTTCCTTGCTGCAACGATTTCACCCATGAAAAGCGAAGCTATCCGCGGGTTCTGGAGCCGTCAAACGGATTCAAGAATCGGCTTCGCTATCTCCCAAGCGTGGTTTGTCACCGATCCGATGGACCTTCATGAGGTTGGTTCGACCCGCGATATCGAGCGGCGCACCACACACCAGCACGATAACCTCGCCCTCTTTGGCGAGATTCTCGACCACCAATCGCTTCTCGAGCTCCGAGATCAATCGATCGATCGTCTCGGCGATCTCGGCGACCAACGGTTTTACCCCCCAGTGAATCGCCAATCGGTTGCAGACCCGCTGATTGGGCGTGAACGCTATCAGCGGGACCGAGGGTCGATACTTCGCCAACAACGCTGCAGTCGAACCGGATTGGGTAAACGCCACGACATACTTCGCGCCGACCGCTGCCGCGACCACCGTCGCAGCGTCCCCGATCGCCTCGCCAAAGTCCTCGGTCAACTCGGGGTCCCGTCGACGACGCCAAGGCGTGCGCTCGATCTCGAGCTCGGCAGCCACGATGATGCGCTCCATCATCTCGATCGTCTCCACGGGATGTTTCCCGGTCGCGGTCTCAGCCGACAGCATGACCGCATCGGTTCCATCGAAGATCGCATTCGCCACGTCAGAAGCTTCGGCCCGGGTGGGTGTCGAGCTCTCGGTCATTGACTCCAACATCTGAGTGGCGACGATCACCAACCGCTTCGAACCATTGGCGCGACGAATAATCTCTTTTTGAAGGATTGGCACGCGTTCCGGCGGCAGCTCAACCCCGAGATCGCCGCGCGCGATCATGACGCCCGCACCTTCAGCCAAGATCTCATCCAGGTTGTCCACCGCTAGCGGCCGTTCCAGCTTCGCGATCACCGGTGCCTCGCTGCCGTGTTTTCGCATCTCTTGTTTCAGCATCCGTAGGTCGTGGCCGCTGCGAACAAACGATAGGGCGACATAGTCGACTCCGTGCTCACACCCGAACGCGATGTCCTGACGATCCTTTTCGGTCAGCACCGGCGCGCTGATTTGCACCCCCGGCAGGTTGATCCCCTTCTTTTCCTTGAGCACCCCACCCTCGATCACGCGCGCAACCACGACATCGTCCTGGATCTCCTCGACCACCAACACCAATCGCCCGTCGTCAAGGAGGATTCGATCACCTGGCGTAACGTCTTGCGGCAATTCACGGTAGGTGGTCGTGAGCAAGTCTCGGGTGCCGACACCATCACTGGCCTCCAGACGTACAGTCTCTCCGACCGCCAGCTCGATCGAGCCGCGCTCGATGCTGCCGATCCGGATCTTCGGTCCTTGAAGGTCCTGCATGATGGCTATCGGGCGATCGAGCCGCTCGGCAGTCTCGCGCAACAACACGATCGTGCGAGCGTACTCGTCGTAATCCCCGTGCGAGAAGTTGAGCCGTGCACAATCCATCCCCGCTAGGATCATCGCCTCGAGTCGTTCGGGCGTTTCACTCGCGGGCCCGAGAGTCGCCAGGATTTTTGTTCGGGTGGGTCGAGTCATGGCCACGAAGCTATCCGAATCGGGTTGACGATCCAGAGGCTCGCGATCTACCTTGGATTCCGGTTTTTGGGGCTGTAGCTCAGCTGGGAGAGCGCCTGAATGGCATTCAGGAGGTCGTCGGTTCGATCCCGATC
>CBDUCI010000128.1:0-7102 GCA_965365605.1 uncultured bacterium
GTCAACCGCCAGGGTCCCGATGTTGGAACCCAATACCGGTCAGCCGTCTTTTTCCACTCGCCCGAGCAGGAGGATGCTGCTCGGAGATCAAAGGCGGAGCTCGGACGCGAAGGACGATTCAAGCGCCCGATCGCGACCGAGATCGAACCCGCGGCGACGTTCTATCGAGCCGAGGAATATCACCAGCGATATCTCGAGAAGCGCGGCCTCGCGCACTGCACGGTCCCAGCGAGCAACGACGATCACGACTGATCCGGAGGTGACCCAGCGCGTGCGAGAGCGGGCGTTGCGGCTGCTCGCACGCCGCGAGCATACCGTCAAAGAGCTCGGCCAGAAGTTGAGTCGAGGCGGTGACGTCGAGGCGTCTGCCGTGCGATCGGTCATCGAGGAGCTGGTTCGCAAGGAATTGGTATCGGATCTTCGCTACGCGTCGGCGTACACGTTGGATACCGTGAGGCTCAAACCCCGGGCCCGGCGGCAGGTCGTAAGCGAACTGGTCGATAAAGGCGTTCCGGCGCGAACCGCTGCGCAGGCAGTTGATGAGGTGTTCCTAGATGAGCACGTCGACGACGGTGACCTCGCGCGGCGAGTGGCCGAACGGTACTTGCCCCGCTTACTCGACAAGCCCGACGTGGCACGATGGCGGCGTCTGGCCGGACACCTCCAACGGCGTGGATTCGACAACGTGCTGATCTACGAGGTGTGCCGGGAGGTTCTACCGGAGCCGGAGGGTTAGCGATGCCTCGCGCGGCGATCATGAAAGGCCCCGGGCAGCCAATCGAGGTGCAAGATCGGCCGCCAGCCGATCTAGAACCGGGATCGGTGCTTCTCGAGACGATCTACTCGGAGGTGTGTGGCACCGACGTGCATCTCCATCATGGCCGATTGGCGGGAGTGCCGTATCCCATTATTCCTGGTCACGTGTCGGTCGGGCGCGCGATCGCGGTTGCGGGCGAGGTGCTCGATATCGATGGGTACCCGGTTCGCGAGGGCCAGGTCGCGACATTTCACGACGTGCACGAGACTTGTCACGCGTGCTGGTACTGTCAGGTCGCGCGGGCCCCGAACCGATGCCCCTCCCGTAAGGTGTACGGAGTCACCTACGGTGCCGACGATGGACTGCTCGGCGGATGGAGCGAATCGATCTATCTCAAGCCCGGTGTCAAGATGATTCCCCTGCCGGAGAGCGTGTCGCCAGAGCGATTGATCGCGGCCGGCTGTGGACTGGCGACGGCGATCCACGCCGTCGACCGCGCCGAGATTCGAGTCGGCGATGCGGTCGCTGTTCAAGGTAGCGGACCGGTTGGTCTCGGCGCGGCGATAGTGGCGCTGTTGTCGGGTGCCGATCCGGTGATCGTCGTCGGCGACCCGGCCGAACGTCTGGAGACTGCCCGCTCGTTTGGGGTCGACGACGTCGTATCGGTGTCTGAGACCTCTCCGGCCGAGCGCGTCGAGATCATTCGCGGGCTGACAGGCGGACGCGGTGCCGACGTGACGATCGAAGCGACGGGTGTGCCGTCGGCCGTTCGTGAAGGGCTTGGCATGACGCGCGATGCCGGACGCTACGTGGTCGTTGGTCACTATACGGATGCGGGTGAAGTGACGATCAACCCTCACACCAATATCAACCTAAAGCACCTTGAGGTCCGCGGTACGTGGGGTGCCGACTTCAACCACTTCTATCGTATGGTCAAGATCCTCGATCGGCACGGAGACCGGTTCGATTGGGAGCGGATGATCACGCGCCGCTATCGATTGGATGAGATGAACGACGCTCTCCGCGATGTGGAGGGCGGGCACGTCGTCAAGGCGGTCGTCGAACCGTGAAAGGACGCTGTGGTTGGGTGGGGTCGGATCTGATGATCGTCTATCACGACGAAGAGTGGGGCGTTCCTCTTCACGATGATCGCCGGTTGTTCGAGTTTCTTCTGCTCGATGGTGCGCAGGCCGGTTTGTCGTGGGCAACGATCTTGAAGAAGCGCGAGAACTATCGCAGAGCGTTCGACGGTTTTGAGCCCGAAGCGATAGCCCGATACGGAGACGAGAAAATTAGACAACTGCTCGCCGATCCAGGCATCGTTCGGAATCGGCAAAAAGTCACGTCGGCGGTCAAGAACGCGCGCGCGTTCCTGGAAATCCAAGCCGAACACGGGACGTTTGACGCCTACATCTGGCGGTTCGTGGGTGGTGACACTCTTCAGAACGAGTGGCGGACCCTATCCCAGATACCGGCCAAAACCGCCGAGTCTGAAGCGATGAGCAAGGACTTGAAGCGTCGCGGCTTTGGGTTCGTCGGCCCGACGATCTGCTACGCGTTCATGCAGGCCGCGGGCATGGTCAACGATCACACCGTTGATTGCTACCGCCATGCCGAATGCGCCGCCCTGGCTCAGGGGGACTAGCTAAGCGTTTACTCGTCCGATCCCAGCTTTTTTGGATTTTCGCAGTGCAGGTGCCCTTTGCAGCTTCGTGGAGCCGCCTGTATCTTGGTTCAAGTCCCCATGCAGCAACCACATAGCAGGGCGGGTGATCCCGCCCCTTCGTATTTTCGACGGTACCCATGACCGGTCACGACCTGCGCCAGCGCTTCCTCGATTTCTTTGTCGCCAACGGCCACAAGGCGGTAGCCTCGGCGCCGCTTGTGCCCGAGGACGATCCGACGTTGTTATTTGTGAACGCGGGCATGGTGCCGTTCAAGGACGTCTTTACGGGTCAGCGAGGGGTGGATTACGCGCGCGCGGTGTCGTCACAGAAGTGTCTCCGGGTCTCGGGCAAGCACAACGACTTCGAAAACGTAGGGTATACTCCACGCCACCACACGTTCTTCGAGATGCTCGGCAACTTTTCGTTTGGTGACTACTTCAAGCGTGAGGCGATCGCGCTGGCATGGGAGTTCCTCACCAAAGACCTCGAGTTGCCGGTGGATCGACTCTGGGCCAGCGTCCATGAGAGCGATGATGAGGCGGCTGATCTCTGGCCCGAGGTTACCGGGATCCCGGCGGAGCGGGTCCTGCGGATGGGAGATAAGGACAATTTTTGGGCGATGGGCGACACGGGCCCGTGTGGACCTTGCTCGGAGATCTTCTGGGATTTTGGCCCCGCATATGGCGAGGGCACTCCCGCGGACAACGAAGATCGATACCTCGAGATTTGGAACCTCGTGTTTATGCAGTTCGAGAGCCGTGCCGATGGCACGCGGATCGATCTGCCGCGGCCGTCTGTAGATACCGGCATGGGACTGGAGCGAATCGCGGCTGTTGTTCAGGGTGTGTACTCGAACTACGACAGCGATCTCTTTACACCCTTGCTCGCGGCGATCGCTGCAAAGACGGATCAGATGTACGAGCCCGATACCGATGTCGGTGTCTCGTTTCGGGTTCTCGCAGATCATGGCCGAGCGGCGGCTTTTCTGATCGGTGACGGCGTCTATCCGATGAACGAGGGCCGCGGCTACGTGCTGAGGCGGATCATTCGGCGGGCCGTGCGCCACTACTGGATGCTCGATGTTCATCGGCCAGTGCTCCACGAGATCATGCCGGCGGTTGTCGCCGAAATGGGCGCGTCGTTTCCGGAACTATCGACCCACGAACAACAGATCCGTGTGATCCTCGAAGCCGAGGAAAAACGTTTTCTCCAGACGATCGATCAGGGGATGGAGATTCTCGACAGGATCCTGGCGACAACGCCGACAGGCACCGATGTGCCCGGCGACGACGTTTTCACTCTTTACGACACCTACGGTTTTCCACCCGACCTGACGGAGCTGATCGCAAGAGAGCGGGGTCATGGTGTCGATTATCGAGGCTATGAGCAACGCATGACGGCACAGCGAGAGAGGGCTCGCAAGGCGAGTGGTTTTGAAACAGCAGGCGCCGAGGCGACAGCTCGCAAGCTTGAAGCAGACTCGACCTTCGTGGGCTACGATCAGCTCGAGGTCGAAACGACGATCGAACACGTCGAGCCGGACGGCGACCGTCTTCGGGTGGTCTTGCGCGAGAACCCATTCTACGCGACCGGGGGTGGGCAGGTGGCCGATACCGGGGTGATCGATGGAGAAGGGTTCCAGCTCGCTGTCTCTGACGTCGAGCGGCACGGCGAGGTCTTTGTGCCCGTGGCTGAGGTCATTGAGGGCGACGTCGACAAGGTCGTCGTCGGCGCGACGGTGCGCGCGATGGTGGACGAACGGAAGCGTCGTGACACTGAGCGCCATCACACGGTGACGCATGTGATTCACGCGATCCTCCGGGATCGACTCGGCGAGCACGTGCGACAGGCAGGCTCGTTGGTCGCGCCCGACCGCATGCGATTTGATTTCTCCCACCCCAAGGCACTGACGATGGAGGAGCTCGACATGATCGAGGACGAGGCCAACGCGTGGGTCTTGTCTGATCTGCCGGTCGGCAAGCAGATCATGTCCTTTGACGATGCCAAGTCTCGCGGTGCGATCGCACTGTTTGGCGAGAAATATGGAGACCGCGTGCGGGTTGTTGCGATCGGTGACGATGAATCGATCGAGCTTTGTGGAGGTTGTCATGTGTCGCGAACGGGTGAGATCGGCGCCGTCAAGATCGTTTCCGAGTCGAGCGTCGCCGGAGGCGTCCGGCGGCTCGAAGTTGTGACCGGTTTTCGCGCGCTCAAGGAGTTTAGGCAGACCGAACGGGTACTCGCCAAAGCTGCACAACGGCTCAAAGTGTCCCGAGACGAGGTGCCAACCCGAATCGATCGGCTGCTTGAAGAGAAGAGCGAGGTCGAAAAGCGCTTCGAGGCCGCCCGCCGCCAAGCGATGCAGGGTGGTGCCGGTAGCGTGTTTCAGCAGTCGACGACCGTGGATGGCTTCGAGGTGGTGACGCTCCGGGCTGAACCTGTCTCGATGGACGATTTGCGCACGATCGGCGACACCGTTCGCGAACAACTCGGCTCGGGCGTCGGTGTCATCGGTGCCGCGTTGGAAGGTAAGGCCAACCTACTAACGGTCGTCACCGACGATTTGATCGAAGCTGGGACGCTCGACGCACCCCGGGTGATCGGCGAGTTGGCGCCGCTGATTGGCGGTCGTGGCGGCGGCAAGAAACACATGGCGCAAGCCGGAGGAAAGGACGTCGACAAGATCGATACCGCGCTTGCGCAGGCGCCTACAGTAGTGGCCTCGCTGGTTCGCGGTTGAGCGAGGTACGCCCGCCCGAGGTCGACTCGTTCGCGGTGGCACTCAGCGAGTGGCTGGCCAGCTTCACGATGCCTGAATCGCTAGCCGGCGAGATGGCCAACGTCTGTTCTGGCGGTGCACCGTGGCCCGCAGCGATCGGCGGCTCGGCGGTCCGGCGGTCCGGATGGGGGGACGCTGAGTCGTTGATCTGGGGCATCGCCGTAGGGGCGCTGGCCGGTGGTTTGGAGGGCGCCAGCACCAGCCTTGGGACGGGTGTGGATGTGGGTCGGACGCCCGGCACGGCGGTCGATGGCGCGGCCGGCACGCTGCTCGCGGCGGATGGCTTGGTGGCCGCCGCTCACGAGGCGTTGGGCTCGCTCGGCCCTGATCGGCTCGAGATCGTGATGGGTGCGCTAGACGAGGAGTTTGGCGATGGTGGACCTTGGGGGAGGTTGGGCCGGGTTGGTGGCGTGGCTTGGCCGGTCATCGTGCCGTTGGCACTGATGCCAGCCGCCCGTTCCGAACCACAGGGTCCTTGGAGTGAGTACGCAACCGCTTGGCGTAGTGTCTATGGCTCACGCGGTTCGGCCGGGGAGGCTGGGGATTCAAGCTCCCTGTGGAACCATCCAGCCGCTGATGACGCAACGCGCGCTCTGATGCAAGCGGCGACCGATCAAGCGCGCGACGTGCAAACCAACCTCGTCGAGCGGTTGAAAGCGCGCTAGGTCCGAGCCCGCGATAGCAGGATCAGCGCAACCACGAAGAACACCCCGTTTGCAAGCCACGCCGCCCACACCGGCCCCAATCCACCTCCGTACCCGATTCCCTGCCCAACGCGCAAGAACCCCCAGAACACGATCGTCAGAAAGAGCGCGATGCCAAAACCCATCGCTCCACCGTGCCGACTCGTGTGAGCGGCAGATCCGACAAGCGCCACACCGAACAGGACGATGATGAGGTTCGCAAACGGGTAGGACAGCTTCATCTGGAGATCGACCTCTTCCTCGAGCGTATCTGCGCCCAGCCGGCGCCGCTTTTCGATATACGAATTGAGATCTGCGTAGCCCATCTCTTCAGGCTCCTTGTCTTCCGCTAGGAGCTCCTCAGGTCGATCGACGAACTCCGGCGATCGTAGCAGTGAAAAGGTGAACATTCGCTCGTCACCCTCGGCTGGAAACAGACGCATCTCTCCGCGCTGGAGCACCCACGTTTCAGTTTGTGGCTCCCAAACCATTTGCGGTGCGTTGATACGAAGGAACGTTCCGTCCTTGAACTGGCGCTGGATTTCGACCTGGTCAGCCGATGCCCCGGTTTGGGTTGTGTCGCCTTCTTCGACGAACAGTGCTCGCACTATGTATGTGTAACCCTTGTCGTTCTGATAGACGAAATTGCCACGATAGTCGTCGCGCCTGGGACCCTCGCCGATGATCTCTTCCTCATAGACGTCGTTGACCCGAGCGTTCAAGACGGGAATCCAGGTTTCGCCGAAGACGAGGCCCGCCAGGCTGACGAGGAATGAGAAGAAAATCACCGGCAGCGTGATCCGATAGAGACTGAGCCCGCTTGATTTCATGGCTGTAAGCTCACCGTGTCGACCCAAGTCACCGATCGACAAGATCGTCGCGACCAACATCGCCATTGGAAGCGTCAGTAGCAGGTTGTATGGAGTTTGGTAGAAGTAATACTTGCCAACCGCGCTCCAGGAGGCTTCCTGGTCGAGGTAGAGATCGATGTGATCCATTAAGTGAATCATCACGAAAATTGCCGTGAACGCAAACAGCGCAAGGCCCAGAATCTTGAGGAACTCACCCATCACGTGCCGGTCGAGTCGGCGCATGAAAATCATACCGGCAACTTTCTCCGGGGCAACCACTTAGGCAGCTTGAACTTGAGCCCACGTGAGTCGCGGGACGAACGGCTGAACAACCAGATCCCGAACACCAAAAACACGATGTTGGC
>CBDUCI010000129.1:0-7100 GCA_965365605.1 uncultured bacterium
TACGGGAGCTTCGCGTCCCAGCTCTACGCGGAGATCCGGGCCGAGGCGTTCGGCGAGGACATCGGTCAAACGGGTTGGCTGACGGCTGAAGAGCAGGACCTGTTCATCGCGTGGCTCGGGTTGGACTCCGGGTCACGACTGCTGGATGTGGCCTCTGGCTCGGGTGGGCCGACGCTCCGGATCGCACGCGAGGCCGGTTGTTCGGTGGTCGGGGTCGACCTGCACGAGCAGGGAGTCGCAGCCGCCCGCGATCAGGCGCAGGCGGAGGGACTGGATGACCGGGCTTCGTTTCGGCAGGGAGACGCGAGCCGGCGGCTGGAGTTCGATCCCGCGAGCTTCGATGGGCTGATCTGTGTGGATGCGATCAATCACCTGCCCGATCGTGAGCGCGTACTCGGCGAGTGGCATCGCGTCCTCAAACCCGGAGGCCGGCTCGTCTTTACCGACCCGATCACGATCACCGGGCCGTTCAGTGACGAGGAGATGCGGATCCGGAGCTCGATCGGCTTCTTCCTCTTCGTACCGCGGGGAGTCGACGAGGAGCTGCTCAGGCGGACCGGGTTTGAGGTTGAGCAGGCAGAAGACCGCACCGAGAACATGGCACAGATGGCTCGGCGCTGGCTCGAAGCCCGTGAGGCCCGCGCGCCCGATCTGCAGAAGATCGAGGGGGACGAGACGTTCGAGGGGCAGCAGCGCTTCTTCGAGGTCTCGGCCCGTCTTGCAGAGGAGAGGCGCTTGTCCCGGTTCGCGTTTTGTGCAACCGCTCGCTGAAGCCAGTGTCAGTCATGTCTACATTGAAAAAACTTCCTTTTTACTCATCACCCAGGAGTACCGGATGCCCGAGCCTTTTCTTCCGAATCCCATCTACGCCGTCGAGGACACTGATCCACCGAGCGTCCCGCGCGCGCTGATCAGCCCGCATCGCTACATCCAAGGTCCGGGGGTGATCGATCACCTGGGCCGCTATCTGTCGCTCGTCCCAAGCCGGCGGGCGGCAGTGCTGATCAGTGAAGGTGGCCAGAAGCGGTTCGGCGCGCGGGTCAATGACAGTCTGAAACAGCACGCGGTCGAGGCGGTGACAACGGTCTTTGGTGGCGAATGCTCGGTGGGAGAGGTCGATCGCGTCGCCGGTGAGCTCGCGAGCGAGCAGATCGACGCGGTCATTGCGGTCGGCGGAGGAAAGTGTCTCGACGCCGGGAAGTGTGTCGCCTACCGGCTGTCGTTTCCGGCGGTCAGCTGCCCGACGGTCGCTTCGACCGACGCGCCGTGCTCGGCGCTGTCGGTCATGTACACCGACGAGGGTATCCTCGAAGCGATCGAGTTCTTCCCCAGCAATCCGGCGATCGTCGTCGTCGACACGCAGATCGTGGCCGACGCGCCGGTGCGCTTTCTGGTGGCCGGCATCGGCGATGCGCTGGCCACGTGGTACGAGGCCCGCACGTGTTTCCAAAACCCTGCCGCCCGATCGGCGTTTGGCTCGCGGATCACGATCGCTGCGGCGACGATCGCCGAGCTCTGCGCGGACACAGTTCGGGAATACGGAATGGCGGCGGTGGAGTCGGTCCGCAAAGGCGTGATCGACGAAGCGGTCGAGCGCGTCGTCGAGGCGAACACGTTGCTGAGCGGCGTCGGTTTCGAAAGCGGCGGGCTGGCGGTGACGCACGCGATCGCCAGCGCGCTGACGTTCCTGCCGCAAGCCCATCACGATGCGTTGCACGGCGAGCTGGTGGCGATCGGGATCCTGACCCAGTTGGCGCTCGAAGACGATCTCGAGGCGGCCCGCGATGCGGCCGCGTTCTTGGCCGAGATCGGGTTGCCCGTCCACCTGGGACAGGTCTCGCTCGATCTCGAGCGCGACGCCGAGGGGTTACGGGCGGCGATGGAGGGCGCGGCCAGCTTCCCGTTCGTTGCCAACGAGCCGTTCGAGGTCACACCCGAGTCGCTGTTCGACGCCTTGTCGCGGGCGCACCAGTTGGGGTTGGAGGTGTCCGCGTCGACGGGCGATGAGCCCTATCGGGCGCTGCGCGCGGCCTGATGGCTTTAGCCCGTTGAGCGTCGATGCCGAGACCCTCGAACAGCGTCGTCGGGCGCTGATCCGCGTCACCCAGGAGAGCGCCCCTATCATCCGCACGATGGGCCAGCGGCTGTCGTACAACGACGCCGGCGAGGCGGTGTGGGACATGGCGTACCACCCGGGCTTCGACCACGCTCTCGACGCCATTCACGGCGGTGTGTTTGCGACGCTACTCGACAACGCCGGGTGGTTCACGCTGGCGCCCTACTACGATCACTGGATTTCGACCGTCGATCTGCACGTCCAGCTGCTGGAGCCGGCGAGCGGTATCGATCTGCGCGCCAGCGGGCGTCCCACCCGCATCGGGAAGCGCGTGAGCACGGCGCGCATGGAGGTGATCGAACCCGGGACCGAGCGCGTTCTGGCGGTCGGGTCGGGAACGTTCACCGTGACCTCGGCGCCGGCGGTTTTCTAGCTCGCTCTCCGAAGAAAGCGTGCAGACGGTTTCAGCACTCGCCTGGCGCCCACTCCCGGCTCTGTTTTTCCGCCTCGATAGTGATCGTGCCGATCTCGGGATCGGTAGTGTCGATCACGATGACCGCTTCGGTTTTGAGCCACGTCGCGAAGAGCTCGAGAAACGGGACCGAGCTGTCCTGAAACGCGCCTTCGTAGCAGGGAAAGGCCGGGTGGCACTCGGTCCGGAACTGCAGACCAAACATGCCGTGCCCTGCGCTGTGCGGCGCTTTCGACAGCGGGATCACGTACAGGAGGTCGCCGGAGTCCCCGTCTCGGAGCTCGATCCGGCGGAGGTGTTTATACGGGAAGGCGCCGCGCACGGACCATTCGCGGGAGCGCTTGGGTGCCGCCGAGCCGCCCTGCTCTTCCAAAATGATCTGCACGAAGATCGGTGCGGGGTCGTCGTATGAATCGCCGACCGAGAACGAGATACTGCGGGTCGGGGATCCGCACACGTCGGCGCGGTTCGGTACGCGAACGCGGTACTCGGGTTCGCACCCGTCTTTGCCAACCTCGGCTCTAGGCGCCGTTGACGGACACTCGTCCACGCCGTCGGGAACGCCGTCACCGTCGGTGTCAACCGGGCAGCCCCTGGAGTCGACGACGATGACACTTTCCGTGTTGGGACAGAGGTCCACGCCGTCGCCGCCGGCCTGCGCGAGCGCGGCGTCCGTGTCGAGGGTTTCGTCCGCGCGTTCGGGGGTCGCCGGTTCTGGGGCTTCCGGTGGTCGGCACGGATCGGGGAGAGGCAGCTCGTGCATCACGCCGTCTGCCCAAACGATTGGCGTCGTGCCGCGGATGCCGAGGACCACGTTTTGGTCGTTCATGGCCCGGGCTTGCGCCCGGCCATCGGGGTTGTCGAGCTCGACGATCCGATCTTCGCCGACGATCAGATTGCGATGGACCTGCTTGGAGTTCACAATCGTGGTGGCCACAACGAGCACTCGGCCGGCGTCGTCGATGTCGATCGCCATCGCGAAATCGGCGCCAAAGGTGCCGAGATCCTCGAAGCGATCGCCCCTCCACACGGCTGCGTGCCGCTGGCGTGGTCCGGGCTCGAACCAGCCGGCGATGTCACCCCTTTTGTTGATCGCCACCGCCATGCTGGTCCCGCTGGCGGGTCCGAGATCGATGACCTCCCCGTCGGACCACCGGACGGCGTGGAGCGGTCCGTCTGACGTCGAGCTGGCGCCGACGATCGAGCCGGCACCGTTCACCGCGTCTGCTTGGCTGAACTCGCCTCCCAAACGGGGTAGTGGTTCGGCCCCGCCTTCGGGGGTCCACCGGGCCGCGATCTGTCCCGTCTGGCCGATCACGGCGCCCTCGGTTGTCATACCGATCGCCTTGCTCAGTCCTGGGATCTCGCGCATGGCGCCACGCTCCCACACGAACCCAGCCATGTCGAGATCGCGGTTCAGACTCTGGCCGAAGATTCGTCCTAGATCGTCGATCCCCAGAGGTTGCGCAAACACGCCGGTGAGCTCGCCGTCACCGCCGAGGTTTCCGAGATCGCGGTAGCCGTCACCGTCGAAAATGTAGGCGTGAAGGTCGACACCTGGT
The DNA here is from genome assembly GCA_965365605.1 of uncultured bacterium. Classification (GTDB taxonomy): domain Bacteria; phylum Gemmatimonadota; class Gemmatimonadetes; order JACCXV01; family JAHWKZ01; genus CAMYLR01. The sequence continues at coordinate 4,091 of CBDUCI010000129.1, forward strand.
CCCAGAAACACCGCGCCGACTAGCACACCGTCGTTGTGGATGTCGGTCGTTTCGACCTGCTGGCACGCGAGCGGATCGGGCGGAGTGTCCTGAGCGAATGCGGCGCCTGCCCACATGAGCATGGCGAGACCGACCAATCCTCTCGATGTCGAACTTGGCCCTTCCACTGGATCCCCTTTCCAGTCGTAGTGTCGGACAAGCCACCACCCACCAAAGATCAGAAACGGTGCCAACGGCAACATGATTCCGATGATCCTGCGGTCGGCGCGGGCCTGTCGTTCGTAATCGCGCACGATCCGCCCGCCCTGCTCCGCGTGCCAGACGCGGTCGTCGTCCAACCCTTTGATCGAAGGTGCGACCCAGAGCTCGATCGCGGCGCCGATCGCGATCTCGTCCGGATCGGTCTGAGCGAAATTGTAATTGCGTGAGCCGCCCTCGTGACGAACCTGAACGACGGTGTGTCGGCAGTCGCCCGACGAGCGTCGGCAAAACGTGATTCGCTCGCGCCGCACGTCTTCGACGACACCGGTTCGCCGCGCCAACTCTTCGAACTCGGGCACCGGGGCGAGGAAGTACGCGAGCACGACCGCGAGGCCCATGAGGAGCAGTGTTACGCCCACGCCTCGCGTCTTGAGCTTGATCAAAACCATGCGCGCAGTATAGGGCCTAGCAGGGCGGCGGCGGAAACAAGGGGAACCGGGGCTGGGGGTTACGACGAAGGTAGCCCTCAGACTCTGCCGCCAGCCTCGACCACACCCTGGGCCGGATGAGCCGAATCAGCACCCGCGTCATCGGAGGCCCTTTTCTGCGCCTACGGGGTCGGTCTCGAGAAGCCCCTTCAGGGTTGCGATCATCGTCGGCCAGTGCTGGCAGACGTCGTGCAGTCCGAGTTCGGTGGACGGGAATTCGTCGTGTACGAGGCGCAAAAGGCAGCCCCGGTCGAGGGGTTCGATCTCCCACGTCACTCGGGTCGATGGGTGCTCCGGGTAGGCGTCACAGTCGAAGGTCGTGACCAACCGGCGCGGCGGGTCGAATTCCAGCACATCGCAGTCGATCTTGTACTCGGTTCCGACATCGAAGACTACGCTCCCGCCGACGCGCCATTCGGCACTGCGGACCGGGTCCCACCAGCGGGCGAGCTGATCGGGGTCGGTCAGCGACCGCCAAACCTCTTCGGCCGCGGCGTCGATGAAGATCTGCATGCGAAACGAAAGGTCTTTGTCGGTCATCTTTTCTTCTCCTTCGCGAAACCTCGACTGGAGGTCTCCGCCTGGCGCTTGAGCTCGAGCAAGGAGCTCGCCCAGAGCGCCTGGTACGGTTGAATCCAGCGTTGGTGGATGCGCTGGATCGGGATCACGTTGAGGGAATTCCAGCGAAGACGACCTTCGCGGTGAATGAGGACGAGCTCGGCGTCGACGAGGACGCCCAGGTGTTGCATCACCGCATAGCGACTCAAATCCGGGAATCGATCAGCGAGATCTCCGGTGGTTTGGCTTCCTTCGCGGAGCGCGTCGAGGATCTGTCGCCGGACAGGAGAGCTGAGAGCTTTCCAGACCAGGTCGTCGTTTGAGGAATCCATATGTGACAATAATATCACATATAGGGTGGGCTGTCAATGCGACGCTGGCCCAGCAACTGGCCCGGGCGCTAACGCGGGATCGCCAGCTCGACGGTACCGGTGTCGATCTCGACCACCTCACTATCGGGGCGCAGGTATACGCTGATCCGGTAGCTGCCGTCGGGCAGCGTGTCGCCGAGAATGTCGCGCGCACTCGAGGTCGGCGTCGTGTACGACTCGGACGCGCCGGGCTCGAGGTCGATCGAGACGAGCGCCAGCGTGCACGCGAAGTCTTGGCCCTGGTCCCACAGCGGGTCGTTGCCGTCGATCGCGAAGGCGCGAAGGAGCGCTACGCAGCCGTCGGGGAAGACGATCCGCACCGATTCGGCGCGGTGGTTCGTGACGGTCACGTCAGCTGCGATCTGAACCGGGAACGACTCCATCACCCGCAACGTCGCGGCATACTCGACCTCGCCGTGCATCGTCGAGCCCGACCCGATCGGAATGCCGGGGAGATCGTTGCTCGGTTGGGCCGGCCCGTCGTTGCACGAAAAAGCGACGACGATCGCGATGACGATCGGCACGCCAAAGGTTCGAGTTCTACAGGTCATCAATCAGAAAACGGTTCCCGACCCTTCGACGTTGAAGCTCGCTCTTCGACCACAAGACGTGATCTGCTTGCGGCGCACGTCGGGCAACCTGGACCACGGCTGAAACCCCAGCCCCCGCGAACCCGTTAGGCATGGCGAGAACACCACCGTCGTCTTTGTCCCGGGAGGGAACCGTCCATGAAATCCGCTCGATTTGCCCTGTCGGGGCTCTTACTCCTTCTTCCGCTGACGGCCGGTTGCTCGACTGAACCGTCGCTCGTAGTCGACGATGTAACGCTGATCGACGTCGTCGAAGGCATGCCGAAGCCCAATATGCGAATCGTCATTCGGAACGGCCGGATCGATCAAGTGGGAACGGTCGATGAGATCGACATTCCCCGCGGCGCGGAAGTCGTCGCCGGTGCGGACCGGTACGTCATCCCCGGACTCTGGGACATGCACGTCCACCTGCACGGTTGGGAAGTGAATGGGCCTTCGATCCTGGTCGCCAACGGGGTGACAGGGATTCGTGAGATGGGTGGGGCGTTCGAGGACGTTGACGCGGTACGCGCCCGGATCGTAGGCGGTGAGATCGGACCGCGCATGGTGATCGCGGGCGAGATGCTGGACGGGACGACACCCGATGACTGGCCGTTTCGGCTGACGGTGACCACGCCCGATGAGGGACGTCGCGCGGTGGCGGAGCAGCTGGCGCGGGATGTCGACTTCATCAAGGTGAAAGAGTTCTTGGACCCGGAGACATACCGTGCGATCGTGGATGCGGCGAGTGAGGCGGGTGTGCACGTTACCGGTCACGTACCGAACGGCAAAAGCCCGTCAATGCTCACCGTACGTCTTCTCT
>CBDUCI010000130.1:0-7078 GCA_965365605.1 uncultured bacterium
TTCTCACCGCCGCGGCGAGTTGCACCGGTACGTCTCGCGGCGCGTATAGAACGCCAAAATCGAACACCGGGCCGCTCGCCTCGACGACCCCGAGGTCCGAGCTGTACCACTTGAATGTGACTCCGTAGTCGAGCTCATCGCGCCACTGATTGGCGTAGGTGACGCCGATCACTGACTCGTTGAGGTCGACACTGCCGACCGGCGTGGGCGAGGTATCGGTCAGCGGAACGTCCCCGAAATCGTGATAGACGAAATGCGTGCCGATCGTACCCCACGTCGCGACGTAGGCGCCGGCGATGTAGTTGCTGTTGAGGTCCGCGAGGTCGGCACCCTCGAACCGGCTGTACGTCAGAGCGCCGCGTTCGATACCGCTCTGGGTCGCCGGGTTGTACGGGACACCCTGCAGCTCACCGCGAACCGCCGCGATGGCACGACCCTGGCCCAACGGCCGCGCACCGAGCGGGAGCGTGAGCCCCACCAACCCCCCGTTCTCGCCGTTGTCCTGACCCTTTGCAGGGGCCGGAACGATTAGCGCCACGAGAACCAGTGCTGTCATGCATGAGAGGATGGCGGGTCGCATTGGAACCCGAATCTCTCCGCCGGGACTGACCGTTGCAAGGATCATCGCGCCTTCAACCCCCGTACCGTCGATGTGCCCGCTGGCGTGACGAGCTGAATCACGTAGACCCCGGCCGGCACGTCGACCCCCAGGGTCGAGCGCCCGTCCCAGGTGGCGGAGTACTCGCCGGGCTCCAAGAAACCATCGGCCAATGTCGTCACCTCGCGACCGGCGATGTCGAACACTTTGAGCTGTATGTCGGCCGCATCGACGATCGAGTACTGGATCGTCGTCTGATCGGTAAAGGGGTTCGGAAAGTTCTGGAGGACGACGCCCGGCTCACCGCCCCCCGGACCGGGCCCGGGCGGCGGTCCTCCCGGAAAGTCGAGCAGCGCCGGCAGCCCGGCCAACTGCTGGTCGTAGGCTTGTCGCACCGACCGGACCCTCGCCACCAGATCGGTCAGCAACGGCAGGTCTTGGTCGAGCGTCGGGTCGAGCGGTGACAAAAACGTTGGCGGCTCTCCGTCGGCATCGGCCCATACGAACGCCGCTGCCGTGCGGTGCACGGCACCCGGAGCGAGGTCGATCGCGCCCCAACCGATCAGCGCCCGCAGATCGAACCCCGGCTCGACGATCGTCGGATCGCGTGGAGCGATGCCCGCTAGCGTATCGTACTGGTCGGCGTCGTTCGTGGGGACGATCCGCACATCGGCACCAAATTGGGATGTCATCTGAGTAATCGTGGTTTGTCCGCCGGGATTGACGAGCGGTACCACCGCCATGAACCCGGGCGCGCCCTCGAAGCCGGGTTCGGAGAAGTCGCTGTCCCAGATCAGCAAGACGTCTTCCCCGTCGACCGTTAGCGGTGCCGCCGTGTCGTCGAGCACGCTGCCAACCGGCGAGACCTGAATGTCAGGATCGAGCACGATCCCGGTCCACAGATCCTCGATCGTGTACCCGGTATCCCGGATCTGATCCGAGATGTTGAGAAAATCCCACTGGAAGATCACCGCTGTATTCAGATCGACTTCGGTAAACGCAAACGATCGTTGCCGAACCTCGACGCCCAGCGGCACGGACGCCTGGCCCGTTCCGAACGTGCTAAATCGATCGCCGTAAGCGGTAAACAGCTCCTGGCTGGCGACCGGTGTCGTTGGGAAGTCGTTCTGGTCGTTCGGGTTTGTGGAATCGAGCACCCGAAACCGTGGATCGTTGCGTCCAAACGCGACCGTCCCCTCGATCCACTCGAGATCCGACAGGTTCGACGGGTTGTAGCCGATCGTCGTGACCCGATCGGACTGCCCATTGCCATCCACGTCACCGATACCGCCGACCCAAAGGCCGGCGCCAAAGATGTACCGGTTGAGGGTGCCTTCCGGAAAGTTGCCGGCATCGGCGTCACCCAGGGCGAGTCCAAACCCACCCCGGTTGGAAACCCGGAGAAACGCCCGGTTGACGTCGTGGGCGACCAGCGAGTTGAACGACATGGTGAGTTTCTGCGCCCCGGCGGTGGCCGGAAGAGCCAACAGCAACCCGCAGAGGATCGCGGTCCGGCTCAGTTGTGGCATTCTTCGCACTTGCCGTAGATCTCCACTTTATGATGGGACGGCTCGAACCGGTGCAGGCCGGCGACTTCTGCCTGCAGCTTCTCGAACGCCGCTGACTCGAACTCGATCACCTTGCCGCAGTGAACGCACACCAGGTGCTCGTGATGCGGACGTGCCGGACACGGTTCATAGCGATGAAACCCTTCCCCGAAGTCATGCTCTCGAATCAGCCCGGCCTTCAATAGCAGGTCGAGCGTCCGGTAGACCGTCGCCTTTCCAACCGTGTCCCCGCCGACCCGCAACCGCTGGACGATCTCGTCCGCTGATATATGGTCGTGCGTCCCGAACAGGAGCGCGGCGACCCGTAAACGTTGCGGGGTCACTGGATGGTTGTACGCGTTTAGAAATTCGCGAAAACGCTCAACCCCGGGAACGCTCTCTGTGCGCGGGCTCACTGAGCCGGGGACGGCTCGGCGTCCGTACGCGGCGACAGCAGCGCTGCCAACTCCAAGAGTTGCTCCGATGGGTTCTGGTTCTCGATGTGCACCTCTCTGTACGACGCACCCTCGACACCACACCGATCGATGAACTCCTCCAGAATCAGCGGCAAGATCTCCGCTGGGAAGCGGGCGCGCCGGATGAAGTCCCGGGCCGGGCTGGCCGCACCAATGGAGCGTTCACCGATAGCCACCATCTCGAGCCGCTGGTCGTCGAGGCGCTTCGTGATCAGAGCTAGCGAGAACGCCGTCTCCCGCCTCACCACCGGGTCGAATACGTAGACGCGCTCCAACCGCTCTCGGTTCTTGAGCTGAACCGCCGCCTCCAGCTGCGCGATCGTCTCGTCGTCGGTGCTCGTTTCGGGGATCGGCTCTTCGATCATGCGCCTTGTCGGGGTTACGGAGAACAGTGAGTTTGGCAGCGACGAACCCGAATCTGGCCGCCACCCCTGGGCTCGTCAACTGGGGAGAGCGGGGTAACAACATCGGAGACCCAGTGAGCGAAAAGGGCTCCCTACCCATCAATCGCACGGCAGCGCTGGCCTATCCGTTTAGCGTCGCCAGTGGCATAGCCTGCTTGATCGTCGGTCGGCGCCACGCCTTCGTCCGCTTCCACGCCTGGCAATCGATACTGCTCGGGGTAGCTCTCGCAATCGCGATCCTGGCGCTGGAGCAGGTCCCGATCGTCGGTTTCATGATGGCTCTGGCCGCCGCCGGATTGTGGCTCCTCGCTACGGCCTTCTTGACCTGGCGGGCCCTGCAGGGTCACTGGTCGGCACTGCCGCTGATCGGCGACATCGCGGCCGAACGCGTGCCCACCGACTCGATCTCATCGCCTTGGGGTTCGAGCTAGCCGGCTAGCCAGCCGCGAGCAGCGCTTCTTCGGGCTCGGGCTGGGGTTCGTCGACCGGTGCATCGACGCTCTGCCGTGCACCGTCCAGCGATACCGAGACCAGCGCCGAGATTCCCGGCTCCTCCATCGTCACGCCGTACAGATAATCCGCCGCCTCCATCGTTCGCTTGTTGTGGGTGATGATGACGAACTGGCTGTCGCCGCTGAAATGGCGAATCATCTGCAGGAAGCGACTCACGTTGGCATCGTCTAGCGGGGCGTCGACCTCGTCCAGAATGCAAAACGGACTCGGCTTCACGCGATAGATCGCGAACAGCAACGCGAGCGCGGTGAGAGCCCGCTCACCGCCGGACAACAGGTTGATCGAATGGACGCGCTTACCGCGCGGGCTGGCGACGATCTGGATCGGGGTCTCGAGGGGGTCGTCGGGGTCTTCCAAGTGGATCTCGGCGAATCCGCCCTCAAACAACGTCTGGAAGGTGTAGTCGAAGCTCTCTTTGATCTTCCCGAACGTCTCCACGAACAGCTCGCGGGCGGTGCGGTTGATCTTGCGAATCGCTTCCTCGAGCTGACGCCGCGCGACCACCAGGTCATCCCGCTGTTTGACCAGGAACTCGAGCCGCTCCGATTCGCGATCGAACTCCTCGACCGCCAGCATGTTGACCGGGCCCAGATTGGCGCGCTTGCGCCGCACCGCCTCGAGCCGGGTCTTGAGCTCGCCCAACTCCACCGTCTTCTCGTCATCCTCGAGCGGGTGGTCTGTTACAAGCGCCGTAAGCTCGCTCTCATACGTCTCCTCGATATGACCAACCACCGTTTGACGACGGTGCTCGATGTCTTGAAGCGCCAGCTCACATTGGTGACGCCGCTCTATCGTCGTGTCGTGCTCGCGCCGCAAGCCTCGCACTTCGTTGTCGTGCCCCGATCGTTTTTCCTCGATCGCCGCCAAGGTCTCGCGATGTTCACGTAACCCGACCTCGACCGTCTCTAGCTCGGCGTAGAGCGCCTCGATCTCCGCGCCTGCGGTTTCGGCCTCAGCCGCGAGCCGCTTGCACTCCTCCTCGAGCCGGGCGCGTTCACCGGCTCGACCGCTGCGGGCTTCCTCCAGCGCCGACTCGGCCGCACTCAGGTGTTCGAGCTCCCGCTCGACGAGACTCAGATCAGCTTCCGCGGCGGTGCGCTCGAGCTCGACCGCGTGCCGCGCAGAAATCCGTTCCGTGCGCACCTCGTCGTACCGTTCGAGCGCCGTGCGCACAGCGGCCAACCGCTCGGTCGCGCGCGTGGTGTCGATCGATAGCTCGGTATGGGTCTTGGCCACCGCTTCCTGGGCCTGGAGGGCTCGATCGCGAGCCGCCTTTTGCTCGCCGATCTCGGCTTCGAGTTCGGCTCGCCGACGGGCCGCATGCGTGGCTGCTTCTTCAGCCGCGACCAGGGATTCACGCCCGGCCCAGTAGGACGCGTCCGCCTCGCGCCATTGATCGCCGGCCGCACTCATCGCCGCTTTATGCTCCGCCAGCTCGCGCTCGACCCGATCGAGCTCTTGGGTCAAGCCGGCGACATCCGCTTGCCGCCCCTTGAATTCGGTCTCCGCTTCCGCCAACTGCCGGCGGCGGGACAGCAAGCCGTGACCATTCTCGGATCCGGCCGTACGCCAGCGACCCACCGGCTCCAACAGCGTGCCGTCCAATCCGGCGATGGTGTAATAGCTGGCTGCCTCGGGCTCATCGCCGAGCGCCGAACGACAACCGAAGCAAGCCGCCGCATTGGCGACGATCAGCAGCCGCTGGAACAGCGGCTCGAACCGCTCGGGCAGCTTACGATGACCGGTCCACCGCACGACATCCGAGCCGCGCGCCAGCACGTGGGCTGCGGCCGCATCGGGTATCGGGGGCGGAGCCGCTCCGTTGATGAGCTCCGGAATGAGAAAATCAGCCCTGCCGCCGCTCTTTCCGTCCAGCTGCTCAGCCGCCGCCAACGCCGATTTCTGGTCCTTTGCCAGCAACCCGTGACCGAGACTCTCCAGGTACCGCTCGAGTGCTTTTTCGAAGCGCCGATCGACGGGCTCGAGGACCTGCGGCAACGCGCCGTACACGCCACGCACGCGCGTCGATGCGCCGAGCAAAGAACGGGCGCCCGATGCGTACCCCTCGAACCGCGCCTCGAGATCGGTCAGCGCGCTCTTTCGGCCGGCCGCTGTCTGTTCGGCAGCCCGCGCTGTCTCCAACCGCTCGCGAATCGCGTTCACCGTTGGCGACAGCATGTCTGCCGCCGACTTCGCAACCTCACGGGCCTGGTCGGCCTCCGCGCGTTGCGCCTCGGCGGCTTCGACTGCGGCCCGGGCCCGATCGACGGCGGTCCCTGACTCACCCGCTTCGCGTTCCCGCGACTCGAGTTCGGCACTCAGCGCCGACAAGCGCTCTTCTGCGCTCTCGGCCGCCGTGGCCTGACGAGCCCGGGCTTGGTCGACCTCCGCCAAGCGCTCGCGTAGTGACTCGAGTCGCTCGGTTAGACGCCGCCGCTCAGCCAGGAGGTCCGCCCGGCGTTCCTCCTCATCGGCGGTTTCGGACGGGGCCATCCGTTCGACGATCCGGTCGACTTGCTCGCGCGCCGCGGCCAGATCCACCTCCAGGTTCGCTCGCCGTTCAGCCAGGTCATCCGACCGGATGCGCGCCTGCTCCGCCTCGTTGGCGAGCTCCTCCAACCGTTGCCGGTGGTGCTTGAGCGTCTCGCCGTTCACCAGTCGAACCTCCTCACGGCGCGCGATGCGGCTGCGCACCGCCTCGACCGAGCCACTCGCCGCCTGCTCCTGTTGGCGCAGCTCGATCAGCTCGACCTCCATCGTCTCGACGCCGGCCTCGCGTTCGGCCAACCGAGCCGCCAGCTCGGACTCCTTCTCCTCCAAGCCGCGCAGCTCCTCGGCCAACGGCGCCCGCTGCGTCTCCAGCGTCTCCAGCTCGCACGCCGCCAAGTGCGCATCCAGCCGCGTCTCTTCGGCCTGATACCTCAGGAACCGGCGTGCCTTTCCGACCTGGCGTTTCAGCGAAGCAACGTTCCGGTCGACCTCGGCCACGACGTCTTCGACCCGGTCGAGATCGATCGTGGTCGCCTCGAGCTTCCGTTCCGTGGCCCGGCGTCGGTTCTTGTAACGCGTGACACCGGCCGCTTCCTCGAAAATCGTCCGCCGCTCCTCGGGCCGTTCCGACAGCAGGCTATCAACCATCCCCTGTTGGATCAGCGTGTAGGAGTGGGTACCGATCCCGGTCCCCATCAGAAGGTCCTGAATGTCCTTGAGCCGGCATGGATGGCGGTTGAGCAAATAGTCGCTGTCACCATCCCGAAAGACGCGCCGTGCGATCGCGACCTCGGTGTACTCGATCGGCAGCATACCGTCTTCGTTTGAAAAGTGGAGCGCCACCTCGGCCAGATTGATTGGCTTACGGTGCCGGCTGCCGCTAAAGATCACCTCGTCCATTCGTGAGCCACGGACGAGCGTCGGCCGCTGCTCGCCCAGGACCCAGCGGATGGCGTCTGAAATGTTGCTCTTGCCACAACCGTTCGGACCGACGATCGCGGTGATCCCCGGATTGAACTCGATTGCAACGCGATCAGCGAACGATTTGAA
>CBDUCI010000131.1:0-7051 GCA_965365605.1 uncultured bacterium
ATCAGCGGCGCCCATAAGCACCCACACCAACCCAATCGCGAGCATCGTTCCTGTTTGCCAAAGCCTGTTCATCTTATGCCTCTTCAAAAAGACCGCGACTATACATCCGACGTCATGATAAAGAGCGGTTGCCGCAGCAATGTTTTGTACTTGGGCCGCAGGCGCTCCGCGTCGTAATACTTCTGCACATCAATCACTTTCTTGCGTCCCGTAACCACATCGATGGGCACACTGTCGTAGACCCCGTTGCGAACGCTGACGAGGCGCCCGAAGCTCCGAGACAGAACGAGGTCCAGGGCGAGGTTGCCAAACGCCATCGGGACGATCGCATCGAGTGCGTCGGGGTCACCGCAGCGAACGAGATAGCCCAGTCGCTGATTCACGACGTTGGTGCGGCGACCGCTGCCGAACCGCGGCGAGAGCTCCTTCAGCGCGGCTGATACCCTGTCGCCGATCCCGCCGAGTTTGCGATGCCCGTACTGATCCAACTCGTTCCCCTCGAACGACATGCCGGTATCGCCGGTCATCTGGGCTCCCTCCGACACGAGAACGACCGAGTACTTACTGGGATTCCGGTTTCGATCGTACGTCAGGAGCTCGAGCAACTGCTCGATATCAAAAGGCTGCTCGGGTATGCAGCAACGGTCCGCGGCTCCGGCCATCGTCGGGAGTAGAGCCGTGTAGCCGGCGTAGCGACCAAACACCTCGATGATCAGGAAACGCTCGTGGGAACCGGCGGTGGTTCGCAAGCTGTGCGTGAGTTGGATGGTACGGGCGACGCAGGTGCTAAAGCCGATGCAGTAATCGGTGCCGGGCACGTCGTTGTCCATCGTCTTGGGAATCGCCACGACCTGCATCCCCTGCTGGTGCAGGTGCTCGCCATAGCTGAGCGTGTCGTCACCTCCGATCGGGATCAGCGTGTCGATGCCAAGAAACTCGAGGTTCTTGAGGACGTCGGGCGTGACGTCGTTGATCTCGTCGGTGTATTTGCCAGCCAGGTGCGGCGGCACGACCGGCTTGGGCAGGTGGCTGGGCCGCGTGCGGGACGTATGCAGGAAAGTTCCCCCCGTGCGGCCAGCGCGATTGACCACCTCTTCGGTCAGCTGCATTACACAGGCGGAGTTGTCGGCATCCGGTTCGGGCACGATATCAACCAATCCGGCCCAACCGCGGCGAATCCCCAAGACACGGTACCCCTCGCGCAGCGCCCTGATCGTGATCGCGCGAATCGCGGGGTTGAGCCCTGGCACGTCGCCGCCCCCCGTCAGTATCCCTATGGTTCCGTTATGACCGGCCATCCCCTCGAACGGGATTATAACACGCTATTGATCTTCGGGATCGAAGTGCGGAGTGGTGCCAGTATACGTGGCTACCTCTGGTACCAGTGTATATACCCGAATGCACTTTCCAGTGTTATTCCATCCACGTAGTCCGAGTACAGCGGGTGCTCACAGGGAGCCAGCTCGCAGTTGAACCGCTCTGCGAACAGGATATCTTGTGTGCTCTGAACCCCTTCTCGCAAGGGAGCTACGACGATGTGGTTCGAGACGATTCTACGTGAGGAAACCGGCTGTGCCTCCTACGTACTGGGGGCCTTGGAGACGCTCGAATGCGCCGTTTTCGATCCGCTTTGGGACGTGGAACCATACCTCAAAAGCGCCGCCAAGCGATCGTCGAAGATCCGGTATGTCATCGACTCCCACAGCCACGCTGACCACGTCTCCGGGGCGCGGCGCTTGGCCCAACGCACCGGTGCCGAGCTAATCATGCCCGAACTGGCGGACATCACCTACGACGCCACCAGGGTGAAAGGTGGGGACACGATCCGAATAGGTGAGGTCACCATGCAGATCGTGCACGTCCCCGGTCACCGGCCGGAGCAGATCAACTTGCTGATCACTGATCACAGCCGGGGTGCGGATCCGTGGTGCATGCTCACCGCTGATTTCCTGTTGGTCGGCGATATCTCTCGACCCGACCTGGCCCAATCGGGAACAGAGGGAGCCGCGCAGATCTTCGATGAGGCGATCACGAAGCTGCGCGACCTCCCCGACTACGTCGAGGTTTACCCGGGTCACGTCGCGGGCTCGACGTGAGGGCGCGTAACGAGTGGCAAGGTTGTCACTACTCTCGGATATGAACGGAGACACAACCGGGCACTGCAGTTTGATGATCGCGACGAGTTCGTGGCCTTCATGACGGCAGGCCAACCGGCCCGGCCAGCCAACATCCTCAACATCGTCGCCATCAACCAAGGGAAGCTCCCGCTCACGATGGACTCTCCGGAAGTCACCGGACTCGACGCCGATCGATTCGACGACCTTGCTGCGGAGGGCCACGTCGTGGTGGACACGCGCTCGTCGGCGGCGTTCGGGGGCGGACACGTTCCCGGCTCCTATAACATCCACCTGAGCAGTAACGAGTTTGAACAGAGAGTTGGCTGGGTGACCCCACCTGATGACCCTATTCTGCTCGTTCTCGACGGTGATGAATTGGTCGAGCGAGCGCTGCGAGCGCTCGCCTTCATCGGCTTGGATCAACGGGTCGTTGGATATCTGAAAGGTGGTATCGGCGCTTGGATCCGCGCTGGCAAGCGTGTCGCCACGCTGCCGCAGATCTCCGTGCACGATGTGCATCGCAACGCCGGGCAGAACGGGTCGATGAAGCTGCTCGACGTACGCGAGCAGGTGGAGTGGGACGCCGGGCACATTGAGCGAGCGCACCGCATGAGCTACAAGGATCTGCGGGAGCACATCGACGAGCTAACGCTGAATCGTGACGACCCCATATCTGTTATTTGCGCGATGGGCTCGCGTTCTGGCACCGCTTCCAGCATCCTCAAAGTGAACGGATTTCGGAACGTTCACAACGTCACGGGAGGGATGGCTGCCTGGTCTTCCGCGGGTCTGCCCATAGTCACAGGTTAGGCCGTGCTCAGCACCGGATCGATGATGTCTGATCTGCGGCTGTACGATTACGCTGCGTCCGGCAATTGCTATAAGGTCCGGCTCCTGCTGGCGTTGCTCGACCGCCCATACGAACGCGTAGCGATCGACATCTTCGCCGGCGAGACCCTCACCGACTCCTATGCGCGGATGAACCCCGTACGCTCGACACCGGTGCTCGAGGTGGTGCCGGATCGGTTCCTGCCGGAATCGAACGCGATCCTGCTCTATCTCGCCGAGGGCACATCGTTCCTCCCCATTGAAAGGATGGAGCGCGCACAGGTCGTACGCTGGCTGCTCTACGAGCAAACCGACGTCATCCCGGGCCTGGCCGGCCTCCGCTTCCGGCTCCAGACCGGTCGACTGAAGCCGGACGACGCCGACGCGATTCAGCGTCGCGCGGCGGGCGAGAACACGCTCACTATCCTCGATCACCATCTGGCAGAGCGGGAGTTTTTTGTCGCGGAGCAGTACACCATCGCCGACATCGGCATCTACGGATACACACACGTGGCCCACGAAGCCGGGTACGATATGGGCCGCTACCCAGCCGTCGAGGCGTGGCTGAAACGCGTCGCAGCACAACCAAGACACATCGACGACCTGGCGCCCTACCCGCCTAACGCTCGTCTCGGCGCCGGTCGATCGGTCTACGACCGAAATAGCTAGGAAAACTCAGTCGCCCCCGGTCACCACTGAGGAGAGGGGAACCCGGTAGACGTCGGCGGAACCACTGCGATGGCTGGTGAAGTAAAGGTATTGCGCATCAGCCGACAGTGTGGGGCCGTATTCGTACTCTGCTGAGTTGATCTCTGGGCCGAGATTCATCGGCACCGACCACGACTCCCCATCGAACCGACTGAGGTAGAGGTCATCGCCGCCGTAACCATCCGGACCGTCCGTTACCACCAGGACCATCCACGATTCGTCGGGACTAACCCAAAGGTCTGGCTGGCTGTTCTCGTCGTTGATGGGGGGTGACAGATGCTCGATCGCGCCGTCCTCCCCGATGCGATAGATATCGGAGCGCCCCAACCCACCGGCGCGATTGGAGGCCAGCCAGATCGCGTGATCCGTTGCGCTCGTGTGAATATCTCCCTCATCTGAGTTGATTGGAGAACTCATCAGCTCGGGCTCCCCCCATGAGTCATGGGCTCGTTCAACCTGCCAGATGTTCATATCGGCAGTTGATCCACCATATGCACGAGGACGGTTGGACGTGAAATACAGGGTTTCACCGTCTGGCGAGAAGCGCGGAGCGCGATCCCCCCACTCACCGGAGAAAGGAGCCAGCTCGGGGGCGGCCCATCCGCGCTCAGTCCGCCGAGCGAACATGACCGTCTGGGCATCGAACGATTCGTCATACACCGAGAACCAGAGCGAGCCGTCGAGTGGGTCTTCGGCGGGGAACGTCTCGTTGCGCTCGGTCGAGACCACTCCCCGGCCAACCAGCTCGACAATCGAAGCCTCTGCCGGCGTCGGCTCAGTCTCGGTTTGGCGCGATTCGGGCGGCGTGCAGCCGAGCGTCACGATCACCGCCGCGATCAACGGACCTCTCACAGCTTTCATCACGGTGGCTTTCTTGCGACTACACACCACACTCGATGCTCTACCTGCATGGGATCAGGGTACCTGTCACTCAGGAGTCGAGCCAAAGCGTCGTCGAAGCGTAGAACCTCAGATGGGGAAAGGCCGCCAGAGCCGACCCCGTTGCAGGTTCGGATCCTCCCGCGCCAACGAGCATGCGAGAACTGTTCGTCATGCTCGTACCAAAACTGCTCAACAGGTTCAAATCCGCCGTCGATGATCTCGTCGATCAACTCTGGAAACATTCCCGTCGAGCCACCCATGGACCATGACGGATTGAACTCCAGAATCAGAACCTCGGTATCGCGTGCCACTGCGCTGTGCTCTACCAAGTAGGAATAGTAAGCGATCGCCAGCACACCACGCGGGCGCAGAACACGCCTCGCTTCCGCCATCGCCGCCTCACTGTCGAACCAATGCCAACACTGCCCGGCCGTCACAAGATCAAAAGAGCCCCCGTCGAGGCCGGTATCCTCAGCGCTAGCGATCCTGAAATCCACTTTGTTATCAAGGCCTCGCGCCTTCGCAACGCGGTTCGCGGTGGCCACTTGCTCCGCGGACCCGTCGATGCCCACGACGGAGCTCCCACGCGCGGCGAGCTCTAGGGCGATCGTCCCAGGGCCCGTGGCGAGGTCGAGCACCCGGGTATCTCTAATCCTGTTGATAGCGTCGATTCGCTGATAGAAAGACGCGGGGAAACCCGGGCGCCACTCAGCGTAATCCTCGCTGTGTCTCCCGAAGTCTATGGCGCTCATGAGTCAACATTCACGCCTTTGAACAAGAGCCACAAGGGAAAAAGCACTACTCGCGGAGCTCCTTGAGCTTTGTCACCGCGTTCGTGTTGGCCGGATTCAGCTCCAGCGACCTCTCGTAATTTTCGATCGCCAGCTCCGTCTCGCCTTGCTCCATGTACGCCTCGGCCAGACTATCGTAGGCGTTCGACGAAGCCGGATAAGCTTCGACGTTGAGCTCGAAGATGACGATCGCTTCCGCGTGAAGCTGCATGTCCATCAAGGCGTACCCGGCCTGGTTCATGACGTCCTCCGTATCGACATCCGCGTTGGCTGGATCATCCTTGAATTCATGATAGGCCGCTACCGCCGCCTCGAACCCTCCAGCGCCAAAGGCCTCCTCGAGGAGATCCGCCAGCGAAGGGCGCAGTGCATATTCGTGGATCGCGTCCATCACCGGGTCTCGATTGTTCTGATAGTCCTCTGACGTCAACTCGACCACGACTTCGGGTACCGTCGACGATCGTGTATCGCGCGGATCCATGTCCTGCCACCACAGATACGACGCACGGACCGTGATGCCGCTGTTGGGAAGCTGAATTCTCCTGTTGTCGCCAAACATGTTGACGTTCTGGGCGGTCGCCTCTCCGACGAAAACTGCGTTGGTCCAGTTCTCCAGCCGATTGACGAAGCTCTGGGCGGCCGAGAACGTCCGGTGGCCGATGATCACAAACAGCTTCCCCGGCTGATCGATCTCCTGTGCCTGGATCACGTTTCGGATGATCGGCCGGGTCAGGTAGTTGTTTCCTCCACGGCTGCGTCGTATGTCGAAGACGACGTTTGCGACGTGCTCTGATTCGATGAAATCGAATACTCGATCTGAGAACGCTTCGAGCGTTTCCGACTCCTTGTTCGCAAAGTGGTTGATCTGGATGTAGGCCGTATCGGAGTCATCGAGATACTCGAACCAGAACTCGTTCTCCGGGTCCTTCAACCACAGCGGGGTCGGGGCCTCAGCCCCGTCACGGGCGTCTACCCAATCTCCTTCCCGCGACCGCAAGTCGAGCTGAGAATGGCCCTCCAGATGAAACACGCTTCCTGGCTCGAGCTCTATCGTTATCTCTTCTCCGTCCCGCACGACGGCGTACGAGGCTCGATCCATGTTCTCGATGATCCCCAGCGCATGGAGGATCTCGGGCATGACCAGAAGAGACGGCGCGAATGTCTTTATGTCCTGATCGTTATCCTTCGGGATCAAGGGGGCGACGGCTGCGATCGCCTCGGCTGCGGTTTTTTCACCGATCCGCACTACTCGACCACCTACCGCATGAGCGTAACTGCGTTCTGCGGCTTGCACGAAAAGACCGTCTGCAAGCAGGTGCAACTTCACTGGGTATGCGCGAAACTCGATTCTAGGGTCGGACCAGATCCTGATCCCCGAATGGCCATCCCCCACCGCGTTAGCGACTCGCGCCATCTCGACGATGACTTCGTGCGGCTCGAGCAATGGCACGCGCTCATGAAGCCGCGCCATGCCGCTTTCGAACTCCTCGCGCGTCATCGTGTGGAACAGATCCTTGTGCCAGCGCTCCATCTCCGTAGCCAGGTGCCGTAAATCCTCGCGCCACTGCTCGGTTGTCAGATCTTGAGCCGAGGCGGTCGCCGGTGCACCGAGCGAGACTACAGACACCAAGGAAAAGAGCAGAAGTGATCTCATGATTCGCTATTACGACTGTCCCGAGCGCAAGGTTTCAACCGCAGTTGTCGCGTGACCCCACCGGCGGTGGT
>CBDUCI010000132.1:0-7029 GCA_965365605.1 uncultured bacterium
ACCACCAGCGAACGTCGCCTTTTCTCACGCATCCCGTGTTCCACAGTTATCGTTCCGAAACCGAGATGTTGCGCTACCTCAAGCGGCTGGAGAATCGTGACTTCTCACTGACCCACGGGATGATCCCACTCGGCTCTTGCACCATGAAGCTCAACGCCACAACCGAGATGATCCCGATCACGTGGGAGCCGTTTGGGAGTCTCCACCCGTTTGCACCACGCGATCAAGCACGCGGATACGAAGCACTGATCTCCCAGCTCGCAGATCAGCTCGCCGAGATCACCGGGTTCGCTGCCATATCGATGCAACCCAACGCGGGTTCGCAGGGGGAGTTGACAGGTCTGCTGGTGATCCGGGCGTATCACCGGGCGCGGGGCGAGAACAACCGCACGAAGTGCTTGATCCCCAACTCTGCGCACGGTACAAACCCGGCCAGCGCGGTCATGGCGGGGATGCAAGTCGTGCCGATCGACACCGACGACAAAGGCAATATCGACGTCGACGATCTACGCGCCAAAGCCGAGAAGTACCGTGACACGCTTGGTGCGACGATGGTCACCTACCCGTCGACGCACGGCGTCTTCGAGGCCTCGATCAGCGAGGTCTGTGACATCATCCACGAGTTTGGAGGACAGGTGTACATCGACGGCGCCAACCTGAACGCTCAGGTGGGACTTTGCCGACCCCGGGAGTACGGCGCCGATGTCGCGCATCTGAACCTCCACAAGACGTTCTGTATCCCGCACGGCGGTGGGGGACCGGGCATGGGGCCGATTGGCGTCGCCAAACACCTGGCGCCCTATTTACCCGATCACCCGATCGTGAAAATGGGTGGGACGGAATCGTTTGGAACGGTTTCGGCGGCCCCGTGGGGGAGCCCATCGATCCTGCCGATCTCGTGGGCGTACATCCGGTTGATGGGCGCGGATGGCCTGAAGAAGGCGAGCCAAGTCGCGATCCTCAACGCCAATTACATCGCCCGCCGGTTGGAGGGCGAATACGATTTGCTGTATGCGGGAGCAGACGGTTTGATCGGCCACGAGTGCATTCTCGATCCTCGACCGTTTCGTGACACCAGCGGCGTTGACGTCGAAGACATCGCCAAGCGCCTGATCGATTATGGTTTTCACGCGCCAACGATATCGTTCCCGGTAGCCGGCACGATGATGGTTGAACCGACTGAGAGCGAATCAAGAGAAGAGCTGGATCGATTCTGCGACGCGCTGATCGCGATCCGAGAAGAAATCCGGGAGATAGAGACCGGCGTTGCCGATAGAAACGACAATTTGCTCGTCAACGCACCTCACACACTGACCGCACTCACAGCGGACGAGTGGACCCATCCGTACTCACGCGAGCGGGCGGCGTTCCCGACCCTCGCATCGCACGAGCGTAAGGTGTGGCCCGCGGTGGCGCGGGTGGATGCGGCTTTCGGCGACCGGAACTTGGTGTGTGCGTGTCCTCCGATGGAGGCGTACGAGCCCGAGCCCGCAGTGGCTTCAGCGCACCATTCGTCGTGAAAGGAGGGTTTGATGGCTAGGCTGACGTGGCACGCCCACTCGTGCTTCGAGTATCAAACCACCCGCGGTAAGATCTTGATAGACCCCTTTCTGTCCAACAATCCAAAGGCTGACGTTAGCCCCGACCAGCTAGACGAGATCGACGCGATCGTGCTGAGCCACGGGCATGGGGATCACTGGGGTGACACGGTGTCGATCGCGAAGCGTACCGGGGCGCTCGTCGTCGCTGCCTACGAGTTGGCACAGCTGGCGATGGAACAGGGTTGCGACGCACATCCACTGGCGTGCGGGGGTGGTCACGAGTTCCCGTTTGGACACGTCAAGCTCGTCCCGGCGGCGCACGGTTCGATGACGGAGGTTGATCCGAAGTACTCGACGACCGCTTGCGGGATCGTGATCACCGCCGACGACAGAGTTCTCTACCATGCAGGCGACACCGCGCTGACAGCTGACATCCAGCTGTTGGGACGCTTGTATGCGTTCGACTGCGTTTGTCTGCCGATCGGCGACAACTTCACGATGGGACCCGATGATGCGCTCCACGCGGTCAAGTTCCTCAAGTCCAAGCTGGTCGTACCGATGCATTACGACACGTTCGACCTGATCGCGCAGGACGCGGAGGCATGGAAGGCGCGCGTGGAGAGCGAGACGTCGACCCAATGCGCGGTGTTGACGCCCGGCGAGAGCGTCGATTTCTGAGCCCGGGCTGGCGGCTGATCGATACGGGCGCGCGGTCTGGCGCTTGGAACATGATGTGCGATCGGGCGATCCTGAGCGCGGTGGAAGGGGGTGTCGCCCCACCAACCGTGCGGTTCTACGCTTGGTCGCCGCCCGCGGTCTCGATCGGTCGTCACCAACCCAAGCCCGATCCAGCGGCGATCGCCGTGCTCGAAGCTCGAGGCGTCGACTGGGTGCGTCGCCCGACTGGCGGTCGGGCGGTTTATCACGGCCCGATTGCCGAGGAGATGACCTACAGCGTGGTGGCGCGGATCGAGGGACCCTTCGCTGGTCGCGGCGCGGATGTGCACCGACGGATTCACACCGTGCTGGCAGCGGCGCTGGCTGAGCTCGGTGTTCGCGCACGGCTCGCCGACGACGAGGCATCGCATCGGGCGCGTCGGCTTCGCCCCGACGACCGGTTGGCGTGTTTTGCATCTCCGGTCGGTGATGAAATCATCGCCGAAGGCAAGAAGCTCGTCGGAAGCGCCCAACGCAGGACCCGGAAGGCGTTTTTGCAGCATGGCTCGATTCCGCTGGCCGGCGATCACACTGTTCTGGATGCTGTCTGGCCCGGCAGCCTCGACCGCAGTGCCGCGACAACCGTGCGCGCGGCCGCTGGTCGGGACGTCAGTTATGCCGAGTTAACGATCGGCATAGTCGGTGCCTTCGAACGGAAGTTGAACGTGAGCCTCTCCCCGGGGGTACTTACGCCCGAGGAAGAGGCTATGGTCGATGCCACCCGTGGTGCGCTTGCCACGACTTGACACCCTTTGACGCGGAGGACGATACTCTTGCCCCGAATCGTGATATCCCGCCCGATCTCATTTCTCGCGCTCAGCCTCACGCTGCTGGCTGCTTGCAGCCGGGGCGGTGAGTCAGCGGGTGGCAGCCCGGACGCCGAATCAGCCCCGGTCAACGGGGGCACCGCGGTGGTGTCCACCGTGAGCGATTTCGATGCGTTCAACGATCTCGTCTCGACGGATTTCGAAACCAATCAGGTCCGCAACTTCATGCTCTTCATGCCGCTCCTTCGCCTCGACGAGGAGCTGGACTTCGAGCCCTACCTGGCGGACTCTTTTGGCGTCGCGGAAGACGGGCTATCGATCACATTCCGGATCCGGGACGGCGTCACATGGCACGACGGCACGCCGACAACGGTCGATGACGTCATCTGGTCGTTTGAGATGATCAAGAGACCGGAGATCGCCTACGCCAACAGCGCGTATTTCCAGTACGTCTCGTCGGTCGACCGGATTGATGATCGTCGGGTTCGGTTCAACTTCTCCCAGGCGCACTCCGACGCGCCGATGAACTACACGCAATGGCAGACGATGCCCAAGCACTTGCTCGAGAACGTCGACCCGGCGGACATGAAGAACGCCGGCTTCAACCGCAAACCGGTGGGCAACGGGCCGTTCAAGTTCGTGTCTTGGCAGCCGGAGCAGCAGGTCGTGTTCCAGGCCAACGAAGAGTTTGTCCTAGGGCGGCCGCATCTAGACCGAGTGGTGTTCCGTATCATTCCCGAACAGACAACCGAACTGACCGAGCTCCTAACGGGTGGGATCGACTACATGCGAGCGATACCACCGAAGGAGATGGCTCGCGTCGAGTCGAGCGATCGAGCTTATTCGATTACCTATCCGACCCGGTCGTACACGTTCTTGGCTTGGAACACGCATAATCCGTTGTTCGAGGATCCGTCGGTGCGGCGTGCGCTCACGATGGCGATCGATCGCAAGCAAATCGTCGACGCTCTTTTGTACGGTTACGGTCAAATCGGTGTTGCTGACGTGATGCCGTTTCAGTGGCCGTTCCACGAGACGCTCGAGCCTTGGCCGTACGATCCAGAGCGGGCGAAGACACTATTGGCTGAAGCGGGTTGGACAGACTCCGACGGTGACGGTGTGATCGACAAAGATGGACGACCATTCCGCTTCAGCTTGCGGACCAATCAGGGGAACGACTTGCGTGAAGACATCGTCGTGATCGTTCAGAACGATCTCGAGAAGATCGGGATCGATGTTCAGCCCCGGTTGATGGAGTGGAACACGTTTATCGACGATCTCAAGGCGAAGCAGTTCGACGCCGCGGTCAGTGGCTGGGCGGTTGATTTCAACTTCGACCCGACGGACCTCTTCTCGACCGCCGCCATCGAGGGGAAGTACAACTACCCGTCGTACACCAATCCGCGCGCCGATACACTGATGCAGCAGGCGCTGACGACGATCGATCGCGAGAAGGCCAAACCGCTCTGGTACGAGTACCAGGAAATCATCCACCGCGATCAGCCATACACGTTTCTCTACTACCTCGAAGAGCGCGTCGGCGTCAGCACACGGCTGCAGAACGTCGAGGCGGATGCACGCGGCTACTTGGTTGGCATCGTGAACTGGTGGATTCCCGAGTCGATGCAGCGGCGAAGCGGGGGCAGGCCGCTGGCGGTCAAGTCGAGCGAGTAGCAGCAGCTAGATAATTCACGCGGGAGGCGATAATGCGCACAGGCGTTTGGCACGTGGCCGCGATTGGTGCGGTGATGTTTTCGATCGGGTGTGGTGGAGGTGGAAGCGGCGACGTGGGTGACACCGGCGCTCCGGAACTGCAGCCCGCCGACGGCGATATGCTGGTGGTCGGCCTCGAAGTCGATCTCGATACGATGTTTCCGCCGACCTCGAACTCGGTGTCCTCGAGTGACGTCTACGGCAACATCTACTGGTACTTGATGCGATCCAACCCGGATTTTATCACAGTCCGGCCGGGTCTCGCCGACTCGTTCCGCTTCTCGGAAGACTCGCTGTCGATCGATTTCTTCATCCACCCCGGCATCACCTGGCACGACGGGGAGCCGTTCACAGCCGATGATGTCGTCTTCGCCCACGACGTGTGCAAAGCGCCAGAGATCGGCTGGAGCGCGGTCGACTGGCTAGACCATATCACCAGCGTCGAGGCGCTGGACCCGCTGACCGTGCGGTTCACGTTCGATGAGCTGTACATGTATCAACTGCAGGACGCCAACGTCTGTTATCCGCTTCCGAAGCATATCCTGGGCGAGGTTCCGTTCGCCGACATGTCGGAGCACCCGATCGCCCGTGAGCCTGTCGGCAACGGGCCATTCCGTTTTGTCTCGTGGGAGTCCGGGCAGGAGGTGGTGATCGAGGCCAACCCCGACTTCGCGCTAGGACGGCCGCACTTGAACCGTGTCACGTTCCGCATCATCCCCGATCAGACGTCGCTGGTGACCCAGATCCAGAACGGCGACATCGATCTGTGGACGCGCTTCGGACCCGCGTTCTACCCACAGCTGAGCGAAGCACCCGGGCTTACCGTTCACTCGTACCCCGGCAGGTCGTACACCTACGTGGCGTGGAACAGGCTCGACCCGCTGCTCGAGGACAAGCGCGTGCGACAGGCGTTGACGATGGCGATCGACCGCCAGCAGATCGTCGATGCGCTGGTTTATGGGCAGGCCACCGTGGGTACGCAACCGTTGATCTCGACGATCTGGGCTCACGACCCGACGATCGAACCCTATCCGTTCGATCAGGAACGCGCGAGGGCGTTGCTGGACGAAGCCGGTTGGACCGACTCCAATGGCGATGGAGTGCGCGACAAGGATGGTCGCGAGCTCAAGTTCCAGATGGCGACCAACAGCAATAACCGGATGCGGGTCGATATCGTGACGGTGATCCAGCAACAGCTTAAGGACGTGGGCGTGGAAGTCACGCCAAACGTGCTCGAGTTCAACACCTTTATCGACCAACTACTGAGCAAAGATTACCAATCCGCCGTTGGCGGTTGGTCAGTGGGCATCAAGGCCTCGTTGACGTCGTTGTTTGGCAAGGACGCCCTGTTCAACTTCGTGAGCGCGGACAACGAGCGGATGCTGGAGCTCATGGCGCAGGCCGAGCTCGAGCGGGACATGGAGAAGGCGAAGCGACTCTGGTCCGAAATGCAGCGGATCGCGGTCGACGAGTCATACTACACGTATCTATTCCAGCTCAACGACCTTCACGTGATCAATGAACGGTTCGAGAACACCGATATGAACGCCTACGGTTGGTCATTCAATCTCGAGGAGTGGTTCGTGCCCGAGGGACGGCAGCGATACAACGTGCCCGTTGGTGCGTCGCCGATGGCTGAAGCCGGTCAGGGGTCAGGCGCGGCGAGCTCGACCGGCCGTTGACCGGCTACATCATAAAGCGCACGCTGCAGGCGATCCCGATCCTGCTGGGGGCGTCGACGATCATCTTTTTCCTGATGCACGCCGCTCCCGGTGATCCCACCTCGATCTACCTCGCCGACCCCAACATCGATCCCGCGGTCATCGAGCAGATGCGGCGGAATCTGGGCCTCGATCAGCCGATCCACATCCAGTACTTCCGCTGGATCTCGTCGTTTTTGACCGGTGATTTTGGGTACTCGTTCTCGCAGCACCGACCGATTTCGGACATCCTCAAGGATGCCATCCCCAACACGCTCTTGCTGAGCTCTGTCGCGCTGATCGTCATCTTCATCGTGGGCGTCGTGGTGGGTACGATCCAGGCTGTGCGCCAGTACTCGTGGATGGACAACACCGCGACCGTGGCGTCGTTCTTCTTCTACTCCATGCCCTCGTTCTGGTTCGGGTTGATGCTGATCCTGCTCTTCGCGTACAAGCTGCAGTTGCTTCCCGCCAGCCAGATGACGGCCGTCGACTATGAGTTCATGAGCGGCAGCGATAAGCTCGTCGATCGAGCGAAGCACCTGATCATGCCCTCGCTGGCACTAGGACTCGGTGGCGCCGCGGCTGTCG
>CBDUCI010000133.1:0-6935 GCA_965365605.1 uncultured bacterium
CGACCCGCTGGGCCCCGAGCCGATCTCATTGGCCGGACAGCCACTCCCAGGATCGGTGCAGGTTCAGCTGCGGCCGGACGGCACGCTTACCGGTGTCAACGTGGTACCGATCGAGAGGTACCTCGAGGGCGTGGTGGCGAAGGAACTGGGTCAACCCGGCAGCGGTGCATTTGAAGCGTTGCGCGCACAGGCCGTGGCAGCCCGGACATATGCGCTCAAGCGAAAGGGAAGTCGCGCCGACCTCGGCTTTGATGTCTACGGAACCGTGCTCGATCAAGCGTACAAAGGGCTGGTTGACGCGGCCGACTCGCTAGCCGTCCGCGCCGTCGAGACAACTCGTGGTGAGGCGTTGCTCTACAACGGTGCTTTGATCGATGCCTACTACCATTCGACCTGCGGCGGGCATACAGCGCGAGTCGAGCTGGTTTTCGACGATCCACCAGCACCGTATCTGGTGTCGGTAAGTGACCGCCGTCCCGACGGGAACAGGTTCTGGTGCCAGGAGTCCAAGTACTTTCGGTGGACGGCGACATTTGATGGTGATCAGCTCGATGCGGCCATCGCCCGTAACCTGCAGCAGTTGTTGCCGCTGCCGCCAGCCGGGGCGGGAACGGTCCGAGACATCGAGATCCTCAACACAACCCCCGAGGGGCGCGTGGTCACCGTTGCCGTGACAACGACCACCGGCCGCTACCTGGTCAGTGAGAATGACATCCGGATGTTGTTTGCCGACGCCGAAGGGCGTTGGCTGCGGAGTACGATGTTTCTGGCACGGCCGACGTACTCGGGTGGTCGCGTGGCTGAGCTCTCGCTGGTTGGTGGGGGATGGGGACATGGGGTCGGGATGTGTCAGGTCGGTGCGATGGCTAGGGCTCGCGCTGGGCAGGGGTATGGGGAGGTGTTGGGGTGGTATTACCCGGGCACCACGATCACCCGCCTGTATTAGGGCTGCTGAAGATGGCGGACGTTGGCGTTGTGCTCCTCAGTTTGACCAGTGGCGTACCTTTCGTACGCCTCGGTCCCCCCTCGTTGCGCGCCTTGACGTCCACCATCTTGAGCAGCCGTGAGTTTTGCACTCAGTGAGCATGAAACGGCTACTCTGCGCGTTCGCGCTCATAGGGATCGCGTGCGGAACGCCGAGGGCGGCTCGCGTGGTGACGCCAGAACCGAGCAAAAACCCTGTTCCGATCGCAGATCGGTACGCAAACGGGCGCCTCGAGCTACTGAGATTGATCAACGAGGATCGGACCGCAAATGGCGCGCCACAGGTCACACTCGACTCGCTGGCTACGGTCGTGGCCCAGGCACATGCCGAGGCGATGGCGGCGGAGGATTTCTTTAGTCATTTCGGGCGAGGGGGAGAGTCGCCGTACGAGCGGCTTGCTGAAGCCGGTGGGACGGCGCACGTTCGCGAGAACATCTTCCGGCGGGTAGAACGCAGCTCGGATGCGTTGACCAGTTCCGATCCGTGGTTCGATTTCGAGGTCGAAGATGCCGAGAAGTGGTTGATGGCCTCGCCTGGTCACCGCGAGTCGATCGTCGATCCGCATCGGACCGGCGTCGGGGTCGGGATCGCCGTCGACCAGACGCGGCACACCGTGTTCGTGGTCCAAGACTTCGTGGCTCAGCACATCGATCTTGAGGCTCCGGCCCGAGGGTGGCGTCGCTCGGCGACCGTTGTTCGCGGTCGCGTCCGTTCCCCCGAGTGGCGGCCGCTGGTGGTCATTCTGCGCAAGGAGCCGGTTGAGAGATCGTGGGTCGCGGCCGGCCAGTCCCCGCCGAGTGGACCATATCCCGACGGCGAGGGTAGGGGGGCGACCGTGCCGCCATGGGCGATCGAGTGGCTACCGACACGGCGCTCCTTCGAGTTGATCCTGCCACTCGATCGATCGAGCCCTCCAGGACGTTACTACGGGGTTGTCTATGTAGCGACGGAGGCTGTCGTCGACCGCGCGATCAGTAGGCGTTTGGTGTACTCGGAGGACGGTTGGCCTGGGGGCGCGTTCGTGATCGACTTGTTCTGAGATTTGTGCTCCGCTGGCTCAAAAAGCCGTGCTATGCTTAACTTGATATTTCACAGGCATTTCGAGGATTTAACCTAAACGTAACAGATGCTGCCTAGACGAACGACACGCCAGGTCACGGTCGGTGCGGTCCCCATCGGGGGTGGCGCTCCGGTCACCGTCCAATCGATGACGACGACCAAGACGACCGACATCGAGTCGACGCTGAACCAGATCCGAAATCTCGAGGTGGCCGGTTGTGATATCGTGCGCGTGACCGTTCCTGACGAGGAGAGCGCCGAGGCGCTGCCCGAGATCAAAGAGGGCATCTCGATCCCGCTCGTAGCCGACATTCACTTCAATTATAGGGTCGCGTTGCTGGCTATCGATGCAGGAGTGGACAAGCTGCGCATCAACCCGGGGAACATCGGCGGCGAGAAACGGGTTCGCTCGGTGGTGGAGAAGGCGCGCGAGAACCAAGTCCCTATTCGTATCGGAGTCAACGGCGGATCGCTCGAGCGCGATATCCTCGAGAAGCATGGGGAGCCAACCGCCGAGGGGATGGTCGAGTCGGCGATCCGGCACTGCGAGATACTCGAGCGCATGGATTTTCGCGACGTAGTTGTTTCGCTCAAGTCATCACATGTCCCGAAAATGATGGACGCGTATCGACGCTTCGCTGATCTGCGTGATTATCCGCTCCACCTCGGCGTAACCGAGGCCGGTCCCGTCGAGGCCGGTACGATCAAGTCATGCGCCGGCATTGGAACGCTGCTGGGAGAGGGCATCGGAGACACGATTCGGATCTCGCTTGCCGACGATCCGCTGATCGAGACACGGGTGGCGAAGAAGCTACTCCAGGTGCTCGAGTTGAGGCCAAGTGGGATCAACGTGATCGCTTGTCCTTCATGTGGTCGGGCGGATGTCGATGTTCACAAGCTGGCGGCTGAGGTCGAGGCGCGGACCGCCCATCTGGACAAGAACCTCACCATCGCGGTCATGGGCTGCGCGGTGAACGGACCGGGGGAGTCGCGCGAGGCGGATATCGGCATCGCGGGTGGTGTTCAGAAGGGGCTGTTGTACCTCAAGGGAGAGAAAGAACACACCATACCCGAAGAAGAACTCGTTGACGCCCTCGTTCGCAAGATCGAGGACGAGCTGTAAGCCCCACCGGATGACGACTTCCGCGCCGCCCAAACCTATTCGTATTGGATTAATCGGCGCCGGCGCCGTGGCGCAAGTGGCGCACCTCCCAGCCTATCGTCACTTACCCACCGTTGATTTAATCGCCCTGTGCGATAACGAAGCTGAAGGCGCTCAAAGACCGGACCGGGGTGAGCCACGCCGTTTCCTCGATTGACGAGCTTCTCGCTATCGATGAGGTCGATGCGGTCGATATCTGCCTACCCAGCGATCTCCACCGTGGTGCGGTGATTCGCTGTCTCGAGGCTGGGCGTCACGTGCTGTGTGAGAAGCCGCTGGCGCTGACACCTGCCGACGTACAGGCGATCATCGATGCGCAACGCAGCAGCGGCAGGGTTCTGCTCGTCGGGATGAACAACCGTTACCGAGGCGACTCGATGTTGCTCAAGAGCTTCATAAAGGACAACGCCCTGGGCGAGATCTTTTATGCCCGGGCGGGTTGGCTCAAGCGTCGCGATGCGTTCAAAAAGGGCGCTTGGCACTATCAGCGGAGTCGGGCTGGTGGCGGTGTATTGATGGATCTAGGGGTTCAACTCCTCGACCTGACGCTGTGGCTGTGCGGATATCCGGAGCCGGAACGGGTGGTGGCGCAATTCTCGAGCCTGCAGCCCGATGTCGATGTTGAGGATTCAGCCGTCGCCATGCTGAAGTGCGCTGGCGAGATGACCATTACCCTCGAGACATCGTGGCATTTCTTGATGGATTCGGACCACCATTTTCTGAATCTGTTCGGGACTGACGGCTCGGGTCTGTTGAACCCGATTCGCGTGTTCCAGCGGATGCACGACAGCCTGGTCAACGTGACACCCCAGCGGCAGCCGTCGATCGGAAACATCTATATGGAGTCGTACGAGAGAGAAATCGCCTTTTTTGGCGAAGTCGCTGCCGGGCGCGAGGAGGCGCCGCCGCTGGATGAGCAGCTCACGCTAGCTCGGGTGCTGGCGGCGATTCAGCGGTCTGCGGGGGAAGGACGCGAAGTGATCGTAGAACCGGTGCCCGCAACCGGCACGCAGTGATTCTGACTGCCAATCGTCCACCGGTTGCAGCCCGGTGGTGGTGGCCTCCAGTGTCGGGGTTGTTGTTGGCCCTGGCTTTCCCACCGTTGGACCTATTGCCGCTAGCACTTGTGGCGCCGTGGCCGCTGTTGGCCTTCCTCGAAGCCGAGGACGCTCGTCGCCCGCGACGCGCCTTTACCGGTGGTTTCCTGTTTGGTCTAGCGTTTTTTGGTGCCATTTTGTACTGGATCGCCGGCCTCAGCGGTTTCAGCGCGATGGCGGTCCCGGCCTACATCGCGGCAGTGCTGGTCATGGCGCTAAACGGTGGTTTGACGACCCTCGCTGTGGCGATAGCGCGACAGCGCGAGGTGTCGGTCGTAGTCGCTTTCCCGCTGGCGTGGACGGCGGTCGAGTGGTTGCGCTCGTTTGGTGATCTCGGTTTCACTTGGGCCATCGTGGCTGACGCGGTGGCCGGCTATCCACTTCTCATTCAGTCGGCGGAACTCGGTGGGGCGTACTTGGTGTCTCTGTGGCTCATGGCCTTATCGGCGGCGCTCTATCGGTTGGTTCGGCCGATGCCGAGCACGCGTCCGATTCGGGTGGCGGCCGTAGCGGTCACGCTGGCCGTTGCGGCCCCGGCTTACGGCGCATTTCGATTGGGGCAGCTCGAGCGCGATGCGAACGACTGGCCTACGCTGCGCGCAGCGGCGATTCAGCCCAACGTTCCTCAGGACCGGAAATGGGACCCGGGATTCATCGAGGAAACCCTTGAGCGGCTCGTTCGACTTACCCGACGTGCAGACGAACAGGACCCACAACTCGTGGTGTGGCCCGAAAGCGCGGTACCGGTCTTCTTGCGCTACGATCCGCGAGCAAAGGCCCTGGTTCCGGGTCTCGCGTCAGAGATCGGCGCGCCCATCTTCACCGGTACCAACGATGCCGATACCCTAGCCGGTAGGAGTGGTGCAACCGCCGCCGACTATCGCGTCTACAACGCCGCTTATCTGGTGCGTCCAGGAGCGATCGCGAATGGTCGTTACGCCAAGCGTCGGTTGGTTCCGGTCGCTGAGCGAGTGCCTTTTATTCCCGGGGCTGCCACCGCGTTTTTCGAGCGGTTGTCTTCCTGGACCGGCCAATTCACACCGGGGCGGACTTGGCCTACCTGGACTGTAAGTGGGCACAGCTTTGCGGCTACCATCTGCTACGAATCGGTGTTTCCAAATGTGTCTCGGCGCCTGGTCCAAAATGGCGCCGAGTTGCTTGTCAACATCACCAATGATGCGTGGTTCGGTCCCACAGCTGCACCGCATCAGCACGCGAGTCACCTGGCGCTCCGAGCGGTCGAGAGTCGCGTGCCGGTATTGCGAGCCGCCAACACCGGGATATCAGGCTGGGTAGATCCGATGGGTAGGGTCCGCGTCGCGACTTCGCTTTATACGTTCGCGGTGGTTGTCGCCGACCTGCCGATCCCAAGAGTAGACACACCGTATGCGCGCTGGGGGAATTGGGCTCCGTTGGCGGCGCTCATCCTGTGGGTGGTGTTGTGTGTGCGGGGTAGACAGAAACGTTTGGGTTGACCCGAGCGCGCTTGTCGAACAGCCACCTGGGCCGTACCTTTAAACGCTCGAATCGATATTTCACCATAGAAAACCGGAGCCATTATGAAGAGCGGAATCCACCCCGAGTACGTCGAATCTCGGATCATCTGTGCCTGCGGTAACATCATCGAAACGCGGTCCACGGTGCCCGAGATCCATATCGAGATCTGCTCCAATTGCCACCCCTTCTTCACCGGCAAGCAGAAGCTGGTGGACACAGCCGGACGAGTGGAGAAGTTCCGCGCCAAGTACGGTATGGCGGATGGCGACAGCGAAACAGCGACGGACGAGGCCGCCGCCGAGGCCGAGGAAACCGAAGCCACGGCCGACGCCTAGCGACGCCAGCTATGGCGGGAACCGTTTGGCGGTTGACCCGCGAAGCGTGAGAGCAGGGGGGGCCCTGCTCTTTTGTGTTTTCGCGCTCACCGTAAAGAGCCAACATGGATTTGACACAGCGGATCGAGGAACTGAGAGAGCGCCACGCAGAGGTCGAGCGGTTGCTGGCCGACCCTGAGGTAAGCCAGGATCGGAACCAGCTGCGCGATCTCGCTCGCGAGCACCGCTATCTGGAACCGATTCTGGCAGCCGCGCGTGAGTGGGAAAACGCAGGCCGCAAGCTGGATGAGGATCGCGAAGTGTTGCGCGAATCGGAGGATTCGGACCTGAAGGAGCTGGCTCGGGCTGAGATCCCCGAGCTCGAATCGGAAGTCAAAGAGCTAGCCGACGAGTTGAGGCGGCTCCTGGTGCCCCGTGACCCGTTGGATGACAAAGACGCCATGATAGAGGTCCGGGCCGGCACCGGCGGTGAGGAGGCCACTCTGTTCGCGAGCGAGCTCTTGCGCATGTACACGCGGTACGCCGAACGGCGCGGATGGCGGATCGAGCTGATCGACGTCTCGGCTTCTGACTCCGGTGGGGTCCGTGAGGCGGTCGCGCTCGTTCACGGTGATGGGGCGTTTGGCGTGCTTCGTCACGAGAGCGGCGTTCACCGCGTCCAGCGGGTGCCCCAAACCGAATCGCAGGGACGGATTCATACTTCGGCCGCGACTGTCGCTGTTTTGCCTGAGGCCGAGGAAGTTGACGTGGAGATCGACGACAACGATCTGAAGATCGATGTGTTTCGTTCGTCTGGTCCC
>CBDUCI010000134.1:0-6914 GCA_965365605.1 uncultured bacterium
GTTCCAACGAAGCGATCAAACAGGTCTCGTTCGAGATCCCGCGGAACAAGGTGGTCGCCCTTATCGGACCCTCGGGTTGTGGTAAGTCGACCTTGCTGCGGTGCTTCAACCGAATGAACGACCTCGTTCCCAGTGCCCGAGTAGCGGGTGAAGTCTTGTTCCAGGGCGAGGACTTGTATGGTGATCACGTCGACCCGGTTGAGGTCCGGCGACGGATCGGCATGGTGTTCCAAAAACCGAATCCATTTCCCAAGTCGATCTACGACAACGTCGCGTTCGGACCCAAGATCAACGGAATAGATGGCGATATCGACGCGATTGTCGAGCAATCGCTACACCAGGCGGCGCTTTGGGACGAGGTCAAGGACCGGCTTGGCGATAGCGCGCTGGAGCTGTCCGGGGGCCAGCAGCAAAGACTCTGCATCGCTCGGGCGCTGGCGGTCACACCCGAGATTCTTCTGATGGACGAGCCTGCTTCGGCGCTCGATCCGATCGCGACCGCAAAGATCGAGGAGCTGATTCATCAGCTCGTTGCCGACTACACTATCGTCATCGTTACCCACAACATGCAGCAGGCGGCACGCGTGTCGGACTACACCGCCTATCTCTACCTGGGCGAATTGATCGAGTACAACGACACGAACACGATCTTTACAGCGCCGGCTGAGAAGCACACGGAGGACTATGTCACCGGCAGATTCGGATAGAACGTTCCGACACTTCGATCAGGAGTTGGGCGCGGTACGTGAGCTTTTGCTCACGATGGCCAGCCAGGCGGAGGAGCAGGTGCGAGCGGCGTTGACAGCGGTCAAGCATCGCGACGCACAGGCGGCTATCCACACGATCGAGGCTGATCACAAGATCGATGCGCTCGAGATCGAAATCGAGGAACGCGCCATCAGTCTGTTGGCGCGGCAACAGCCGATGGCGGTCGACCTGCGGATGCTGGTCGCCATTCTGAAGATCTCGAACGACGTCGAGCGGGTGGGCGATCATGCGGTAAACATCGCGCAGTGCGCCAGACGGCTGGCAGAAGCTTTCCCAATAGCCTCGCTCGACGAATTCGATACGATGGCCGAGGACGCGACCGGGATGTTGCGAGACGCGATCAGTGCGTTCGTCGATCAGGATCCGGACAAGGCTCGAGCGGTGTTATTGCGCGACGACAAAGTGGATCGGTCCAATGACGCCGTTTTCCGGGTGATGCTCGCACTTATGGCAGAGAACGCAAACGCGATCGTTCCCGGGCTCCAGATGATGCTGGTGGCTCGCAACTTGGAGCGTGTCGCCGATCTGGCGACCAACTTGGCCGAGGACGTGATCTACATCGTCGAGGCGCGCACGATCAAACATCACATCGCTGACCACGAGCTCGAGGGCGAGCACGATCAGTGACTGTTGAAACTCCACGGATTCTGGTCGTCGAGGACGAGCCCGATCTGCGGATCTTGCTCGACCGGCACCTAGACAGCGCCGGTTATCGCGTCTCGTTGGCCGAAGACGGGATCGAGGCACTCGAGCGAGCATGGGCCGAGCCCGTGGATCTCGTGCTGCTCGACCTCATGCTGCCGCATCTCGACGGCGTCGAGGTGTGTCGCCGCTTGCGACGGGATGAGCGTACCGCGCGCTTGCCGATCATCATGCTGACCGCCAAAGACGATAGCGCCGACCGGATCCAAGGCTTCGAGGTCGGAGCCGATGACTACATCAACAAGCCCTTCAATCTACAGGAGCTGATCCTCCGGGTGGCGGCGGTTCTGCGACGGCGGACGGACGATGGCCAGGCTTCGCCTGCGATTCTCGATTTTGGCGGGCTTCGTCTCGACCCGCGCTCGCGGATCGTGACTGTAGACGAGGTCGAGGTCGATCTGACCGCCCGCGAGTTCGACCTGCTCTATTTCTTGATGGACCATCCGAATCGGGTGTTCAGCCGGTCCGACCTGCTACGCCAGGTGTGGGATTACGATTACTCGGGTTACGATCGCACCGTCGACGCCCACGTCGCGCGGCTTCGTCGCAAGCTCGGCCGCTCCGGCGAGTGGATCGAAACCGAGTGGGGGATCGGCTACAAGTTCCGGTCGCCCTCCGGCTGATCGATGGGAGCCCGCGTGCGGCTCAGGAACCGGATCTTCGCTTCGTACGTGGCGGTTGGCGCGTTATTGACGATCACCGTGGGCGCCGTGCTGTACCATGCCGTGATCGACGCCGCCCGCGCCGGCTTCGAGGACCGGTTGGCGACGACCGCGCAAGTCTTGGCGGTCGAACTGGGACGCCGAAACGCTCCCAGCGCGGAGCAGGAGCTCGATACCTACATCGACAACCTGGCCCAGGCGGCAGCGGCGCGGGTGACACTCGTTGCACCCGATGGTCATGTCGCTGCCGACAGCGAGTTTGACGGTCCGGGTTTGGCAGCTCTCGACAACCACAACTCGCGTGCAGAGGTGATCGCCGCCCGTCGTGTGGGCGTGGGTGAGAGCACACGCTACTCACGCTCGTTGGGCACCGATCTGGTTTACCGCGCTCACGGCATCGACGTCGGCCCATGGGCTGCAAGCGTTGTGCGGGTGGCAATTCCGAAGACGCGAGTCCAAGCCGCGCAATCGAATGCGCGGCGCAGACTTCTTGGAGCCTTGACGCTCGCGCTCGTTTTGGCTGGTGTGGCCGGTGCGTTTTGGGCCCGGCGCCTGAGCCTCCCGATCAAGAGCCTCAAGGAAGCCGCCGAGCGGGTCCGGGACGGTCAACTCGAGGCGCGCGTCAATATTCGGACCGGTGACGAGATCGAGGATCTTGCACAGGCGCTCGACAGCGCCCGCAACCAACTCGCCAGTCGGCTGCAGACCGCCAGCTCCGAGCGTGACCAACTCGAAGCGGTGCTCGATGGGATGGTGGAGGGGGTCATGGTTACGGACGCCAATGGAACCATCGTTATCGCGAATCCGGCACTGCGCACGCTCTTCGGGTTGGAATCTCCACCCGTTGGGCACACCGTGATCGCCGCCATCCGGCAGCCCGCGGTCGCTGCTATCATGGAAGAAACGGCGGCTCGCGATACGATCATGTCGTGCGAGATGGCGATCACCTATCCTGCGGATCGGACCCTCGCTCTTCACGCGACCAGGTTGTCGACCGGTGGGGTGGCCTGCGTTTTCCATGACGTCACAGCGCTCAAACGCGCCGACGCGGTAAGGCGCGACTTCGTGGCCAATGTCAGCCACGAGCTCCAAACGCCGTTGGCGACCTTGTCGGCTCACGCTGAGTCTTTGGCCGGTGCAGACCTGACCTCCAGCCAAGCGACGGAATCCCTAGCCGCGATTCGACGGCAGGCGAATCGACTGTCGGCCTTGGTGGCCGATCTGCTGGAGCTGTCGCGAATCGAGTCCGACGGCTTCGAACCGATGTGGACTACGGTCGACCTCAATGCGCTGATCGACGATCTCGAGTCGGAGTGGGGCCCACGCGTCGAGAAGAGTGGGCAGACTCTGACCGTCGAGTCGAAACCGGAGCTCGAATTGACCGGCGATCGGCGTCTGCTACGTCAGGCGGTGGCGAACTTGCTCGAGAATGCGATCAAATACGCTGGGGCCGGGGCACACATCCGGTTGATTGCCGAGCGGTTGGATGGCGATACTCGTCTCGAAGTGATCGATACCGGTCGCGGTATTCCGATCGAGGATCAGTCGCGGCTGTTCGAGCGCTTCTACCGGGTGGAGAAGGGGCGAGCGCGTGCCGCTGGAGGAACCGGCCTGGGACTCTCTATCGTCAAGCATGTGGCCGAGGTCCACGGTGGGAGCGTCGTCGTCGAATCGACACCGGGGGCCGGCGCGAAGTTCGCTATGACCATCCCGGTCGAGCAAAAGACCTCAACCTAGGAGAAGAACCATGAGCATACAGCCGGGCGAGAAGGCACCACCGTTTACCCTCCCGGATCAGCCGGGCAGTGAGATCGATGTCGGTGAGCGGATCGGCCAACGGCCGGTCGTGCTGCTGTTCTTCCCGCTCGCCTTCAGCTCCGTGTGCACGACCGAGATGTGCGCAATGCGCGACGATTGGAGCCAATGGAGCGATCTCAACGCCGACGTATTCGGGATCTCGGTCGACAGTCCGTTCGTGACCGCCAAGTTTCGCGAGGAAAACGACATCCCATTTCCGCTGCTGTCGGACTTCAACAAGCGGGTATCTGCCGACTACGGGGTGCTGTACGAGGAGTTCTTTGGGATGCACGGCGTGGCGAAGCGATCGGCGTTCGTGATCGGCACCGGCGGCACCGTCGTTTACCAGTGGGTGACCGAGGATGCGGGCGTCGAGCCGGACTATCAGGCGGTCCGAGAGGCGGTTGCCAAGGCCCGGTGAGGTAATTGCCCGCGGTCATAGTTTTGTCTAGTTTTGGCCAGACTTCCATCAATGGAGGCCGGATATCCTGAATCAGTGTCCGGAAAGGCGTAGCCAGCCATTTCAGCGCGTCGTGTGACGCTAGAGGGCACGTCTTGCATCCCCCGTTCTTAACCGAAAAGTCGAAGGGAGAAACCATGGCACGAAGACTCGTGCGTGGCTTTATCGCTGCGGGCGTCGGTGTGCTCGCCACGCTCGCCTTCCTGGCTCTCGCGACCCCGGCCGCCGCCCAGCAGGGCGTGACAACGGGAGCGATTCACGGCCAGGTGTTGGACACCAGCGGTGCGCCCCTGGGTGGCGCGACGGTAACGATCCGCAACGTCGATACGGGAGCTTCCCGTGAGCTGCAGACCAACGCGTCGGGTCGCTATAGCGCGGGCTTCCTACAGACCGGTCGTTACAACGTATCTGCCGAGTTCCCGCCCAACCCCACGGCTGAGCGCGGACCGGTCCGCGTCAGCCTCGGGGAGACCGTAGTCATCGATCTCGTCGTTCAGCCGGTCGAGGTCGAGGCGATCGGCGTGGTAATCGCGCCGGAGACCCAGGTTGACGTCTCGGAGGGCGGCATCGTCGAGTTGATCGATCAGGACCAGATCGAGTCGCTGCCGACCCTTGGTCGCGACTTCACTGACTTCATCAATCTCTCGGGACTGGTCAGCCCGGCTCCGGAAACCGGAACCGGCGGTCAGTTCTCGCTGGGCGGTGGCCGCACGTCTGGAACGAGCATCCAGATCGACGGCGCCGACGCCAACAACGCGTTCTTTGGTGAGAACCGCGGTTCCTCCCGGTTGCCGTTCTCGTTCTCGCTCGAGTCGATCAAGGAGTTTCAGGTCATCACCAACGGTTTCGACGTCGAGTTTGGCAACTTCAGCGGCGGTATCGTAAACGTGGTGACCAAGGGTGGAACGAACGAGTTCCACGGTTCAGCCTTCGTCTACCGACGCGACGAGGCGCTGACGGGCAAAGACTTCCTGGGCAGTGACCCGACAGAGTTTCAGTCGACTCAGTTCGGGTTCCAGCTCAGCGGTCCGATCGCCAAGGACAAAGCGCACTTCTTCTTCTCGCTCGATGGTCAGCAGCAGGACCAACCGGAGTTCGCGCTGGTACCCGAGCAGTGGTGCTCGCGGTGCGACCCAGCGGCGGCGAACGCGTTCCTGACCGAGTTCCAGCGCATCTTGCGCGACACCTACGGTGAGTCACAGGCCGACCTTGATGCCAACTTCGGAAACATCGAGCAGACGCAAGACGAGATCGCGATCTTTGGTCGCGTCGATTGGCAGATGAACGAGCGGAACGCGCTCACGCTGCGCCACAACTTCGTCGATCTCGAGCAGCTGAACGACCGCATCAACGACGAGGAAGCGGTCACCCACGGCGGCTCGTTCGAGGACCAGTCGAACTCGTTTCTGGCCGAGCTGACGTCGGTGTTGAACGAGCAGGCGACCGGATACAACACGTTCCGGTTCCTGTGGTCGTACGAAGATCGTCCACGGGATGGCAACAATTTGCTCCCCGAGGTCGACATCGAGCCGCGGATCGGGGCCGACGACGACGAGTTGCCGGCGACGGACGTCGAGTACTTCGGTGACGGCATCGTGTTTCGGAACCGGCTCGAGGAGGGCAAGTTCCAGCTCATTGACAACGTCACCTTTGCGCTCGGCGAGACCGGCGCTCACACGCTCAAGATCGGCACCAACAACACCTTCACCAACGTCAAGAACCTGTTCTGGCTGTTGGGGAACGGGATCTACTCGTTCGACAGCCTGGAGGAGTTCGAGAACGGCGACGTCGACAACTACTTCCGGCTGGAACGCGGCGACGGCGAGCCACCGTTCGCCGACATGGACCTGTCGGAGTACTCGTTCTACGTCCAGGATGAGTGGCAGCTCAACGACAAGGCGATGTTGACGCTGGGGTTGCGGTACGAGACCGACGTGTTCGAAACCCAGGCGATCGAGAGCGACATCTTCCTCGATACCTATGGCCAGTTCGGTCTGGCCAATTCGACCGTACCCGAGGACCGCAACAACTGGAGCCCGCGGGTCGCGCTGACGATCGATCCGCGCGGCGACGCGATGGCGGTATTCCGGGCCGGCTTTGGGTTGTTCCACGGGAACACGCCGCTGGTGCTCCACGGCAACGTGTTGCAGAGTGAAGTGCCGCTGTTGTCGCTGAACTGTTTTGGTGACGATGCGCCGCCGCCCGACTACGCTTTCTTCCGTCAGGATCCGACCGGTGGCAATAACCCGACGAGCTGCGTCGGGGGTGGTGCCTTGGGTGGCCGACCCGAGTTCACGGTCTGGGATTCCGATTTCGAGAATCCCGAAACGTGGAAGTTCAACTTCGGGTACGAGCAGATCACCGATGCCGGGTGGCGCTGGTCGGCCGACTTTCTCGCTGGCTGGACGTCGAACAACTTCAACGTCATCAACCTGAACCAGCGCGGGTGTGATCCATCGTCGATCGTCGCCGGAGCAGGGATCGATTGCGAGCCCATCTTCCGCACGGCGGTCGACAACCGGCCG
>CBDUCI010000135.1:0-6909 GCA_965365605.1 uncultured bacterium
CCCGCCGGCTGCAGCGATCTCGAGGGCCCGACGGGCTACGACCTGACCCCTGACCTCCGACCAGCCAGAGCCACGTTCGAGCCGAGCCGGCAAGCGCGTTGGTACCGCCGCCGGTTGGATCGGATTTGCACCCGAAAGGTGATCGACCGCCGCGGCCAAGGCTGGAACCGGAAGCGCCATCAATCCATCTACCAGAGCGGCCTCTGCGGCATTTTCAGGAGCGACCAGAACCTCCCGCGCCCCGATCGCCTTGAGTGCCGCGGCAATCGGCAGAACACCTCGCACCGGCTGCACGCGTCCATCCAGGCTCAGTTCGCCGAGCGCCGCCATTGGTGGATGGTCAGTCGGCGTGGCGATGGTACGCGAAGCCTTGAGAATCGCGAGAGCGATCGGTAGATCGAAGCCGGTCCCGCTCTTCGGTTCGTCGGCTGGGGCTAAATTGACGGTGATTCGACGTAGAGGGGTCGCGAATCCGCTATTCGAGAGCGCCGCCATGACACGTTCTTTGCTCTCGCGGACTGCGCTGTCGGGAAGGCCGACTAAGTGAAAGGCGGGGAGACCGCGCGCAAGATCGACTTCGACCGTGATCGGTCGCGCGGTAAACCCAGCCAGAGCAGCCGTGAAGACGCGCGCCAGCACACGACCATCGATTGCAAGTCGTGCACCGCCGCGATTAGCGGGCTGGTATACCCTTTCTCGACTCCGGGTGCATGTCGAGTTCGATCGTCATGGGGAGCCGGAACTTGGCCGTCCCATTCACGGTGCCACCTACCCGCATCGCTTGAATGACCCGACAGTCGGTGTGTCTCAGAGCTTCTTTCACGGTATAAGTGGCGGAGTCGCACCCCAAGACGAGCACCGCCTCATACTTCCGGACACGCTTTGGAAGACGTCTGCGCTGGCCTTCCGTCCAAAGGCACATCATCGCACACGGGAGGTGCGTGGAGTAGACGCCGGTTCGAACCCCGCACCGTTCGAGCGGTTCGCGAATGGATTGGATGTACTCTTCAAAGGCTCTTGTCTTGAAGCCCCGGCTGAAAAACTCGACAAACGGCGAACGCTGCTGCATCGCGAGAGACATCGGCGGGCAAACGGGACAACAGACGATCAGAACCGAGTCAAAATCCGCGAGATCGGCAGAGACGTCACGTGATTCTAGATAAACAGGCATCGTTGACCTTTCCGCGACAGGAGCCTCAGAAGCGCCAGTTTTGGCCGACGACGAAACCGTGGACCCAGTCGCCTGCAGGTAAGTCGTTCGAGAAGACCATCGTATAGACATCGACCCATCCGTGGCCCACCGCCAGGGTCACGCCGATCGGATAGAAGCGATTCTGGAAGAGCCCGTCGAGCTTCTTGGCAAACAACAGCTCGTTGCCCACAAACAGGGATCTCGCCCAACTCGATCCGCCGAGCTGGAACACGAACCGCGGGTAGATGCGATACAGGACGTCGTCGGCTACGTCACTCTCTCGCCACCACAACTCGAGCTGGTTACGGACGTCGAACTGGGTTCGCTGGCCGAGCTTCCATCGGGGCGTCAGCGCCAGCTCGGCCCGCACGTTGTCGATCGCGGGTCCAAACACCAGTCGCTGCTGCATGTACGAGACATTGCCGTCAAAGGCGAGATTATCCCGCCATTGGTAACGCGCCATGTGGGTCGCGCGAATGAAGCACAAGTGCGACGAGTCATCGTCGAAACGCAACTCACCCGCTATGCCCAGCGTCCACTTGCCGGGCTTTGCATACTGACCCGTGACCGCGTGCCACGTCTGGAAGTCGTCCTGGGTGTACGCGACGGGCGGGTAGAAGACCCAACCGAGCACCGTCGCAACAACCAGCCAACCAATCGTCCGTCTCATCTCACAACCCTCCTTTTCTGATGAGGGTCGTGGTACGCATTTCTACTCAGTCTGAGTCTAACATGGGCGAGATTGGGCCTCTGTCAGGAGGCGACTGCGACCAACGTCAGGAAAACCCTGAGACGACGTCCACTGATCTCCCGACCGTCGGCGAGGTGTCGATCCTAATCCAACTGTTTTGGGTCGTTCTCGACCTCCGTCACAGCCTCCAGCGTGGCCTCCACGGGCAACACGTCCCTGAAGGTGTCCCCATAGATCTCCCACACCGCAACGAACAAGGCCGCCACGATCGGTCCGACCACCAATCCGAAAGCCCCGAACATCGACAAACCGCCGAGCGTGCTCAGCAGGATCAAGAGGTCCGGCATCTCGGTGTCCCGGCCGACCAGCCGGGGTCGCAGGAAGTTATCCGCCGTACCCACTATCGCGGCGCACCAGATCGTGAGACCGACCGCGGGACCAACCTGTCCGGTAGCCGCCAGCCAGATCGCCGCCGGCACCCAGATGAGCCCGGTACCAAGCGCCGGGATGATCGAGAGGACCGCCATCACGGTGCCCCAAAACGCCGCGCCCGGGATGCCGACCACCGCGAAAGCGAGCCCGGCGAGTCCGCCCTGGACGACCCCGATGACCAGTGTGCCCTTGATCGTCGCCCGCGAGACGGACATGAACTT
Organism: uncultured bacterium; assembly: GCA_965365605.1. Classification (GTDB taxonomy): domain Bacteria; phylum Gemmatimonadota; class Gemmatimonadetes; order JACCXV01; family JAHWKZ01; genus CAMYLR01. The sequence continues at coordinate 2,537 of CBDUCI010000135.1, forward strand.
GCCGACCATCCGCCGCTCGTCCTCGGCCTCCAAAGGCATGTAGTAGACGATCTTGTCCAGGAGCTTCCGTCCGTCCTTCAAGAAGAAGAACATTGAGTAGAGGAGTATGAACAACATGAAGAAGAAGACCACGGTCCCGCGTGCGGCCTGGGCGAGAAGGCGGGCCACAAAGCTCCCAACGCTTCCAGCGAGTTGGCCTAGCTTGGCGAGTATGTCGTCCTGGTAGGGCGCCAGCTGATCGGCAAACGGCAATCGCTGCATCCACCGATCGATCCCGTCCGGTTGAGCTATCTGCGATTCGATCCACGGCGCCACCGAGGAGCTTACCTCCAAGGCCTGCGCACCCACGATTCCGAAAAAGACGCTGAGCGGGATCACGAGCACGACCAGGAAGATCAATACCGTCGCTGCAGCGGCCCAGGACTTGTGACCTCCCAGGCGACCGGCGATCCGCTTATAGGTCGGGTGAAACATCCCGGCAAAGATTCCGGCGAGAAGCACCGCCATCACGAAACCGCGTACCATCGCGAAAAAGAGCAGCGAGATCGCGATTACGAAAAGCAGTAGGAACGCGCGCTGAAACTTCCTGGCCTCGCTCGGCTGGTCGGCCATCGGGCGCCCTCCAGGGTTGTGGGTCAAAGCGCGGAAGTGGGCTCCGTCGGGTGCGGCCGCAGTTAGCGGAAGAACCAAACCCCCGAGAACAAAACCAACACGACACCGAGAAAAGCGACCCGGTTCAAGGAAGCACCTACTCGACCAGCTCGATCGTCTCGGTCCTGTTCTGTACGATCGGGATCAAGAGGTTCTGCCCCCCGGCTATCACAAACGCATCCATCTTGATCTCGTTCGACTCAGATCCACCGAGAAACTTCCCGCCGCCGGCGTCAAAATAGATCGTTCCCGATCCGGTACCTCCACCGCTCAACGAGATCTCGTTCCCCATCTGGTTTCCGCTGCCCTCGAGCTCGATATCGCTCGTAAACTCGATCTGAACCGCGTCGTGGCCGGCGTGGTCAGCGTTACCGACCGCTGTATAGGTGCTAATGCGGTGCACGTCCATGTCGATTCCGTTCTGGTTGGTCTGAACGGAGATCGTGTCGGTCCAGGTCGTACCCGCGCTGATCTCTTCTTCCGGCAGGCTAGGGAAAAACGACCGGTACGTCGTCTCGAGGTCGAGTCGGTCGAGCTCCGCGGGCAACGATTCAGGCACTGCGATGTCGCTGACCTCGCCGCGCGATCCGAGGGTCACCACGACCGGTTCTCCGTAGAGCGCCGAAAAGTCGAGGTCACCGGCACCCGGCACCCCGACCATGCTCACCGAATCGTGAACGATTTCGACGGTGACGTGATCGTCGGACACGTCGCGGAGCGTCGTCGTGAAATGCCAATAGCTTTCGATATCGATGTTCTGCTCGGTGCCGCTAACGGTCTGGGCTACGTGGTCCTCCTGCGTGCGCGTGTACGTGTGCGACTCCCCCGACTCCCCACCGTACCTGAGAACCTGCGCCGTGGAGGTTCCCGGCAGCGTGACCAGCGCCGCCAACCCGACGATCGCCAACACAATTCTGATCGACATTGTTTGACCTCTCCTGATGATGAATGAGCACAACAAGACGCGACCTGGCATGATCCGTGCGACGAGAATCTAGAGCGATTCCCGGGTCTGGCCATGGCCCGTACCCCGTGGCTCCAAAACACGTTCCGCCAAGGGACTAGTCCGATGATGATCACTCGGAGCTGGAACAAGAAGGCCACGCTGATCGCGCTGCGTCTATGCATTGCGGCGGCGACCGGCACGCTGCTCATCCTCTACCCGCCGGCTGCCGGGCTTACCGGCTGGCTCATCGCCTCGTGGTGTCTTTACTTCACCACCACACTGCTCTATCTGGTGCTTCCGGCGCACCTGTTCCGGCGCCGGCGGTTCGACATCACGTTCGTGGCGGTGGAGATCGCCTTGCTCGGCCCGATGTTCGCCCTCTACGGCGGCCCCGATTCGTGGTTCGTCTATCCGCTGTTTCTCCTGACCGTTTTGTTGGCGGCCCTCGCGCGACGCCTGGCGTGGGCACTGGCGCTCGGTTTTGCCGTCGCGGTCGCACTGACGCTGATCCTGATCGACCAAGGCACGAGTCACTTCGGAGCGATCATCCTCGAAGTCGGAACGCTGCTCACCACCGCCGGTATCGTTGGATTCCTAACCGAGGAGCTCGGTTACGAGGAAGTTCTGTCGGGTCAGTTCGAGAGTGCGCTCGAGGTCTCCACGCTGTTGGCCGAGGCGATCGAGGTAGAGAGCGTGTACCGACGACTGACTGAGGTTTTGGGACATCTCTTCCACGCCAACCGTGTGGCGGTCGTTCTCGCCCGGCCAGGCGAAACGACCGGTCGGATCGTGTCGGCAATCGATGCCAGCGAAGCAGTTGAAGATCTCGAGATCCAACTCGAGCGGTACCCAGAAATCCAGCGGGCGATTGACGAGCAACGCACGGTCGTCGTCGAGCGGCCGGAGCAGGACCCCAGCTTCAAACGGGTCAGGCGATACCTGCCCCCGCGGGCGGCCGGCGCGACCATCCTGGTGACACCAATCCTTCAGGGGAGCGACGTCCACGGGGCCGTGTTCATTCGATTGGAACACTCGTATCGCGTGTTCAGCGAAGAGGAGATCCGGTTCTGTCAACTCATGGCCGACATCGCCGGCAGGGCGCTCCAGCGCGCTGACCACCTAGCCGAAGTCTCCGAAGCCGCGCGCCGCGATCCCCTAACCGGGCTCTACAACGTACGCGCGTTCCGACAGGCGATGAAGGACGAGATCGTGCGATCGGAGCGCACTGGCGCGTCCTTCAGCCTGGTCATGATCGACATCGATTTCATGAAGCACATCAACGACACCTATGGTCACCCGATCGGTGACCAGGTGCTGCGGAACGTCGCCCACACGTTGACCGAGGCAGTGCGGCAGTTGGACGTCGTCGCCCGCTACGGTGGCGAGGAATTCGCCGTCCTCTTGGCCGAAGCCAGTGGCCCGCGGGGCATGCTCGTGGCCGAACGGCTGCGACAACAGATCGAGGCCTGGCACCACGACGGTGTGCGCGAGGCGGTCACCGTCTCGATGGGCCTGGCGGCGTACCCCGATGACGCATCATCGTGCACGGACCTCATTCGTGCCGCCGACCAAGCGCTGTACGCATCCAAGCACCAGGGTCGCAACCGGATCATGAGCTATAACGACACCAATTGCACGAACGCGAACGAGGACGCCGAGGCGTTCGACCTCGCACGTCAGCCAAAGCCGCACGACTCAACGGTTATTCGTGCGGTGCGCGATGCACTCGAGGAGTTGCATGACAATCAGCAGATCATGCGCCAGATGGGCGCCATTGCAAGTCTGATGACGCTCATGCAAGCGCGTGACCCATCGGCTCTCGTACATCTGAGCGACACCGCCACGCTCGCCAGGCTTTTTCTATCGCACTTGACGGTCGACCAGCGCGAGCGGTCGACGATCCACCTGGCGTGCTTGTTGCGCGATATCGGCCAGACAGTGGTCGGGAGCGCAATCCTCAACAAACAGGACTCGCTCACTCGCGAGGAGTACGAGGCGATTCGCGAGCACCCCGTGATCGGCGCCCAAATCGTGGCTCCGCTACGGGGGTTGGATCCGATCGTGCCGTTCATTCGGTATCACCACGAGCGGTGGGATGGCCAGGGCTACCCCGACGGTCTCACCGGTGCCGCGATCCCCTACGGTGCGCGGGTGGTCGGACTGATCGACGCGCTTTACGCGATGCTGCTAACCGGTCCCGGCGCCAGCCGATCGCACGGCGTCAAATACGCTCGCGAAGAGATCGCGCGCAACGCCGGCACGCAATTCGATCCCGAGCTGGCCGAGCGGCTCGTGTTTGTGATCGACTCGAATCAGGATTCGATTGAGGCTCTGGGCGTCACGTTCGATGCGGGAGCGCCGGGCGCGGTCGTCGGGTCGATCCACCAACCCGGCACCGCTGAATCTTCCTAGCTCTACCCGTTCAGCCGAAATGCGTCTTTGATGTGTTCGATCTCGGGTCGAGGCTCGGCACCCCGTTTTCTGCCCGCCAGCTCGACGGTCACAACATCGAAGCGATAGGCCCGAGCGTCGCGATCCCAATGGGTTAGCGCCGCATTTGCCGCGGCGACGATCTGGCGCTGCTTTCTCCAATCGACGGCCGTGGCGGGCGGTGCGAGTGAGCCGGCACGTCGCGTTTTGACCTCGACGAAGGCAACGGTCGCGTCCTTCTCGACGACGAGGTCGATCTCACGACCGATCGCTCGCCAGCGGCGCGCCAGGATCGAGTAGCCGTGCGCTTCCAGGTACTCGGCCGCTAGCTCCTCACCGGCCCGGC
>CBDUCI010000136.1:0-6879 GCA_965365605.1 uncultured bacterium
AACCGACTGACCAAGGTCGGAGACTCTTCGAGCAAGTCAAAAGCCGCCAAGGAAGCGTTAACGATCATCGGTGGCAACGAGTTCGAAAACAAATACGGTCGGGAGCGCTGGCGCAGCGTGTCGATCACCGGCTCAGGGCCGGTAACAAACCCCCCTGCCGCCCCACCCATCGCTTTTCCAAGCGTCCCGGTAACGATATCGATTTGGCCATGCACGCCCAGCTCTTCGGCGGTACCGCGACCCCTCTCGCCCAGTACTCCGGTGGCGTGTGAATCATCGACGACGAGCATCGCACCACCCTGACGACACGTGGCAACGAGCTCGTCCAGCCGGGCGAGCTTGCCTTCCATCGAAAACACCCCATCGGTGACGACCATCCGGTGCCGCGATTTGTCCTCTTCGAGCATCCCCGCCAGGGCATCGAGATCGTCGTGTGGATAGCGATACCGTTTCGCCTTGCAGAGCCGGATGCCATCGATAATCGATGCATGGTTCAGCTCGTCCGAGAAAACCGCGTCTTCGGCACTCAGCGTGGCCGCGAACAGTGCTTCATTGGCGTTCCAACACGATGTATAGAGGATCGCGTCATCGGTCTCGAAAAACTCTGCGATCCGTCGCTCAAGCTCCAGATGTAGGGTTTGGGTTCCACAGATAAACCGCACCGATGCCATCCCAAACCCCCAGTCATCGACCGCCTTACGAGCCGCCTCACGCACTCGCGGGTGATCGGCCAGCCCCAAGTAATTGTTCGACGTCAGCATGACGATCGAACGTCCGTCCACCTGAACGGTCGCCCCCTGGGGCCCCTCGAGCTGATGCTCGACTTTGTAGGTGCCCGCTTCCTTCTGATCGAGGATCTCGCTCGCCAAGTGATCGAGCAGTTGGCGAGCGTCACGCATGACCGTTCTCTCCATGTGGATAGAACACCACTTTTAGCGCTTCGTGAGCGTCGAACGCGTCCATACCGTTGGTGAAGTCCTCCAGCCCCTGATACTCGTGCGATACAAGTGAGCCGACCTGTAGCCCGTCGGCCAGGAGTCCCAACATCTTCTCCCAAGTCGAGAACATCCGCCGACCTGTAATGGCCTGCATCGACAGGCCCTTGAAAACGAAGTGTCGAGCAAAACGCTCGATTGTGACCGCCTCGCTGGATGGGATCCCGAGCATCGACAATGAGCCTCCACCGCGCGCGATTTCCAATCCCTGGTTGATCGCCGCCTCGGCACCTGACATCTCCAACACCAGGTCGACACCACCATCGGTCTCCTCCAGGATTCGCCGCGTCGCCTCGGCGGCAAGCTCTCCGCCCGTTCGAATAACCGTGACGCCGCTAACTCCGAGTTCTCGCCGCCATTCCTCCGCCTGTTCGATCGCCCGCTCACTCACATCGAGGATGTAGATGTGCCCGGCGCCTTGATGCTCGGCGATCGCGGCCGCCATGGCACCAATCGGGCCGTATCCCAACACAGCCACGCGGGCATCAATCAGCGGATGGTCTTGGACCGTATGCACTGCGTTGCCCAACGCATCTAGGAACGCGCCGATCTTCAACGGCACCACATCACGCGGTAGACGAACAACGTTACGAGCCGGAACGATGACATACTCCGCGAATGTACCGTCGTGATGGAAACCGATGATCTGTGTGCGCTCACAGACGTGGGCTTGTCCGCTCCTACATGGCGTACAGCGCCCACACGTGACATGCATCTCAGCGGATACGTAGTCGCCGGGTTGAAGATCATCTCGGCCCGGTTCCGGGCCCACCACGTCGATCTCACCACAGAACTCATGACCGTAAACACGTGGTGGGTGAATCATGTGACGAACCGACGGGTCCCAGTGAAAGATGTGTCGATCTGAACCACAGATCGCTGCAGCTTGCACGCGCACCCGGACCTCCCCAGGGCCCGGCTCGGGCTTTGGGACTTCGGTAACAGTCGTCCCTGCGGCTCCAGCTTTGGCGTTGATCTTGACGACCGCTTGCATGGTATTGCCCCTCAGATCGACGTTCGCGCGGTCGCCGAGGATGACCGGACGGCGTCGTTGATTTGTTCCAGATATCGCTCGGCGTCGATAGCCGCTCGGCAGCCGGCCGCGGCGGCAGTCACCGCCTGACGATAAATGTGATCATGGACATCGCCGCCGACGAACACTCCGTCGATTTCGGTAAGCGATCGGCCGGGTTCTCTTTGAAGTAAATACCCCTGATCGTCCATCGGCAATTGACCCTCGAAAATCGCCGTGTTCGGGATGTGACCGATAGCGAGGAAGAAGCCGCTGATGGGTTTCTCCCAACGCTCATCGGTGGCCGTATTCCACAGCTTGACCGCCTCGACCTCGGCGTCACCCACTAGCTCCGTCGCCTGCGTATTCCAAATGAACTCTATTTTCGGATTATCAAACGCCCGATCCTGCATGATCTTCGACGCCCGCAACTGATCCCGGCGGTGGATCACCGACACCTTGCTCGCGAACCGCGTGAGGAAGATCGCTTCCTCCATCGCGCTGTCGCCGCCGCCAACAACGACCAGCTCCTGATCCTGAAAGAAGTAGCCATCGCACGTTGCACATGTCGAGACACCGTGGCCGAGGAGACGGTCCTCGCCCGGGATGCCGAGCATCTTGGCGGAGGCCCCCGAGCAAATGATCAAAGCTTGGGTTTGGATCGGCGAGCCTTCTATTTCAAGCCGAAACGGCTGCTCGGAGAGATCGGCTGCCGTCGCATCACCCGGTGCGAACCGCGCCCCGAAGCGCGTCGCCTGCTCCTTCATGAACTGGATGAGATCGGGGCCTTGAACTCCCTCTGGAAAACCGGGATAGTTCTCGACATCCGTGGTCAGCGACAACTGTCCACCGGCATCCACGCCGAGAACGACGACAGGGTTCAGGTTGGCTCGGGCAGCATAGATCCCCGCGGTTAGGCCGGCACACCCCGATCCCAGTATGACGACGCTCTCGACACTGTTGTCGTGATCTGTCATGCGTGCCTCCGACTTATGAACCGGGCTCGGACGAAGCGCTCTCCGTAGCTTCGGGGGGTGCTACTGCCTTCCCTTCGATCCGCATCTTGGCCAGTCCTACGTCGGCGTCGTGAAATGCCGCGCGAATAGCGACGAACTGCTTGGCCAGCTCGTTGACCGGTTGGACATCTGGAAGCCGGATCGTGGCTTGGGTTCTTCCATCGGACCCACCGCGGGTTGTGATTTCAGCGTTCGGCACGACGGCCTGCACGATTTGCTTTACCTGTTTATCGCGCGCGTGATATGTCGACGGAGAATCCGTCCAGAAGTCGAGATCAAACGGCACGGCATAGGTCAGGGCGGCGTCCGACCATGGGCCAAGAGCCGACGGATCGGACTCGCCTCGGTATAACTCCTCCTTGCCCTCCAAAGCGCGCAACACCTCTTCCTCGCGGACCTCGCCATAGCCGTCACGTTCGGTACCCAGCTCATGCTGAACCGAGACCCCCAACGACTTGTCCGTGGCTGTCGTGACCAAATGATAGCTCCCGCTGCCATCGCCTCGGTCGACGGCCTCGGACAACGAAACTACCTCAACTTCGGTAGAACCAAACTCCGGCTTCTGACTGTACATACTCGCTGGCAGAGCGGTGAGCGAGACAAGAACCATGAGGGCCTGTAGGGACCAGCTTGACCGCATGCTCAATCTCCTCTTAAACGTGGTGCACCCAACAGTGATTTTCAGCTAGAAGCCGGTTCGAACGACGAGCGACGAGCGGGGAGCAGGTTGCCCCCCGCTCGAATCGGTTGGTTGGCCCGCCTGGACTCGAACCAGGAGTCTCTTGATCCAGAGTCAAGCGTGTTGCCAATTACACCACGGGCCAATCAGGCGACAAACGTAACCTCCGGCCCTTTCCGGGGGCAACAGAGCGAAGGTATACTTGTGGTAAGGATTTATGTCTTTTTTCGTGCCTAGAATCTGGCTATTGCTGGTCGCCGGCTGGATGAGCGGGCTAACTGTCGGTTGCGGCGACAGCGAGTTCTCGCCGCCTCTCCCCATCGTTCAAATCAACCTCACTATCGGCGACTGTGGGGGCCTGCGGGTTGGCGAAATGTGTACGCTCGACGTCATCGCCATCGATTCGGGCGGAATGGTCGTGACCGATCCCTCTCTTCGGTGGTCGTCAGACAACCAGTTCGTGGCGAACGTCGACTTCCAGGGGAATGTGACCGGCGCGGGCGCCGGCAACGCGACGATCATCGTGCAGACACAAGACATGATCGTCATGGACGAAACCACGGTTACCGTGCTCGAGGCGCTCCCGCCGCCACCGGAGGATGGACTCTAGTTGTGACTATCAGGAGGTAGGATGAACATCCGAGCAACGACACTCGCGCTGTTTCTGATCGCACCCCTCGCCGGATGCGACGAGAGTGGCCCGACGGCGATCGAGATCCCGATTGAGTCTCTTGAGATCACCAGCGGCTGCACGGTGATGATCGAGGGCCGCGAGTGTACAGTCGGGGTCATCGCCATAACACCGGACGGTCAATCGATCATCAATCCCGTGCTCAGGTGGACGAGTAACAGTCCGGCCGTCGTCATCCGCAACGATCGGGGGCTCATATTCGCCAACGCTCCCGGGCAGGCGACGGTTACGGTGAGCAACTCCACCGGCACCGTCTCGGCTGAGACGAGGGTTACGGTCCTTGTCGACACCGGCCCGAAGTAGGACCCGGGGTTGGCTACCTGATCTGTCTTAGCGCCCGCCGCTCCCGGTTGCGCTCTATTGCCAGCTCGATCAGCCGATCGCATAGCGCCGAGAACGACACACCCGAAGCTTCCCACAACCGCGGGTACATGCTCATCTGAGTAAAACCGGGGATCGTGTTGATCTCGTTGATGTAGATCTGCCCGGTTTCGTCGTCGAGGAAGAAGTCGACCCGCCCCATTCCGTCTGCGTCGATAGCGACAAAGGCGGCTACCGCCAGCTGTCGGACTTGGGTTGCCGTCTCATCCGGGAGGTCAGCTGGCAAAACCAGCTCGACTTTGTCGTCAAAGTACTTGTCCTCGTAATCGTAGAACTCGTGGCCTGGGATAATCTCCCCCACCACCGAGGCTTCCGGCGCATCATTGCCGAGCACCGCGCACTCCAGCTCCCGGACGATCGCGGTCTCGATGAGCAGCTTCACATCGTACTGAAAAGCCGCCTCGATCGCCGCCTCGAGCTCCTCCAAAGCGTGAACCTTGCTGATGCCGATCGACGACCCGCTGTTCGCCGGCTTAACGAAACACGGAAACCCGATCTGGGAGGCCACCTCGCCCTTCAGCCGCGCCGCATCGGATCGCCATTCCGACACCTTGAAGACAAGGTGGGGTCTGATCGGTATGCCACCCGCGTGCCAGATCGCCTTGGCGATCGCCTTGTCCATGCCCACGGCGCTTCCCAACACGCCCGCGCCGACGTACGCCACACCGCCAAGCTCGAGCAATCCCTGCAGCGCACCGTCCTCGCCTGATTGACCGTGGATCAACGGAAAGATCACGTCGAGCGGTCGGTCAAGTCGTGCCTTCACCGGCAGCGCAACGTCGATCTCCGCCGGGACCAGCTCCCCGCCGCGTCCTGGCTCGGCGAGCAAGGTCACTGGTGCTGTCCCCTCGATATCTCCCTCAAGCGCTCCGGTCGTTCCAGCGCTTTCGATCAACCGATCGACCGCGTCGCGAGCGATCAACCATTGGCCCTGCTTCGTGATCCCGATCTGGACGATCTCGTACTTGTCGCGATCTAAAGCGTCCAGCACCGACCGCGCCGACATAAGACTCACTTCATGCTCGCTCGATCGCCCGCCGAATAGGACCCCGACCCGGATGCGCCGCTTTTCACTCATCATTACCAGTAGCTCATGCTGCAAATGTCGCCAGCGCTTCGATCAGCGCGCCGTGAACATCGGGGCTGCCGGCTGCGATCCAACCCGTCTCTCGATGTCTGTCTGCACCGCTCCAATCGGTCACGACCCCGCCCGCCTCGGCGATCAGCAGCTCCCCGGCCGCTATGTCCCACAAGTTAAGCCCGAGCTCCCAAAAACCGTCGACCCTGCCCGCAGCCAAGTATGCCAAGTCGAGCGCCGCCGAGCCTGCTCGGCGCATGTCGCCGACGTTCTCGAAAAGGACCGCGAACGCCGCCAGGTATCGATCGATTTGCTCTGGATGTCGAAACGGGAACCCGGTCGCTACAAGTCGGCGGTCGAGCCGCGGTGAGTCTGCCACTCGAATCGGACGGGAGTCGTCGGGGCGACCGCCATCGAGCCGCGCGCCCTCCCCAGCGCAAGCCGTGAACCACTCACCGCGAACCGGGTCAACGACGATGCCCACCTGGGGGGCGTCGCGCTCGAGAAGTGCGATCGATACAGCATACATAGGAAAACCGTGCATGAAGTTCGTCGTCCCGTCGAGCGGGTCGATTACCCACTTGTAAGTGGTTGTACCTGATCGCTCGCCGGACTCCTCGGCCATCACCGCATGGTCGGGGAACGCTCGCTGGATCCGCCCTACGATCGTTTCTTCGGCAGCGTGATCGACAGCCGTGACAAAGTCCCGCGGTTGCTTGTCAGTGACGAGGTGCTGGCGAGCTGAATCGCTCGCCGCCCGCAACACTGCGACCGCGTCGGCAGCTGCTTCTCTGGCCACTGCGAGCGCATCAGCGGTCTCGATGGCATCAGTCACTGCCGTGGCGCGCTGGCTCGATCCGTTCACGCAGGTGCTTGGCGACTTCGTCCGCTGCTACCCTCACCGGCTCCGCGTCACGCCGGCCCGCCACCTCGACGACTCCCTCTTCGAGCCGATCGAGCCCGATGACCGGCCCATCGGAGGTGTCGATCACCCCGCGCAGCGGGTCGCTGAGCTCGTCGCATCGAT
>CBDUCI010000137.1:0-6827 GCA_965365605.1 uncultured bacterium
CGCGGTCTGGGTCACCGTCCAGACCAGCGGCCCCGGGGGACACTACTTGTTGCCCGAGACGCTTGTCGAGGCGTACGGCGAGCACCCCGAGCTCGCGGTGCTGGAGAGCGCTCGCCAAGACGGTCAGCTGAGACTCAGGGTGGCGCTGTTTCGTCCCGGATCGTTCGTGTTGCCAACCGTCGAGGCCGGTGTGGCGACAGCCGATGGCGACACACTGCGCGTGCCTGTTTATGCTGACACGATACAAGTGGCTTCCGTGTTGGCGCCTGGAGACACGCTGTTGGCGGATATCAAGCCGCTATGGGTCGGTGGCGGAATCCCGCTGTGGTTCTGGATTCTGTTGGCTCTGGTCATCGCACTCGCGCTGTTGGCTTGGTGGTGGTGGCGTCGACGCGATCGTGTCGACGAGCCACCGCAGGTGCGCCCCGACGCTTACCAGATCGCGCGACGGCGACTTGAGTCGTTACAGACGGAACCACCAACTCCCGGCCGGCGTATCGCGGCAGCCGCAGAGATCGGCGAAGCCGTGCGCGCGTACTTGACCGATGGGTGGGCGGTGCGGGCCAGAGAGCGGACGACGTTTGAGCTCTTGCCCACACTGCCCGAGCGTTGGCAATCGGCTCGTCCCGCGCTGGCTTCGTTGCTCTCGGCCGTCGATCTGGTCAAGTTCGCACGTCTCGCGCCCGAACCAGGAGAAGTGCCACCGATGGCGCGCGCCGGACTCGAATGCGTCGATCGGCTCGAACAGACGCGGCACCCCCCCGATATCCCGGAGGCGGAGGAGGCGGCGTCGTGACCCCCGTACCCTTGAGCCTTGGGAATTGGACGCTCGCCAGCCCCGCGTGGCTGTTGCTCCTGCTGGTCGTACCGCTGGCTTGGTACTGGCAACGTCGGAACCGCCGGCGGGCACTCGTCCTGCCCGCTCTGGCGACGGTTGGTGAATTGCCGCAGAGCTGGCGACAACAATTGAGGGCGGTGCCGTCTCTACTGCGGACGCTAGCATTCATCGGCTGCGTGGTCGCGATGGCGCGACCTCAGGAGTTGGCTGCGGGAAAGCCGCTCACGACGTCGGGCGTCGACATCGTAATGGCGATCGACGCTTCAGGCAGCATGAAGGCCGAGGACTTCCAGCCCCGGAATCGGCTCGAAGTAGCCAAGCAGGCAGCCGCTGATTTCATCGGCGGTCGTTCGTCAGACCGCATCGGGTTGGTGACGTTTGCCGGGCAAGCGGTAACTCAGACACCGCTGACGCTCGATCACGGCGCACTCGCCGAAGCGATCGGCCGGGTGAGAATTGGCGGCCTCGCCGAGGGAACCGCCATCGGAACCGCGCTCGCCACGTCGGTCAACCGTCTCCGTGCCTCGGATGCTCGCAGCAAAGTCGCGATCCTGCTGACCGATGGTGTAAACAACGCTGGCCAAGTGGATCCCCTCACGGCTGCTGAAACCGCACGCGCCCTCGGTGTACGCGTCTACACCATCGGTGTGGGCACGACCGGGGAAGCGCCCTATTTACTGGAAGATCCGCGTTTCGGGCGGCGCTACGTCCGTGTCATCGTGCGCATAGACGAGGAAACGCTGCAACAGATCGCCGCGCGGACCGGAGGGCGATACTACCGGGCCACCGATCCCGAAGCGCTGAATCAGGTGTATGCCGAGATCGATCGGCTCGAGCGTTCACCGTTGACAGGTCGTCGCCCGGTCGTGCGTCTCGATCGATACCTATGGCTCCTGATTCCTACACTGGGTTTGGTGATGCTCGAGGGTGCGCTGCGCGCGACCCTGTTCCGGAGGCTTCCGTGATGTTTGACGCGGTCGATTGGTCACGACCCGAGTGGTTGATGGGACTGATGCTGGTGCCGGTCGTGATCGCAACCATCATCTGGTCGTTTGGTCGACGTCGGCGAGCGCTCGACGCGTTCTCCGAGGCCCCTGTTCGAGGTCGAACACAACCGCTACCTGCCCGGCGTCGACAGGTGCGCGGGGTGTTGCTCGTATTATCGCTGACGGCGCTGGTTTTAGCGGTGGCCGGACCTCGCTGGGGCACCGAGCGTGTCGCACCCCTACCGGTGGGGCAGGAAGTCGTGTTTGCGCTCGACGTTTCGCGCTCCATGTTGGCTACCGACGTCGAGCCGAATCGCCTCGAGCGGGCGAAGCTCGCCATCCGACAAATACTGGCGACCCTGCCAACGGCGGAGAGTGGGTTGGCGATCTTCGCCGGAGAGGCCGCGCTCGTCGTTCCGTTGACACGCGACGCGGCGGCGATCGATCTCTATTTGTCATCGGTCGGTCCGGACTGGGTCAGTGACCCGAGCACGGATCTGGGTCGCGCCCTCGGATCCGCACTGGATGCTTTTCCACCCGACAACGCACCGGGGCGAACGGTCGTCTTGCTATCCGATGGCGAGGATCACAGCGGTGGGTTGGAGTCGGTTGCACGCTCCGCACGCGGCCGCGGAATCGAGATCAACGTGATCGGAATCGGCACCGACGATGGCTCTCGGATACCAGTTGGCCCGGGTCGTTGGGTCGAGGACCGGGGCCAGCCGGTCATTTCACGTCTGGATAGGGAGAAGCTAGAGCGCATCGCCGACGAGACCGGTGGGCGGTTTGTAGCGCTCGAGGAGGGTGATGGGGAGTTGCCCTCGCTGATCGGTCGATTGCAGGCGCTGGATACTGGTCGTTCGATCGGTCGGGAGTCCCAACGACGCGCCGATCGTTATCGGTGGCCGCTGCTTATTGCGTTGATCGCCCTCGGGTTGGAGACGTTGCTCGGGTTCGGCGCGATCGGTTGGCGGGTCAAGCCGGCGACCGTGATGGTGGCGGCGGTGCTGGCGCTGGCGATGGGCCGGGCCAGCGGACCCGAGGAGATGTACGAGGAGGGTCGATACAGCGACGCGCTCACCACGTGGCGTCAGATCGACCGCGCACCAGATGCTAAGCCGGAGGATGCTTACAACCGCGGCAACGCGGCTTACCGGCTCGGCGAGTACCGGGAGGCGACCGCCAGTCACGCAGTAGCGGCTCGCACCGCCGGCACTCGTGGTCGCGCTGCCGAGGCGTGGTACAACTCCGGCAATGGACGGTTTCGGATCGCCGAAGAGGTGGACGCCGCCAATCCGGACGATAGCCAGCGGTATTGGGACAGCACGGTGGCGGCGTACCGTGAGGCTTTGCTGCGCAACCCCGAGGACATGGATGCCAAGCACAATCTCGAGCTCGCGCTCCGGCGCCGGGATCAAGCGGCCGGCGGTGGTGGTGGTGGTGCGACCGGTGGCGGCGGAGGAGCCGGCGGTGGCCCCGGTGGCGGTGGCCGCGGCATGCAACCGCCGTCGAGTGGTGGAGCCGGATCACCACGAAACATGACGCGTGGCGAGGCCGAACGGCTGCTCGACGCGCTCGCGGCGCAGGAGCGTGAGGCGCTGGCCCGCGGCCAGGGCGACGAGCAAGCTCGTCGATCGGATCGACCCGCCTGGTGAGCTCACGATCGGTTGTCGCTGGCGCCTGGCTGTTGGCTGCGAGTCTCGGGGGAGCAACGGACTCCGCGGCCCAGGGTGAGGCCTCGGCTGCGGTTAGAGCGCGGCTTGAGTCGTCGCAGATCTCGCTGGGTGAGACCGTGGATCTGGTGATCGAGATCGAACCGCCCGGTCTCTCGACCCCGGTAGAGGAGCCCGATCTGCCTCCACTTCCGGCGGTCGTTGTTGGCCGGAGTCGCGCATCTCAGGTGCAGGTGGTAGGAACCCGTGTGCGGCGCGTCATCGTGCACCGCTTCACGCTCCAACCCCTGGATGCTGGCACGATGCGCATTCCACCCCTCGAGATCGCCGTCGGTGATCGTTCGCTGGTCACCTCGGCACTGGATTTGGAGGTCATCGATCGGGGCGATGGGTGGCGCTTAGGGCGACGTGAAGGTGAGCCCGACGGAGGGCCACCACCGTTCTTTGTCACCGCACGGGTCGATCGCGATCATGCTTACGTTGGTGAACAGTTGACGTTGATGTTTGCTTTCTACCACGATCCGCGAGTGCCGCTGGCAGAAAGCCCGGACTACGATCCACCCGACACGCCCGGATTCTGGCGTATCGAACTCGACCCCGAACCGATTCTCAGCACCGAGCTGGTCGGCGGGCGGACCTATCGAGTACAACGCTTTCACTACGCCTTGTTTCCACTGACCGCTGGCCGACACGAGATCCGCTCGGCGTCGGTGCGTATCGTCGAACCCGACCCCCGGGAATGGTGGCGGCAGAGGGGCGCCCGGACGTTGGAAACGGACCCGTTGATTGTGACCGCCGAAGCATTGCCGAGCAAAGCACCGGCTGGTTTCGACGGTGCGGTCGGTCGGTACACGTTGGAGGGGGAAATCGGGCGATCGACGACTCCTGCTGGGGTGCCGATTGAGCTCGAGCTCACGGTGAGCGGCGTAGGCAATCCGACGGCGATCGGCGCACCGGTCCTACCGGCGTGGCCGGATGTCGTCGTGCGACACCCGACCGTCGAAACCGAGACCGAGATCGTGCGTCGAACGGTGACCGGTGAGGCCCGCTTTCGTTATTTATTGTCGCCGCAAATGGCGGGTCACCTCGACTTGGGCGTAGCTCGAATCGCGTACTTCGATCCCGAGGCAGGCACGTATGAGGTGGATACGTTATCGCTGGGCGAGATAGAGGTCGTGCCATCATCGTCGGCCCCTGCGGCGGCTCGAGAGCCAAAACCGGCGGGACCCACGCTGAGACCGCCACGGCGACCCCAGACGCCGTGGCCTCGCGGGCTCGCCGGTCGGGTGGACTACTGGTTTGCGCTCGCAGCCCCGTGGCTAGCGTGGTTGGGAGCGGTTGCGGCAGGCCGGATGAGTCGTCGCAAGCGACGCGGTGTCGGCTGGCGCGAGGCGATCGATGATCTGGAGCACGCGCAACAGGCGATCGTTGACGGAGAGTCGGGTGCGGTGCAACGAGCGATCGCAGCGCTCGACGCGACACGACTAGCGTGGAAGGGGACTTGGCCAGAGAGCGCAACAGCGGCCGCTTCCGAGGCTCGAGCGGCGCTCGAAGCGACTGCTTACGGTGGTGGGGCGGCGGTGGACGCAGCTCGAGCGCTCGAGCTGCTCATCGCGACCCTGCGTGTCGATCGCAGCGCCTCCGGCCGGCGAGCGGCGGGCACGTTGACACTGCTGATGTTGGTCTTGCTTCCAGCGCCCAGCGGTCTGGCTCAAAACGACCCGGATCCGCTGATCCGTTGGGAGGAGGCGAACCGGGCGTACCGCGGGGGTGCCTTCGACGATGCCGTGGAAGTATATCGGGAGCTCCTCGAGGTGCACGCGGACCCGAACCTTGAAGCCAACTTGGCGGCAGCGCTCTGGCGACGTGGAGACCGCGGCGAAGCGCTGCTCCGCTATCAGCACGCTCTCGAGTTGGCACCGCGGGATCGCGCGATGCGGCGTGACGTGGAACGACTGCGCTCAGAGCTCGGGGATCCACCCGGCGGCCGCTCGCGGATGACCGCGATCTTGGGTTGGGTCCGCCTGGACGAACTGCTGACACTGCTTCTGGCTGCGAGCACAGTAAGCGTTGGGTTCTTTATACTGGCTCGGCGTCACCGGCGGGCGAGCCGAATGGCGGTTGTAACTGTCGTGGTCGCCATCGCGATCGGTATCGTGGCCGTGGGCCACGGTTTGGTGCTCGCGCCAAAGAATCAAGCGATGGCGCTAGAAACATTGGCGCTGTCGGCGGAACCGGGCGGTCCGCCGATCGCAGCCGTCGCGGAAGGCAGCGTGGTTAGATTGCTCGAGACGGACGATGGAACCGCGCGCATTCAGGCGCCGGGTCTCCCCGCCGGTTGGGTGGCTGTGGATCGGCTCGGCCGGCTAGATTCGATTCTCCGATAGAGCTCTCCATATTTCAGGATGTCGTGATGGCCCACGTACACGTTCTCCCCGAGGGCGTCGTAAACAAGATCGCCGCTGGAGAGGTGGTTGAACGGCCATCATCGGTGGTCAAGGAACTCGTCGATAATGCACTCGATGCGGGTGCATCCCGAATCGAGATCGCGCTCGAATCGGCAGGGCTCGAGAGGATCACCGTGGCGGACGACGGCCTTGGCATGGATCGCGACGACGCGGTGCAAGCGTTTGAGCGCCACGCCACCAGCAAGATCAATGCTGCTGCGGATCTCGATCGGATCGAGACGCTGGGCTTCCGTGGCGAAGCGCTGCCGTCGATCGCTGCAGTGAGCCGGGTGACGCTCGAAACCGCACCCGAGGGTAGTGGCGAGGCGACCCGGATTCGCGTCGACGGTGGTGAGATCGCGGTCGTTGAGCCGATCGCCCGGGGTCGCGGTACGACCGTCGACGTGCGGGGGTTGTTCTTCAACACACCTGCGAGACGCAAGTTCCTCAAAACTCACAGCACTGAGCAAGCGAACAACGTACGGCGAATGCTCGAACTCGCGCTCGCCCGCCTCGAGGTGGGTTGGCGGGTAACGCATGGCCGGCGTGATGTCCTCGATCTCCCCCCCGCACGCACATTGCCGGAGCGACTTACTGCTTTGCATGGGCCGGCCTATGTCAACACGCTGCTCCCGCTAGGCGACAGTGCGTCGGAGGTTACGGTTCACGGGCTGGTGCAGCGGGCGGCGGCAGCCGGCGCGGGGCGACGACGACAGTTCGTTTTCGTAAACGGGCGACCGGTGGACGCGAGCGAGCTCGTACGCGCTGCGCTGAGCGGGTATCGCTCCACGCTGCCCGCCGGGTCGAACGAGCCGACGGGCACGACCCGCTCCCAGGCGCCGGAGGTCAGCGACGGGTCGTCGACGACGACCCACTCGTGCTC
>CBDUCI010000138.1:0-6787 GCA_965365605.1 uncultured bacterium
CCGGTCACACCCTGGGCCCAAACCTGGGGAACGTTGAGTTGTTCGAGCTGCTCTTCCGGTACCGATAGCCGATCGGTTTCGGCTGGCGTGGAGCGAGAATCTCCGCCCAACGTCAGGCGTCGATCGGGCACGATCTCGGCGATCGCCGGGTGGGCCTCGAGTCGCGCTCGCCACTCGGGGTCCAGCTCGGCGACGACACCATTGATGAGCCACAGCCGATCGATCTCCACCAGCGCACCGGCCCGCGTCGCTTCTTCGATCGGTTGTCGAGCTGCGGTAGCCGAGCGGGCATGAATCGCCTTGAGTCCAACGATCGCTCGCTGGTGGCGAAGGTCGAGCGTTACGCCCCTTCTCCGGACATCCGCCAGGAGGTTGGCTCGCGCTCCGATCGGATCCGCCAACCGGATGATAACCCGTTCGCGCGCACGATCAGGCGCCGGGCTAGCGGCTAGAGCGATTGCGCTTGCGACCCCCAGGACCGCCCACCATCGAGCTTGGTTTGTGTTCACAGCAGCTCCAGCTGGATATCGCTGTATCCGCCGGCACGTATTCGAGCCAGGCTTTGCAGACCGGCTTCGACCGGCATTTCGATCACCTTGATAGCGTCGGGCGCGTGGCGGAACAGATTCTCAAACACGGTTTTCCAATCGATCGCCCCATCGCCGAGCAGTAGATGATCGTCGGAGAAGGTGTCTGTGTCATGCAGGTGGACCTCGCGGATGTCGGTCCCGAGCTCTCGCCACCACGTATCGAGCGCTGCGGTTCCAAAGATGTGAACGTGGGCAACGTCGAGGGTAAAACCAACGTGGCGGGCGTCAAGCTGATCTCGGATATCAAGTAACACACGAGGTGTCGGCTCGAACATATTTTCAAACAACAACATAATGCCGGCATCTGCTGCGAGGCCGACGAGCCGCTCCCAAACCGCCAGGCTGAGCGCCATCCATCCCGGGAGTGTTGACTCTGGCAGCAGTGGCAAGTACCCGGTATGGAAGTTGGCGTGTCGAGCCCCCAACGCGCCGGCCACGCCGATCGTGCGCTCCCAGCACAGGCGTGTGTGTTTTCGGATGACTGGGTCGAGACTGCCTGGGTTGAGGTCGAAGATCGGGGCGTGGACCGAAACCTCCACCCCGCGCTGGGCCAGCTCGTCGCCGAGTTTTCTGACCCCCGTGGTCTTATCCAGATTGAGCAGCCACTCGGTGTCGTAGAGCGTGATCTCGACGCCCAGATCCCGTTCGGCCAGTCGATCGAGCTGACGGCTGACATCGGAGAAGGAAGTGCTGAGCGCGAACCGCTGTGCCATGAAGAGCGCCAATCTACCGGTCCCTTTTGGCCCTCGTCCAGCGTGCTCTTGATTCTATCGTTTGGCTAGTGCCGACTGGCGCTCATGCATCAGGCTTCGGCGAAGTGGCTCGGTATGTCTATCCCGTACTTATCAGGATCGAGTACCTTGACGATGGATCTCGAATACCGTCCGGCATCGTCCTGCTCCGTCAAGCTCACTTCCGGCCCATCGACGCGAACCCCATCGGCTGCCGCTATCAGTCGAACCCTGGGTCGACGGAGGTTCTTCGCGCTAGGATCCGGAGTCATCACGATTGCGACTTCACCCGTGTCGAGCAAACACATCGACCCAACGGGGACGATGCCGAGCACACTGATGAACGCCTTGACCAAGACCGGATCGAAACGGGTTCCACTTTGCTCTTCGAGGATCTCGACCATGCGAGCCGGGGTGATCGGGTCGGTCTTGTAAACGCGCGGTGTGGTTCCGGCATCAAAGGCGTCGGCGATCCCAACGATCTTGGAATAGAACGAAAGCTCGCGCGGGGTGAAGAGCTTCGGGTAACCGGACAGGTCGATGTTGAGATGGTGCTCGAAGGCGACCAACATTTCGTGGGCTGGGATTGTGCCAGGGGCGCGTTCCGCGACCAGCCGCCACGCCCCGTACGTCGTGTGGCGCTGCATGACGCTCCATTCCTCGTCGGTGAGGCTGCCGGCCTTGTTGAGCACGTCCTTGGGGACATCGACTTTTCCGATGTCGTGCAGCAAGGCAGCCAATCCGAGCTTATAGAGTTCGAGCCGAGGCAATCCAATCTTGTGACCTAAGGACACGGACAGGATGCACACATTGACGGAGTGCGTGAACGTGGGTTCGTCGTAGTCGCGAAGGCAGGTCATCCCGAGGATCAGCATCTGCTCGGTCAGAACCTCATCGACAATCGACTGCACAGCGCGCCGGATTCGGTATCGCGGCGGTAAACGGCCCTCGCGTTGGCTCTCGAGCAAGTCCCGAACGACCGCGACGCCCATCCTATACGTAACACCAACGCGCTCCTTCGTGAGGGAGTCGGCCTCTGCGAATGGATCGTGCACGATCTCACCACCGCGGGCGAGCACCGTTACGTTCTGAATCCCAGCTTCGGTCAGGCGCGCCCCGAGAGTTACGTGCTCGCGACCGCCGTTGGTCGTGTAGCGGCCAACCACCGTCGCAAAGTCCGCAGCCTCGTCAGGGTCGAATAGCGCCGTCCACTCGAATCCGCCGATCCCTAGCTCATCCACGAATGTTCGCAGTTTCGAATACAGCTCGTAGGTATGCAGCTCCATGCGCACGCGGACGCCGTTGACCTCGATGATGTCATCGCCGACCTCGAGCTTTGCCGCTTGGTCGAGCTCATGCAGCGACCGAATGCAGGCCACCAGCTTCTGCCCCGCTGATTTGAGCGTCTCGTTGGTGGGCTCATAGAGCTGTGCTGAGCGGAAAGCGACCCAGAGGTCCTGAACCAGCTCGGTGCCGAGCCCGTGACGGGCGTGAATGACCGGGCTTACGCTCACGGTCGCTGACCTACCTTTTCCGGGTCGCCGTCCAGCGCCCTTCTGGCTGCCTGTCGGACATGCGGGTTACCGGATTCGCTTGCCTGTTGGAGGATCTCGCGGCCGGTAACCGTTTGAGTGGCGAGTAGCCCGACGGCGGCGTTGAACGCCCCTTCTGGGTCCACACGGCGGAAAAAGCCGCCACGCCGTCTCAAGCGCCGCGACAAGGAGTCGACGACGGTCGAGCCACCGAGCGTACCGTAGGCCTCAAAGAGCAGTCGCCGCTCGGCCGACGACCGATCCGACAGCTCACGTGAGTTGATCATCGAAGCAACGCGCTTGAGAGCGAGCGTATAGCGATGGCCGATCACATGTCGCAGAGCGTAGAGGCGAATCGCTGGATCGCTGTCGTCGATGCTCTCGGCGATCAGCTCGATGGCGCGAGGGTGTTCAAATACCTTGAGTGCCAGCAGAGCTTCGCGCCTCAGCTTCGATTCACGTCTGGCCAACATCTTCCCCAGCGGCTCGATTAGGCGTTGATCGCACATCAAACCGGCGAGATACGCGGCCGACCTGGCTGCGCTGTGATCGCTTCCCTCCATCGACGCCACCAGTGCATCCGGGTCTGACTCGGCCAACTCGACAAATGCTTCGGCTAGAATCGGACGCTGACAGAGACGCTTGAAATCTGGCAATCCAGCCAACAGTGCGGACACGTTCCGAGCACCAAATGTTCGACAGTAGGCTGAAACATCATCGTCCGTCATCTGACCCGCCTCTAGTCGAGCGCTGAGTTGTTCCAGAACTCTCGGCCCAAGTGACGCGGCACGCATCTGCCCAAAGCTTTCCACGGCCCGGGCGTCGGCTCTGCCCTCTTCTAGGCAGGGTTGGAAAAGCGCGTACATCTCCTGCACAGCTTCGAACTCGTTACGCTCGAGCAACCCCTGCTGAATCTCGTTGAGGGCTTCGAAAATTGGGGTTGGGTCCTCGTGAGGTGGATTGAGAACAAGCTCGCGCATACAGCTCAAGACCTGGGTGAGGGCACCACGTTCGTGCTCGCGGTGCAGCTGCTGCTCGAGGTACGCCATGTCTTCATCATCGAGCCGATACAAGTTCGGCTCACTCTCGTGAATCAACGGAAGACGGGTGATGTCGATTCGGTCATCGTCGTCCAGCTCGAGCGTCGGCACTTCCTCATCCGAGCCCACGTCGGGAACCAGCTCGGGCTTGGCCGGCACCCACTCGCGATCCGCGAGCCGCTCGACATACGAATACCGGATGTGCAGCAGCCGCTCCTCCCACAGGCGCGCGATCAGCTCGGATTCAAATCCCGCTGTAGCCGAGGCGGCGACGTTGTCGAGGAAGATCGCCAACTCGTCCTCCACGAGTCCGGGATAGAAGGCGAGCTTTCGCAATCCCTCGCGGTACATGAGAAAGGCCAGCGAATCCGTGCCCGTCGGGCGTTGATAGACGATCTCGTCGAGCCACTTGAAGGTGTCCTCCCTTATCTCCAGCTCGAGCGGACCGAAGGTGTTGAGCAGTTCGTCGATTCGTGCGGTGGCAGCCGATTCGGTTTCGAGACGCTGCGGATGCCCCGGATCGTAGAGGCGCCGAACCATAAAGACGCGCACGAGCTCGTTCATGAGCTCGGCCGCGGCCTGCGCATGGGGCGAGCTGATTCTGGCGGTGAGCGACTCGTTTGTCACAGGCTTGACTTTCGGGATTTATTCGGTAATCTTGCTACCGGCATTTACCACCAGCCGTGAGGTCGACGCATGAACCTAACCAAGCGCCAACGTGAAATATATGACTACATCCAGTCATTTCTGGAGGAGCATGGATACGCTCCGAGCCTCGAAGAGATCGCGTCCGAGTTCGGTCTCTCCTCGGTGGCCACCGTCCACGAGCACATTCGCAACTTGGAGGCCAAAGGGATCCTGAAGCGTGACGCGCACCGGAGTCGGGCGCTCGAGCTGACCCCCCCGGGGTCTGCCGCGGCGATCGAACTGCCGTTGCTTGGCCAAGTCGCCGCCGGCGAGCCACTCGAGGCGATACAAACCGAGGACACGATCGCCATCCCCGAGCACTTGTTGGGACGCGGCGAGACGTTCGTGCTGCGTGTTCGCGGCGACTCGATGATCGATGAGCAGGTTCAGGATGGTGACTACCTTATCGTCGAGCGACGCCAAACCGCGCGCGACGGAGAGCGTGTAGTTGCGCTCATCGACGGCGAGAATGCCACGTTCAAGACGTTCTTTCGTGGTCCAAACCGCACTGTCATGCTGCAGCCCGCGAACGAGCAGTTGGAACCGATTGAGTTAGAGGCTGATCGGGTCGAGATTCAAGGCGTAGCGATCGGGATACTGCGGAAGTACTGACCGGTCGGTCAGACCTTGGTCTCTGAGGTCCAAACCGGTTCTTCACCGCCGGGCGCGATCGGTGGTATCGCTGCCAAGTCGCCCTCAGAGGCAGCGACGACTACCGCACACGATGAATCGCCGGTGACGTTGACCGCTGTTCGGCACATATCGAGGATCCGATCGACCCCGAGGATCAGCGCGATACCCTCGAGCGGGATCCCCACGGTACGTAGAACCAACGCCAACGTGATCATTCCCACTCCCGGTACCCCCGCCGCACCGATCGAAGCCAGCGTCGCGGTCAGTACCACGAGCAGCTGTTGGGTGATCGAGAGCTCGAGCCCATAGACCTGCCCGATAAAGATCGTGGCGGCGCCCTGATAGAGGGCGGTGCCGTCCATGTTGATCGTGGCACCAAGTGGGAGCACGAACGCCGATACCTCGTCTCCAACTCCCAGGTTCTCTTCGGCGCACTCCATCGTCACTGGTAGGGTGACGTTCGATGACGACGTGCTAAACGCAACCAGTTGCGCGGGCGCGATTCCCTTGAAGAAGTGAACCGGATTCATCCCGCCCAGGAATCGGACCGCGGTCGGATAGATGACACCGGCGTGGATGAGCAGCCCGACGATGACCACCGCTGAGTAAACAAACAGGGTCTGGAGTATGCCGATGCCGTACTGTCCGACGATGGCGGCGATCAAGGCAAAAACGCCATAGGGCGCGATCTTCATGACCAGGTGGACGAGCTTGATCATCGCCTCGTTGATGCCCTCGGCCAACGCCACGATTGGTGTGACGTGTTTCTTATCGAGCTGCGTCAGGACGACACCCAGAATAAGGGCGAAGAAAATGACCTGCAGCATGTTGGCTTGGGCCAATGATTCGACTGGATTGGTAGGAATGATGTCGAGCAGCGTGTCTATCACGCCGGGTTTGTCGCCCAGCCGCTCGATGTTGACTTCGGCGACACCCGAAAAATCGGTCAACAACCGATCCTTGATTGTCGGGTCTAGTCGCGAGCCCGGCCTGACGATGTTTGCCAACAGCAATCCGATAGTGATTGCGATCGAAGTTGTCGCCAGGTAGTAGCTGATCGTCTTGATCCCGATCCGCCCGAGTTTCGCTAGGTCACCGAGGCTCGCCACGCCCAGCAGGATCGACGCGAAAACGAGCGGAACTACGATCATTGTTATCAGCTTGATGAACGCGTCGCCGATCGGCTTGATGATCGCAATGGGGGGACCGATGAGCACACCGGCGACCGCGCCAAGGACGAGCCCGAGAAGAATCTGGGTGTGGAGTTTCAATCGCACGGCGACCAAGCGTAGTGACCGGCCGCGCGACGTGTCAAACACGCCACAGAAATTGCTTCTCAACAACAACGCCGATAATTTTCTGCTTTACCTGGACGATCGCATGTCGAAGCGCCTGAAAGGTGTGCTCCAATACGACGGCACCGGGTACCGTGGATGGCAGAGGCAATCCGACGCCGAGACGGTGCAGGGGGTCTGTGAGCGCTCGCTCGAAAAGATCTTCGGAGGACACGTGTCGGTGGTCGCTTCGGGCCGCACCGATACTGCATCCGCCGATGCAATCGTCGAGTATATCCG
>CBDUCI010000139.1:0-6680 GCA_965365605.1 uncultured bacterium
AGCTGTCATCGGCGTCTCCCATGATTACATATCGGCCTTGTGCCTCCTCGATGCCGGCGATCAACGCGTTGCCGTAACCCTGTTCTTCGACCGCGATGACCCGCGCTCCGAGACCTTCCGCGATCTCCCTCGATCCATCGGTGCTACCATTGTCGGCGATCAAGACCTCGCCTTCGATCCGGCGGCTGGTCAGGTAACGACTCGCTTTCTTGATGCACACGGGGAGTGTCTCGGCTTCGTTCAGGCAAGGCATTAGAATGGTTAGTTCGCAACCATTCGTTTGAGAGGCTGGATAGGTTTCGGTCATCGTCGATTACCTCAGCGAGGTGCCGGTCGACAAACCCGCAATGTATGTGCTTCTATCGGACATTCTCATGAATTTCGCAATATCGGGGCCGCCCGGTATAGGCTAATCGCCTAGGCTCCACAGGTTTACGACCGGTCGTCGGAATCAGCTCGGACCTCAGGTCCCCTGATGCCGGTCACCTCGCCGCCCACCTCCTTGATCCCAACCACCGGCCCGTGCCCCAAGGAGTCCCTGAACAGCGGCGCCCTCAACCACCAACTTTCTACGATCCAACCACCTTCGACGAGGCGCCGAAAACCGATCCTACCGGTAGCCACAGAGGCACGATGACGCCACGGCAAACCGACGTAGCTGAATTCCAGGTGATCGAGCTCGCCCGAGGTGCGGTCGACCCACACAATGCCCTCGATATCGACCTTCTCGTGCCCCTGCAGAGGCGAGAAAGCGATCCCCAACAACCCCTGCGGGCCGCGCTTTTCGATCAACCGAAAACAGTGCCGATCGAGAAACGAGTTGGAAACGAGCGCCGCCGCATCTGGACCATAGTACTGAACATGATCATCGTACACATCGGCATACCCATGCCGGGCGAACTCTCGTGCCGAGCGACTGGCGTAGGGGCTGTCGGGGCGCCGATCCGAGCGGATCCATATCGCTTCGTCCTCGATCCTGAACGAGCGCGGATCGCGCAGTCGCCGGTATTCCGAGAGATCGAATCGGTAGATGCGCTGATTCTGCGTCAAATAAGCGGCAACCAGCGCCTTGCGCGCCTCCTCCCACACGATGGCGACATGTCGGCTGGCTTCTGGTCGTACTTCGCAGGCGTGATCCAGGACGACCTCGATTCCGGCTAATTCGATCGCTGCGATCGGTGCTCGAAGACTCGTTTCCAACCGCTGACCGCTGTCCACCGTGAGTGGGGCCGAAGTCGTGCTGGCGTACCCGATTCGCTCAACTCGCAGACGATATGTGCCGGGCGCTGGGGCCTGGATTTCAAACCGCCCGTCGGGCCGGGTCAAGACCGCGCCGCGTTCCGTGTCTTCGTCATCGAAAAGCAGGACGACGGCCCCCGCCAACCCCTCGCCCGAGCTCTCCTCGGCGACAACACCGCTGATCGCCTGGGCCCGCAAAGTCATCCCCGAAAAGAGCGCGGCCGAAATCGTGATCGATAGGACTCGGGGGAGCCTAGACGCGATTATCTCCCGCCACCCAGCGCTGCAGCTAAACCATCCGCAAAGCGGCTCGGGGAACCCGGTGAATAACCCAAGAAGAGTGACGGTTCGATGAGCTCGACTTCCATGACTGTCAGTTGGTTGGAATCGGCGATCCCGTCCACCCGCGCGTAGACCGCCTCCCCCGGGAGCGCTTGGATCACCTGTCTGGCGAGATCCACCATGGGACTCGCAGGCTCGGTAGCACACACCTGACCGCCGAGCTTCTCTTGGATCCGATACTCATGCGGCGCTGGCGTCTTGAGGACCGCATGGCTGTACTCACCCCCAAAAAAAACAAATGACCATTCGCCGGTGATCCGGACGACCGGATTCAGCCGCTGTACCATGACCATGCCGCTATCGAGCATGCTTTCCAGCCGATCCTGATCGTCCACTCCGCTCAGGCGCGTGACGCGCCACGTGTTGTGGGCGCTAGCTGAGATGGCCGGTTTTATCACCGCTTCGTCCCACCCTTGACGATCGAGCAACGCGCGTAGCTCTATCGACCTACCCCGTTCTACCCAGACCGTCGGCTCGACCGGGAAACCGCGCTGCTCGAGCTCGCGCAGATACTGCTTATCCAGGTTCCAGCGGACGATCGGCGCGGCGTTTACGACTCGCACGCCGTCCGCCTCAAGCCCCTCCAACCAATCGACAAACGCCCGCACGCGCACGTGGTAATCCCAGCATGATCTGAGAACAACCGCATCAAACTGCGTCCAATCAGCGGTCGTTGAACTCCATGGGACCGACTCGACATCGATGCCTCTGTCACGGAGCGGCGCGATCGCCAATCGGTCGTCAGCGGTGACCCCAGGCTGCGCGCGCCATGTCGCAAACGCGATTCTGACCATCGTGCAGGCGCCGCTCGTTAGCGCCAGTATCCGCGCGTGAAGAGCACCAGCACGGTGAACAGCTCCAACCGCCCGAGGAGCATGAGGAATGCCAGCACCCACAGCGCCACATCCGGCAGTGGGGCGTACGTTCCAGCTGGGCCCACCAATCCGAAACCCGGCCCGACATTGCCCAACGTGGCCGCCGTCGCGCCAAGCGCGGTATCGACGCCGAGCCCGATCAAGGTCAACGCAAACACCCCTAAACCGAGCGCCGCCAAGTAAAGCAGTAGAAACGCGCTGACGTTCGCAAGCACGTCGTCAGACACGATCTTGTCGTCGTGCTTGTAGACAAAAACCCCATGCGGGTGGAGCAGACGTCGAAGGCTGACTCGGGCTTCCTTGGCTACAAACATGTAGCGCAACACCTTGATGGAACCGGCCGTCGATCCAGTCGAGCCGCCGATCAACATGAGAAGCAGAATGAGGACTTGGGCAGGGGCGATCCAGTCCTCGTAGTTGTGGGTCCCAAAACCGGTGGTCGTCATGATCGAAGCCGTCTGGAAGAACCCTGCTCGAAAGCTCGCCTCGAGCCCTTTGACTGTGCCCGGCACGTAAACCAACGCGGTCAGAGCAAAAGTCGCGATCGCGATCAGCATCAAGTACACCCTGAGCTCGCGGTTTTTAAACACAACTCGCGAATTGCCGGTCATCCAACTGTAGTGAAGGGTAAAGTTGACACCGGCCATCACAACAAAGATCGCGATCACGTATTGAACGAAGGGTGACTCGAAGGCGCCAATCGACCCATTCTGAGTTGAGAAGCCACCCGTGGCCATCGTCGCCATGGCGTGGTTGACGGCTTCAAAGACCGTCATCCCACCAACCAACAAGAGCACCACCTCGGCGCCGGTCAGTACCACGTAAACACCCCACAGCAGTGCGGCCGTACGGCGCACCCGGGGGCTCAGGCGATCAGGCGCCAGGCCCGGGATCTCGGCCTGAAGCAGTTGCATCCCACCCACCCCCAAAAGCGGCATAATCGCTACCGACAGCACGATAATCCCCATACCGCCCATCCATTGCGTTTGACTGCGCCACAGCACGAGGCCTCGCGGCAGATCGTCGATATTGCTCACGATCGTCGCACCAGTCGTGGTGAGACCGGACATCGACTCGAAGAAAGCGCGAGTGAAGGACGGGACGGCGCCGGTGAGCAAATACGGAAGACTTCCGAACAATGCCACGGCGAGCCAGCCGAGCGTGACGATTGCAAAACCGTCACGTATCGAGATGTCGTCGACTTGGCCCGTTGATCGCAGAGCTATCAGTCCGGCGGCTGCAGTGATCCCGCTTGCCGCCAGAAGTCGAATCGCGGCGGGCTCACCGAAAGCAAAGGAAACAGCCGCCGGCACCAACATGGTGAGGCCCGCGAACGCCGTCAGCAAGCCGACGACGTGCAGGACGACTCGACCATGCATCAATCGAAGAAGTCTGCGGTCTGACCGATGGCTTTTGGTAGAGCGAAAACGACGACTCGATCACCGACTCGTATTTCGGTGTCACCCCTTGGAATCATGATCTCTCCCTCGCGCTCCACCGAGCCCAGAATGGCTCCGTCGGGAAGATCGAGGTCTCGCACGCGCCTTCCAGCGGCTCGGGATCCGCGTTCGATCTCGATTTCCATCGCTTCTGACTGGTTCCGCTCCATGACCGCCATCGAGAGGATTTTTCCCCCGCGCACGTGTTGGAGGATCCGGTTCGCTGTTGAAAGGCGCGGGCTGACCGCGGAATCGACCCCGACCTTCGTCACCAAGGGGATGTACTCGCTCCGCTTGAGCAGCGTAATCACCTTGCGCGCACCCATATCCTTGGTGAGGAGAGAAGCCAGCAGGTTGGTCTCATCTTCGCTGGTAATTGAAACCAGCCCATCCGTATCGGCGACCCCCTCCTGGGCTAGCAGATCAAGGTCCGTGGCGTCGCCGTGCAAGACGAGCGCGGAGTTGAGCAGCTCCGCCAGCTTAACGCAACGTGCCCGGCTCCGTTCAATAATTGTTACCTGAACCCCCTCGGTCTCCAACAACTGCGCCAGACTCGTTCCCACTCGCCCCCCACCCAACAGCATGACGTGTCGAACCTGCTTCCGTTCGAGGCCGAGGAACCTGTAGGCATCTGCAAGATACGGCGTCTCAGCGAGGAGATAGATCTCGTCGCCAGGCAACAACTTGGTTGAGCCATCGGGGATGATCGACGTACCGTTCCTATCGATCGCCAGCGTGAGGAAGTGATCCCCGGCAACCCTTTCACCGATTTCGCTGAGAGTGAGTCCGGCGGCGGGCGCCCCGGCTTCCACTGCTAACCCTAGGAGAATGATCCTCCCGTCCGCAAACTCCACCACCTCCCGCGCCTCGCTGCGAAGCAGAAGGTTCAAGATCTCCCGCGCGCACTCTTTCTCGGGATTGATGAGCAGATCCGCCCCGCTCTTCTCGGCGCCGAGAACGACGTGGCGCTCGTAGTACTCCGGATTGCTGACCCTTGCGACCTTGAGCCCGACGTCGAATTGAGAAGCGATCAAGCAAGCAATCAGGTTGGCCTCGTCGAAGTTGGTGACCGCCGGCAACAGATCGGTGTTCTCGATTCCGGCCTTCTCGAGGATCGCCAGGCTGGCCCCGTTGCCCTCCACCACAAGCACATCGAGCTGCGACTGAATGCGGCCTGCTAACTCGGCGTTGCGCTCGATCACGACCACGTCGTGCTCCTCAGAGAGCCGCACCGCGAGGTGATATCCGACTTCCCCGGCGCCGACAACGATTATCCGCATTCAAGCTCCTGGCTTGGTTCTAGTGGAAAGTTCCTGCCGCAGACCGCTGCAACAGAGCTTGATTATATCGCCAAGCCCGCCGTGGTGCCGTGGGCGGCGGCCGGTGGTCAGGTCTCGGTATCTAGAACGGAGTCCCAGTCGAACAACACGTATGGGCTCTCGGTGGCCGCGGCGAGAGCTGCCTCGAGAATCGGTCGGGCGGGGCTATCGGCAGGGGTCCGCGGTACCAACCCGTTGAACATCGCCGTGTAAAACGCATCCGGCCGCACGATGACGCGGCCCACGACCCTGGTCGCACCGCTCGGCGCTGCGCCGGTCCATTCGAGTGCCCGCGTCTCACCGGCGGGGATCCGATCATCCACGCGCTCGATCCATTGCGAGCCGTCGAAGTAGACCTCGCGTTGCAGCGTTCGCCGCCGGGTAGCCAGCGTATCACCGTTGACGCTCACAAAGGCGATCTCCAGGTCGACAGCCGGAGTGACGTAGGTTGGGAAATGGTGCCCGGTGCCGGTGTTGGTAAGCGCGAGCCTAACTTCAAACCCCTCCCTACCTGGATCGCCCTGAACCTTCCACTCGGGTGTCACACCCGAGCGTGTCATCTCAGGGTCATGGATACCGCGCCACAAGTGGCGCCGGTCCGGCATGTGGCACGCCTGACAGGTTACGCCCTCGACGGCAAACTCGGTCGCCTCCCACTCGCGGAGTGTGTTCTCGAGCGATTTCCCGTTTGGTGCTGGTTCCGCAAACTGGTGACAGGCACCACAAAACTGGCTCGATTCAAACGCTGCGTTCCGAATAGCACCCGCGTGCGGTGTTCCGGCTGGAGCCGGGGTCGTCGTTCCGTCGCGACGCGGCGGGCCATGACGTTGCCAGGAGCGGAGGTGACACGCCGCACAGACGACACCGCTGCGTTCAAGACCAGGTTCGTAGTCCGCATTTTGAACGTAGCCGCCGTCAGGCCCCTGTATTTGGCGTAATTGTTCGGAAAGTGGGCCATGGCACACCATGCACTGCGCCACCGATGCCGGGGATGACTCGAACCACGGGACAAGCTGGCCTTCGAGTCCCGGAGAGTACGCGTGCGCATGCAAGCTGGTCTCCCAATCGCCAAACTGAGCCGGGTGACACGTGGCGCACGCTTGTGGTGACAGGTCAGTGGTTATCGGCGCCCAGCCATCGGGTGGTGGTCCTTGTGGCGGGATCGGCCTCTCCCAGTGCGCAGCCACAAACGCTACCGATGCTGAGTCTGGCGTCGCGACCCGCTT
Organism: uncultured bacterium; assembly: GCA_965365605.1. Classification (GTDB taxonomy): domain Bacteria; phylum Gemmatimonadota; class Gemmatimonadetes; order JACCXV01; family JAHWKZ01; genus CAMYLR01. The sequence goes on from CBDUCI010000139.1 coordinate 6,441, forward strand.
GTCATTCGCTTGTTCATCGTTGCAACCGGTCATCGTACCACAGAGCGCGGTTATCAGCGTAACGAGAAGAATGCGCGTTGGCCGCGATCGTCTGGTCTTCAGCCTGCCTATCATGTGGGCGAATATCGCCCTACAGTGTACCGCCGACACGACCCATTTGGATGACAGTGCGATCGATCGGCTTCCGATCGGGATGCCGGAAGGACGACACTCGAGGCTGACCCAATTCCGGCCACGCTC
>CBDUCI010000140.1:0-6632 GCA_965365605.1 uncultured bacterium
GGTTGGAGGGCACGGTGGCCGAGCTCATTCAAACGATCCACGCCCACCCGACGCTCTCGGAGAGCGTTCACGAGGCCGCTCACGCCGTGTACGGAGGGGCGATCCACTACTGACTTATGTCAGAGTCGGCCGATACATACACGATTGAATTCGAGACTACAAAGGGCTCGTTCTCGGTCGAGGTTCGCCGCGAGCTCGCTCCAATAGGGGCTGATCGGCTACATGAGCTGGTTGTCGCGCAATTCTTTGACGGGGCGCGGTTCTTCAGGGTCATCGAGGGTTTTATGGCTCAGTTCGGGATCGCAGCGGACCCAAAGATGGGCGATAGGTGGCGAACGGCCCGGATCCCCGACGATCCGGTAGTGGCCAGCAACAGTCGTGGATCGATAACCTTCGCTACCTCGGGACCAGGCACCCGCACCACACAGCTGTTCATCAATTACCGTGACAATTCGCAGCTCGACGGGCTCGGCTTTTCGCCGCTCGGCGAGGTCGTTTTAGGGATGGATGTCGTCGATCAGCTGTATTCGGGCTACGGTGAAGGGGCACCGCGGGGAAGCGGCCCTCGGCAGGATCGCGTTCACGCTGAGGGCAATGCCTATTTGGAGCGAGAGTTTCCTGAGCTCGACTACATTATTAGCGCGCGAATCTCGGATCCTACCGAGGCTTGATCGCCTGATTGGCAACCCGCGCGACCGCTGCACCGATGGCATCGAGCGATTCGGTGTCGGCTGGTATCTCGTGTCGCCAAGCCAAGTACGCAGGTTGGTTGAATGCGACTCGCACGACACCGTCGGCTCCGTCGCTCTTTTCCTGCCAGATAAGCAGCTTGGCAGGCAGGTCGATGGCCGCGGTTGGTGCTACGTCGATCAACGGCGTTCCAGCTTCTGCTCGCCCGAAGATCAGTACCGTGCTCGGTGCTAGCTCGAGCCCTGCTTTGCGCGCAGCATCAGCATGATCGACTCGCGCGAATAGCGTTAACCCCTCGTCAGTAACCGCCGTCTCGGCTCGGGTCACCGTCTTTTCGAACGAGTTGGCGCTGAGCAGGACACGAAGGCCGACGTCTTCACCGAAGGCGGTGGCTCTCGCTGATGCTACGGTGGTCGAATCCGCCCCTGATGGCGGGGCTTCACGCATCTCGTCACCTGCATCCGAACAACCACCCAGGACGATTGGCGTCGCGACTATGAGACACCGAAGCGCTCTTCGCATCGAACCTCCTCCCCAATAAACGATTTCTCGCACGGCATGTTTGGTGAGACGTGAATGATATCGCGCGGCTTGGGGTCCGTGCCACCTGTTGTCAGGCACTGGATGGGTTATCTTGGCGCCCGCCGGCTGACAAATAAAAGCCCCTTGACTGACGGAGACCCGCATGGCGGCGCGTGGCGTTCTCATGGTCGAACCGATCGGGTTTGCTTCAAACCCCGCGACGCAACGGGATAACGCCTTTCAACTCGCCGCGACTGAAGGCTGGCGTGAGAGCGTCGAAACCAGTGCCAGGGCGGAGTTTCGCGAGTTCCGAGATGCCCTGTTGGGGCGGAACGTCGAAGTGGTCACATTCGCGGCCCAACGGGACGGCTCTCCGGACGCGACTTTTCCCAACAATTGGTTCAGCACTCATCGGGATGGACGCGTTGTCGTCTATCCCCTGAAGGCCGAAAATCGCCGGCTCGAGAGAAGGCCGGAGATCGTGGCTTATTTGAACGACCGATACGATGAAATCATCGATCTCTCATCAGCGGAGGAACGAGGCCAGTTTCTCGAGGGAACGGGAAGCCTCGTGATCGATGATCGTGAGCGAGTCGTTTATGCTAGCGAGTCATCGCGCACGCATAGCGACTTGGTGCACGAGTGGTGTCGGCTATTCGATGTCACGCCGGTCTTGTTCACGAGTCATGATAGGGAGGGAAGGGTGGTGTATCACACCAACGTCGTGCTGAGTCTCGGCTCGGATTTCGCGGTTGTCTGTCTTGAAGCGATAGACACGTCGAGCCGCGAAGACGTGCGCGCGCGACTCGAGCAGTCGGGGCGTGAGTTGATCGAAATCACGCTTGCTCAGATGCACGAGTTCTGCGGGAACGTATTGGAGCTCGAGAACGCCAGCGGTGATCGATTGGTGGTCGGCTCCAGCCGTGCGGGTCGGGCGTTTACCGATGCGCAACGGTTGGCGATTCAGAAGTCCGCTGATTTTGTTATGGTTTCGTTGGATACGATCGAAAAGCATGGTGGCGGCAGCGCCCGCTGCATGTTGGCTGAACTCAACTGACCAGGAGCCTAGATGGAATTCTTTCAACGTATGGTCGACGTGCTCGGGGGCATCGTTTGGGAGTCGGGGATCCCGGTTCAGGGGGAGAAAATACCGTTCGTTGTCATCGCACTCCTCGGCGTAGGCATCTACCTGACGATTTATCTGGGGTTTCTGCAGATTCGCCGGCTCGGTCACGGGTTTGCAGTGACGAGCGGTAGGTACGACGATCCGAACGAGCCCGGTGACGTATCCCACTTCCAAGCACTCACCACTGCGTTATCGGCCACTGTCGGGATAGGCAACATCGCCGGCGTGGCGATCGCGATTCACTTCGGTGGACCGGGAGCGGTCTTCTGGATGTGGGTTACGGCGTTTCTGGGCATGGCGACCAAGTACACCGAAGTGACCCTGGCCCAGCAGTTCCGGTCGGTCACCGCGCCGGATCTGGACGCCCATAAGTGGGAGGGCACCGTCGCCGGTGGGCCGATGTACTACATCGAGCGCGGGCTGGGCGCGAAGTGGAAGCCATTGGCGGTCTTCTTTGCGTTTATTCTGGGGATAACGGCGTTCTTCACCGGCAACGCGATTCAGGCCAACACCGTTGCCGACACGATGCTGACGACGTACGGCATTCCAGTATGGATCACCGGTTTCGTGACTGCGGGCGTCGTCGCGTTGGTGATCTTGGGCGGGATCACTCGAATTGGCAAAGTGACTGGAGTCATGGCTCCGGTGATGGCCGCGATCTACGTGACCGGAGCGTTGTTTATCCTGCTTACCAACGCGGGTGCGATACTGCCCAGCATCAAGCTCATTCTGACCGAGGCGTTCAATCCCACAGCCGGCGTTGCGGGGACCGGGGTGGGCGCGTTCCTGGTCACGATGATGTGGGGTGTCCGCCGAGGCCTGTTCAGCAACGAGGCCGGGCAAGGGTCGGCCCCGATCGCTCACGCTGCCGCCAAAACGGATGAACCCGTATCCGAAGGCGTCGTGGCGCTGCTCGAGCCGTTTATCGATACGATCGTGATCTGCACGATGACCGCATTGGTCATCATCACGACAGGGGTTTGGAGCGAGGCCGTGCCGACCGAGATCACGCTCTCGGGCGGAGATCTGTCGTATGTGGCCCAGAACGAAGATGGCGGCTTCGAAAGCGTGGGGTCGCCGGCCGAGATTGAGGTCCAGAACGGCGAACCGGTCGCGACGACGGGGCAGGCGATGATCGCGTGGCACGAAGTAGCGGTCTTGGAGCTCTTTACTGACCCAGAAATGACCCGCCCGTTTTCTGGTCGGATCGAGCCCGGCTCGGCAACCGCCACCGCCGAGGACGGAACGACGTATTCGTCGCTATACGGCCCGGCGGTCGAGAGCGCGGCGCCGCTCACTCAGCTCGGCTTCGAGCGTGGGCTGCCCGGTTCGTGGGGCGGACTGATCGTGCTCGTCAGCGTACTGCTATTCGCGATCTCGACGGCGATAAGCTGGAGTTACTACGGTGATCGCTGCGCCTTCTACCTGTTTGGCTCCAAGGCCGTCTTGCCGTACAAGATGGCGTTCGTGACGATGCACTTCGTGGGGGCGGTCGCCCCGCTTGCCGCCATCTGGGCGATGGGCGACGTTTTCCTGGGGATCGTGATTCTCCCGAACCTGCTCGGGATCTTCTTGCTGTCACCCCGGGTCCGCGAGGCGACTCGGAGTTACTTCAAGCGCGGGCCGTGGCGTGAGAACTACGAGGTGCACAAACGTCTACGCGAAGAGAAAAAGGCGAAGCGATGATACTCCGAAGCCTTGCCGCAGGCTTGCTTGTGGCAGTGATGCTCGGGGCCGCCTGCCCACGAACGGAAGACAGCCGCCGCCCTCCAGCCGATGTTTGGCAGGAGGAGATCTTCCTTCGAGCCGGCGACAGCTCCGAAGTCGATAGCGGCAACTTGCTGGTGGCTATGCCGGTCTATGAGCCCGGCGATCGCGTCGCATTCGTCACGATAGAGCTGAAGAACGCGAGCGGAGAGGAAACACGGGAACGCATAAAGGTCGTCCGCCAAACGGATCTGTCCGAAGCGGTCCGATTGACTCCTTACGTCGTTCGTGTGATCGGATACCCGGGCGCGGACTCGGCTCGATTCCTGGTGTACCGGGAGTAGAGCCGCCAAGTGTCTGACTCGACCACGGTTGCGAGCGGAACCCCGGAGATCGTCGTTCCCGACGATCTCACTATCGACCGAACTCAGCATCTAGATCTCTATTGGTACATGCTTCTCAATCGCCGATTGGAGGAGCGGCTCGTTAACCTCTACCGACAAGGGCGGGTAGTTGGCGGCGTGTACCGCTCTTTGGGTCAAGAGGCGGAGTCGGTAGGCACCGCCTACGCGCTCAGAGACGGTGACTTTCTGTCGCCGCTGATACGCAATCTGGGATCGATTCTGGTCAAGGGCGTGGAACCGGTCGACATCCTCAAACAGTACATGGCAAAAGGCACCGGGCCCTCGGGCGGCAAGGACCTCAATGTTCACTTTGGTGACCTCGAACACGGTTTTATCGGGCCGGTTTCGATGCTCGGCGACATGATCTCGGTGATGGCCGGTGTCGCGTTGGCTGCTCGCATCCGAGGTGAAGACCGTGTCTGCATGACATACATCGGCGACGGCGGTTTCTCGACCGGCGCCGCGCACGAAGGGTGGAATCTGATTTGCGCACAACGGCTTCCGGTCATTTTGATCGCTGAGGATAACTGCTACGCGTACTCGACACCGACGCCGATGCAGATGGGTAACCGCGATATGGTCGATCGAGCACCGGGATACGGTTGTGCCGGAGAACAGGTCGATGGTAACGACGTGTTGCAATCGTATGCAGCGGCGCATCGCGCGGTGGATCGAGCCCGCGGCGGCGGTGGACCGACATTGATCGAAGTCAAGACTTACCGGCGTAAGGGTCACGCCGAACACGACGATCAGCGGTACGTGCCAAAAGGCGAGATTGAGAGGTGGGAGGCCCTCGATCCGATCGATCGGTACCACCGTCATCTGTTGGCGGCTGGCATCGTGACACCCAAGCAAGTCGAAATGATCGAGGCCAAGGTCGGGGATCGATTGGATGAGGCGGTCGCCGAGGCCGAGGCCGCCCCGATGCCCGATCCGAAGAGCACGTTAGAGGGTGTTTGGTCGACGCCCCGCTGGCCGCATCCGCACCCCAACCTTCACGATTTTTCACAGGAGATCGGGCACTGAACCGGCTCGCGAGTCTGATCGGCGTGATGGGCCTCTTTGCCGCGGCGTGCACGGTCAACGTCGGAGAGCGTGGTGTATCGAACCTGCCTGGAGAAGAGGTTTGGAAGACCGAGGTCGAGCTTCGCGTTGGCGACGTGGCTCACGTCGATGGGCGGGGGCTCGAAGTGATGCTGCTCGCTGTCGGCACAGATGAGGCCACGCTATCGCTGGTGTCACGCCACGAGGCGGGCGAACATGAGGTGAGTCTCGCTGGCGCCGTTGCTGAAGTCAGGCCCTATCGGGTGAAACTCGTTTCGATGCAAGGTGACGACGGTGTCGTGATCGAGGTCCGTCGCGAGTGGGGGCAGTGGCGCCCATGAACATACCCGGGCGGGGCGGCGAGACGACGTACCTGGAGGCGATCCGCCAGGGGTTGTGGGAAGAGATGCAGGCTGACGAGTCGGTCTTCATGCTCGGCGAGGACATCGGGGCATATGGCGGCGCGTTCAAGGTCACCGACGGATTCCTCGACCGTTTCGGCGAGCAGCGGATCATCGACGCCCCGATTTCCGAAGGTGCCATCATCGGCGCCGCGGTTGGTGCGGCGCTGATGGGGATGCGACCGGTGGCGGAGATGCAGTTCATCGATTTCATGAGCTGCGGGTTCGATATGCTGACTAACGTCGCGGCCAAGAATCGCTATCGGTGGGGTGCGGCGGTACCGATCGTCGTGCGCGGTCCGGCCGGCGGCGGCGTTCGTGGGGGACCTTTCCACTCGGCCCAGGCCGAGTCGTATTATGCGCACACCGCGGGCCTCAAGGTCGTTTGCCCGGCAACTGCGTACGACGCCAAAGGGTTGATCAAGGCGGCGATCCGGGACGACGACCCGGTCATCTATCAAGAGCACAAATATCTCTATCGAAGAATCAAGGAAGATCTGCCGGACGAAGATTTCGTGGTCCCGCTTGGCAGCGCCCGCATCGCTCGTCCCGGGCGCGATCTGAGCATCGTGACGTATGCGGCGATGGTTCACGTCGCGATCGAGGCGGCCGAAGAGCTTGCCCAGGACGGCGCGGAGATCGAGGTGGTCGACCTTCGCAGCTTGGTGCCGTTCGACGAGGAGACGGTGCTGACGAGCGTCGCGCGCACCGGGAAAGCGATTGTGCTTCACGAGGCGC
>CBDUCI010000141.1:0-6579 GCA_965365605.1 uncultured bacterium
CGTTCCTTATGCCTGGTACGAGGCGCTCATTGCCCGCGTCCAGCAGCGGCGTTAAGCTGGCCAACATGCGTCGCGGCGCCGCTCAGCAGGAAGTCGACCGCACCCGACCGTCGCTGACCGCGATCCAGGGGCTCGTCCACGATGTGTTGGACGACGTGCTCGCGCACATGGGTGCCGTGCTCGAAGCGGATGTGCCGTTTATTAACGAGGTCTCGTTTCACCTGCAGCGGGTGCGGGGGAAGCTCTTCCGCCCGGCTCTGCTGGCGCTCGCCAACCGCACAGAAGAAAGACCGGACGACCGCGAGGTAGCTTTGGGCGCGGTCATCGAGATCATCCACATGGCGACGTTGGTTCACGATGACTCGATCGATCGATCGTCGATGCGGCGGGGCCGACCTACGCTCAATAGCCGCTGGGGTCACAAGGTCTCGGTCATCATGGGGGATTACCTGTACTCCCGGGCGATGACCGAAATCACCCGAATTGGCGATCTCGAGCTCATCGGATTGGCGGCCCGGGTGACGAACGATCTGACGATCGGAGAAATGGTCGAGATCGCGCACCACGGTCAGTTGGTCGAGGATCCACGGCAGTACTTTTTCTTGATCGAGAAGAAGACCGCTAGCCTGATCTCGACAGCTTGTGAAATGGGAGCGGCCATCGGCGCTCCGGAGCAGCGCGAACCTCTCAAGGAGTACGGCCGCCGGCTCGGCATGGCGTTTCAGTTAATCGATGACCTGATGGACTATGGTGGCGAACAGGCGGTCATGGGGAAGCCGATCGGCACAGATTTGAGGGAGGGGCAGGTCACGTTTCCACTGCTGGCGGTTCTCCAGCAGTTGTCGCCGGTTGAGAGGCGTTGTGTAAACACGGTCTTCGATCCGCAGAAGAGCCCCACGTCGGACGACATTGGGCGCGTAGTCGATCTCGTGCGCGAACGGGGTGGCATCGAAGCTACGCGTCGTATCGCGCGCGAATATGCCGATCGGGCACGTGGGGCGCTCGTTGGATTGCCGTCCACACCCGCCAGAGAGGTTATGGATGCCGCTGTCGACTACGTGTTGGCCAGGGATCGATAACGGCGTGCGCTTGGCTTCTGCCGGACACCCGGAGTAGGGCTCCCGGTGCACCGAAAAAACTTCAAGGTGTACACGGTTATTCTTACGACGGGGTTGCTGGCTGGCACCCTGGTCGGCGAGTTGCTGGCTCGGTTCCTGCCTGATGGCGTCGCCAAGGGTTTCTTCACGACATCCCTCAATGGAGTATTCGGGCCGCTATCGATCGATCTGGCGGCGGTCGCTCTGACGCTGGGGCCGCTGACTATATCTGTTAATATTATGAGCTTAGTAGGTGTCGCTAGTGCGGCGTATCTGTACCGAGCGTTCTTCTAGCCGGCGGGCGTAGGGGTCCGTCACGCGGAGGGAAATCATGTTTGGATCAATTGGAATGCAAGAAATCGTACTCATACTCTTTATCTTGCTATTGCTGTTCGGCGCAAAGCGGCTGCCCGAGTTGGGCGAGTCCTTGGGCAAAGGTATCCGTGAGTTCAAGCGCGGGGTAAGCGAGATCAAGGAGGATATTGAATCGGACGACCAGCGAAAGGGAGACAGTACCTAGGTAGTCCCCAGAATCTGGGCCCGGTTGTCTTCGACCTCGGCCTGCTCGCGGAGGTCATCGAACCAAGTCTCGAAAACCTCCCGCATCTTGGTGACGCGCAGTTGACTCAGCAGCGCTTCACGCTCCCGAGCAAACGCGTCCGAATCGTACGGCTTCTTCTCCAACAAGCGAATGAAGTAGAGGCCGCGTGTGGCTTCTATGGGGCCCGCAAGCTGCCCCTGGGCGAGTCCAAATGCGGCTCCGGCCACTGCGGTTCCGCTCCCTATGCCGGTAATATTGTTGAGCCGCGTGAACAAGTTTGATGTTTCGACCTCCAGACCGAACTGCTGAGCTGCAGCCTCGAGTCCACCGTTCTGTACCACAGCCTGGATCTCGGGCACCATTTCTCTCACGACGGCTTGCTTCTTTTCGCTGATCAGATCAGTGCGCAGGGATTCCGCGACCTGCTCCAAGGCTATGTAGCCGGCGGGGTATCGGTCGTCGACCTTAAGAACAAAGAACGCGCCGTCGTGCTCCAAGGAGCCGCTCACCGCCCCGGGGTCGTTGGCGAATGCGAACTCGGCGAGGTCTCGAGCCGGCCCGATGCCTGGAATGACCAACCCGTCTTCGAATAGCGGTGATTGGGTCGGTTCGACGCCATGCTCGGCGGCGACTGCCGAGAAGTCGGCCCCATCTGCGCTGGCGTCTTGAGCGAATGCGCGAGCCGCCTCCCGAGCCGCGTCTCGAGCCGCCGCTGAAGCGTCAATATGCAACAGGATGTGCCGCGCTCGAAGCCGTGTATCGCCATCCTCGTCGAGCCGGTCCTCAAGCTCGATGATGTGATATCCGAACTCGGTCAATACAGGCGGAGAGACCTGACCCTTCTCCAGATCCTCCACGGCACGCTGGAAGGCCGGCGCCATCGAAGCCGGCGCGAACCAGCCCAACTCGCCGCCGTTATCGCGAGTCAGGACGTCGTCTGACTGATTACGCACAATCGCCGCGAAATCGGCGTCTGGCAGCGCTGCGGCGCTAGCTAAACTGTCGGCCCGGCTCTTCACCCGCGCCGAATCGGCAGCCGAGACCGCTGGTCGAAAGCTGACGTAGCTGATTCGCGCGCTCGGGTCGCGATAGTATCGCTCGCGGTTCGACTCGTAGGCTTGTTGGATCTCAGCGTCGGTGACGCTGACCTGGTCGTCGCTGACGAGTCGGTCGGGATCAAGGAACAGGTACTGAATGCGGGCTTGCTCGTTCTGCGAGCGATACGTCTCGAGCAACTCAGCGTCAGTTACGCTTACACCGGCGACGACTTGTTCCTGCAGCTTTTGCAGCGGCAGGTTGACTCGGAGTTGGGATTCGTATTCAGCCCAGGTCGGTGCCAGCGCGGGGTCTGCAAGCGCGCGTCGGTACTTCTCGATGTCAAACTGACCGTCGGTTTGGAAGGCCGGGAGATTGATAACGTCTCGGGGTGGGTTGGAGCGGATGAACTCGATCAGTTCGGTGTCAGTAACGGAGAGGTCGCGGCGCGTGACTTCACGCTGCAACAGCGCAAAATCGACTACCGCCTCCCAGGCTTCCTCCTCGAGCTGGGTTTGTTGTTCCGCTGAGAGCGTACCGTCAGGGGCCTGCTGCTGGGCTTGTTCGTAGAGCAGGCGGTACTGCCGCTGGTACTCGTCGATTGAGATCTCGGCACCGTTTACCGAACCCAATCGGGTTGGCGATCCACTGCCGCCGGGCCCGCGGCCCGAGAAATCCATCCCCCACTCGAAGACCATCAAGCCGACGAAAGAGATAGACACTAGGATCATGATGATCTTGGTCGAGTCGCGCAGTTGCTGCATCATGTGATGTATCGTCCTCGAAAAAGCGGAATTAGAACCGAATATGAAAACTCAAAATACCGCCACGCGGTTATCAAGTCGAGCATTCGGCGACCGTTGCATGGCCCTTACCCGCCCCGTATACTGCTGTTCCGCATGGCAATGCGCCCGACCGAGGATCCCGCCGAGGGAGATCTCGCCAGCACGACGTTGGCTGAGATCTACGTGCAGCAAGGTCTGTACGAACGTGCTGTCGCGATCTACCAACGGCTAGCGACCCGAGCCCCCGACGACGTCGAAGTGACGCAACGAATAGCGTCGCTGCTGGCGGAGATGGAGCGCAACCAAGCTGGGGATGACCCGACCGGTACGGCGCCGGATCCGGAGTTCGAGCAGTGGCTCAGCCGCCGCTAGAGGCGCCGAGCGACCCGCCGCCGACGCCGGTCGCTCGCCGGGATGCGCTGCGCGCTTGGCTCGGATCGGTTGGGGCGACCGCGATGCTCATCACGGATTTCGCCAGTGTACGTTATTTGAGCGGGTTCTCCGGCTCGTCCGGTGCGCTCATCGTCACCGATCAAGGCCGAGACAGCCTGGTAACCGACTTCCGCTACGCCGGGCAAGTCCGCGAAGAGGTCGACCCCAGCGTCGAGACCGAGATCCACAACGAGAACGCACTAACCGCCGCCCGGAAGTGGTTGGCCCGGGAGAACCACGCCAAAGTGGTGTTCGAGAGCCGGTACATGTCTGTGGCTGACTGGACGGATTGGAAATCTCGCGACGGAGCCCAGCTCAAGGCCGTCAGTGGTTGGGTGATGGCGCTCAGAATGAGAAAGTCGGAACCGGAGTTGGTCGCGCTCAGAAGCGCGGCAGAGGTGGCGGATGGCGCGCTGGCCGATGTTCTGAGCATGATCCGGCCAGGCGTAACTGAACTCGAGCTGGCCATGCGGCTCGACATGGCGGTGATCGAACACGGCGGTGAGCGGCCGGCGTTCGAAACGATTGTCCAGTTTGGTGACCACTCGGCCCGGCCCCATGCACGCCCTACTCGCCGCGAGTTGGCCCGCGGCGAAGTTGTTTTGTTCGACTTTGGAGCGATGGTGGATGGGTATGCCAGCGACATGTCTCGCACGGTCGCCTGCGGTCGACCCGATCCCGAGCTAGAGGCTGTCTACGCGATTGTGCTCAAAGCTCAACGCACGGCGCTGGACGGTCTCCGCGCCGGAATGTCAGGCCAGGATGCCGATGCGCTTGGCCGCGACGTCATTGAGGCAGCCGGGTACGGACCTCAGTTTGGGCATTCGCTCGGTCATGGCATCGGGCTCGAAGTACACGAACCCCCCGGCATGTCGCGAGTTAGCGAGTCGTTTCTGGAGGCCGATACGGTGGTGACGGTTGAACCCGGCATCTATATTGAAGGCTTGGGTGGCGTGCGTATTGAGGACGTGGTTCGGGTAGGTTGTTCGGCCATCGAGGTATTAACGAGCGCGCCCAAAGACGAGTTCATCGTCCTCTAGTTTTCCCCTTTCTCAGACATGGCAACCACCGCAGACTTTCGCAACGGCATGGTGCTCAGGATCGAAGGTGATCTGTGGCAGGTCACGTTCTTCCAGCACGTCAAACCTGGCAAGGGTGGCGCCTTCGTACGCACCAAGCTGAAGCGTGTCGATACCGGTCAGGTGGTCGACCGTACGTTTCGCGCGGGTGAGAGGGTTGAGGAAGTGAGGCTCGAGCGCCGCCGCATGCAGTTCCTGTACTCGAGCGATCACCATGCGTACTTCATGGATTTGGAGACCTACGAGCAACACGCGGTAGGCGAGACGATGCTCGACGAGCAGAAGTCGTTCTTGATAGAGAACACGGTTTGCGACTTGTTGATGCATGATGGGGGGATTATCGGCGTCGAGCTGCCCAACTTCATTGAGGCTGAGATCGTCGAGACCGAGCCCGGGGTGCGAGGCGATACGGCTACCGGCGGTACCAAGCCCGCCCGATTGGTGACTGGTGCCATCATTCAGGTACCTTTGTTTGTCAATCGCGGTCAGAAGGTCCGGATCGACACGAGAAGTCGCGAATACCTGGAGCGGGTGACGTGAAGAGGGAAAAACTCCTGAAGCTGATTCGGCTCGTCGAGGAAAGCGACATCGATGAGCTCGAGATTCGCCGCTGGGGTCACGCGGTCCGCATCGTCAAGAACCATCGGGCGGAACGAAGCGGCGACGTTGACGTTCATACCGTCGGTTCGGCTCCTTCGGCATCACCGACGAGTGACACTCCGGGCACCGCCGGAGACGACTCTCCGATGGGCGACGGCCACCAGGTCGCTTCACCGATGGTCGGTACCTTCTATCGTTCGCCCGCGCCGGAGGCGCCAGCATTCGTGGAGGTCGGTGATTCCGTTCGCCCGGGGCAAACGCTCTGCATTCTCGAGGCCATGAAGCTCATGAACGAGCTGGAAGCCGAGGTCGGAGGCGTGATTCGAAAGATCCTCGTTGAGAACGGCCAACCGGTGGAGTACGGTCAGATTCTCTTCGAGATCGACACGGCCTAATTGCCTAGCAAAGTCCTGATCGCAAACCGGGGGGAGATCGCCCTCCGGATCATTCGCGCCTGCAAGCTGCTGGGACTCAGGTCGGTGGCGGTGCACTCCGACGCCGACGCCGATGGCCTGCACGTACGGTTCGCCGACGAGGCGGTTTGCGTCGGGCCCGGTCCGGCCAAACAGTCGTACCTCAACATCCCACGCTTGATCGCAGCCGCCGAGATCACGGGTGCCGACGCGGTCCATCCTGGTTATGGCTTTCTTGCCGAAAATGCCGAGTTTGCGGAGATCTGCCGTGACTCGCAATTGTTGTTTGTTGGCCCCACCCCCGAACAGATCCGGCAGATGGGGGATAAGGCTGAAGCCCGGCGCGTGATGGCGGCCGCCGGTGTGCCGGTTGTGCCTGGATCGCCACAGCTATCGGATGACGTGGGCCAAGCGCTCGCCGCGGCCCGGGAGGTGGGCTTCCCGGTGTTGATAAAGGCAACCGCCGGTGGTGGGGGCAAGGGGATGCGAGTGGCGCGCGACGCCGCCGAGGTTGAACGCGTGCTTCCGCAAGCCCAACGCGAGGCCGAAGCGAACTTTGGGGACGGACGATTGTACATCGAGAGGTACCTTCAGCAG
>CBDUCI010000142.1:0-6498 GCA_965365605.1 uncultured bacterium
ATCATCCACAAGGAACTGGACACTACCATGGCGCTGTGTGGCGAAACCGACGTTCAGTGCGCCAAGAAAGTCGTTGCCGCGTTGAATGCCGGTCTCGATCCGATGTTGTGCGTTGGTGAGACTCTCGAGGAAAGAGAAGCCGGCCGGCAGCAAGCGGTGGTGCTGGGTCAACTATCTCGAGCGATCGACGGGCTGTCACGGGACGAATACGGCCGCCTTACACTGGCTTACGAGCCGGTTTGGGCGATCGGCACGGGGCGCACCGCGGCTCCTGCGGATGCGCAGCAGATGCACGCGACGATACGCGACGCGGTGGCGTCGGTCGCCTCACCATCGATTGCAGCAGCAATGCCGATTCTGTATGGCGGTAGTGTGAAACCCGAGAATGCGGCTGAACTGATAGGCCAACCCGACATCGATGGCGCGCTGGTCGGCGGCGCGAGCCTGGACCCGCGTGATTTCGCGGCGATCGCGGCCGCTGCTGCCACCACCCGTGCTTGACGAGTTGGTACGCCGAGGTAGATTGTAAACCTCTATGTACAGTGCACTTATCATTCTATTGATGCTGGATTGCCTGGCGTTGGTCGTGGTTGTGCTCCTGCAGTCGGGGAAGGGCGGCGGGCTGGCAGCCGGGTTCGGTGGAGCCGGTACCGGCATGGAGATGATGGGCAGTCGCCAGACGGCAACGTTCCTCCACAATGCCACTAAGTGGCTTGGCGGCGCGTTTCTTGTCATCTGTCTGGCGATCTCGTTGCTCACGGTGCGCGGTACCCGGCCGACGAGCCTGATCGAGCGTGAGCTCCAAGGTGACGGTCAGGCCCCGGTAACGGAGTCTCAAACGCCGACCGATCTTCAAGACATTCTCGGTGGCGATGCCGCTGCTCCGGCGGTCGACGGCGCGGCTGTGCCGAGCGAGGCAAATCCTCCGCCCACCGCAGACGAGAGCGCGGCTCCCGCCGCCGAATAGAACAGCACCGGTTGGCCCAAGTGGTGGAATTGGTAGACACGCTGTCTTGAGGGGGCAGTGGCCGAAAGGCCGTGGGAGTTCGAATCTCCCCTTGGGCACCAGTCGATTCGCGTAGACTCTTACCGGCCGAGAGGGTCCTGTGTTAGGCGCACCGAAGGAGCAGTCATGTTTGCGAGAGTGAAAGCGTTCGTTGTGGGCGTTGGGGTTGGTATCCTTGTGGCCCCTCTGGCGGGTAGAGAGACCCGTCAGTTGGTGCTCGAGAAAATCACTGAGTTGTTCGAGCCCGGTGGGCAACGGATCGACGACTTGGAATCGGAGCTCGATGAGCGGCGGGCCGAACAGTACCCCGAAACGGAGCCCGATATCGAACCGGAAACAGAGCCATTGGTCGACGAAAAGCCGGCGTGAGCCGTCCCGCGTTGCCGCTCGTTGTTCGATTTGGCGAGCGCGCAATCTCCGATGTAGTCGATCATGAGCAGCCGGCTGGCGATGTAGCTAGACATGTAGCGTTTTACCTGGCCCACGATCTGCCGGCATCCGCCGCCGTTCGTCTCGAAACCGATGTCGATCGTCGTGCGCTGGACCCGGTGCTGCCAATTGGTGGTCAGGTTCAACCTCACGCCCAATTGTGGCTCGGAGTGAGCTGAGCAGCCGCGCTCCACCGCCCTTTCGCGTTGCGGTCTATGGCGCAGCGACCGAGTACGCCGAGCTGGTGCCTCGATCGCCCAGTCTCCAATGTGTGTTTCACAAGGCGGGTGGTAGTAGTCCGCTCCCTCCCGAGGTCGATTTGGTCGTGCTAGATCTGGACTTCGTCGGTGACTACTCGAACCAGATACTCGCCGATATCGTTGGCCGGACACCACAGCCAACGGTGCTCGCAGTTGCCCGTGAACCGACCGCCGATTCGGCCGTGCAAGCGCTCACCGGTGGGGCTAGCGACTACTTCGCGCTACCGCATGATTGCGGCCGTCTGACGGCTGCGATCGACGCCCTGCATGCCAGGTGGAGCATGGCGTCGACATCGGAGACCGCGACCAATCGCTTCACCGTAGCGGTTCCACCGAGCGGCCTTCAATTTGATGAGTACGAGAAGCGCATTATCGCTTTCGTGCTTGAGAGAAACGATTGGAACCGCACCGCCGCGGCGCGGGAGCTCGGTATCAGCCGACCACGTCTCAAGCGCAAGATCGAGAAGTACGATCTCCGTCGCTCGTGACGTCTCTCTCGCGGAGAAGCGGGCCAGCACGCCTCGTCCCGGCACAATCCAACACGCCCGTTATGCTGGCGTCTCAATTGATGCCAGATCTGGCTCGGGTATCCTGCTACGGATCAGCCTCTTAGCGGGTTTTGAAGGCAGGCTGGCATGAGGGTTGCGGCGCTTGGCAGGTACCCCTTGTGAACCACCCCCCGGCAACGGACGAAGGCTTCAAATGGTGCCCACACGAGAGGAAGCCAATCAAGCGATGGAGAGGGCGCGTGAGGCCATCGGTCGTCGACGGCTGAACGAGGCGCTGTCAGGATTCATCGCTGCCGCCGAAATTGCAGCCAGAGTGCCAGAGTGTGAACAAACGTGCTGCGATGCTTGGCGCGAGGCGGCTGAGATCCGGATGCGACTCGGTCAGTGGGATCGAGCGGTTGAGGACGTGCTCGCAAGCCGAGATGCGGCAGCGAACCTCGGCGATGAGCGGCTGTTGGCCGAGGCTGAAAATCTACTCGGGGTGATCGAATACGAGCGCGGCAACTGGCACGAGGCGAGCCGTCGCTACGGTGTCGCCAGGGAGCACGCGGGAACGATTGGCGACGAGCGCCTACTGGTCGAGATCGAAACCAACGAGGGCCTGCTGTGGACCGCTCTGGGGGATCGTCAGCGCGCGACAGAATCGCTGGATTGGGCGCTGTCCCGTTTCGAGGAGCTGAATTACGACAATTGCGGGCCGCGTTTGCTCAGCAACATGGGGATCGTGTTGGCGGGCCTGGGGCGGACCGACGAAGCGGATGTGCTCTTCGACCGCGCGGTGGACGAGTGCAAGCGACGCCTCGATCTGTATCTCGGGGCGAAAATCATGATGAACCGCGCTCGATTGGCACTAGACCAGGGGAATCTGATTCGTGCCCACGCGCTGGCCAAGACGGTGGAGTCCTTTTGTGAGTGGTTCACCAGCAGCTCGCTCGAGGCCGAGACGGTGTTTCTGCTGGGTTCGATCGCCGGTCGAATGGAACAATGGGCCGAAGCCGAGAAAAGCCTGAAACGGGCACTCGAGATGTGCGCCGATGGTCGTGCGCCGAACTGCGAAGCCGAGGCTTGGGCGGAGTTGGGAGAGATCCTGATCGGACAAGACAGAAACCAGGAAGCACTCGAGGCATGGCGCGAAGCCCGGCGGTGCTACCGGTCGTTGGGCGTCAATCTTGAGTCCCTCCGCTTGGGCGATCACGAAGATCCTCACGGCCATCGCGAGAAGCTCCGAATCGTCTAATCGCCTGGGCTACCTTGCCCACACAGCGGTTGCTGTCGATCGTTCGCACCCCTAACATCCCAGTGTGACACCCGGCAAGTTCGTCGAGATCGACCACACGGCTGACGTCGGCCTCGACTTGGAGGGGGAGTCCCCGGCCGAGGTGCTGGAGGCTGCCCAACGCGGTCTGACCTGCCTGCTGATGGCCGACACCTCAGATCTCGTATCTGACACGGAGCGCGTAGTCGTAGCGATCGCCGACGACTACCCGGATTTGCTCAAAACGTGGTGTGAGGAACTTTATCGGTTACTCGAAGAAGAGAGTTTCGTGGCGCTCGAATCACGCATCTCCGCGTTCGACCCCAAGCGATGTGTCGGGTTGGTAAAGGGGGTCTTCGTGTCAGCTGAGCGGTTGGCGGAGGCGAGCGAGCTCAAAGCCGTGACGTATCATCAACTCGCCTTTGACCGCGATGTGGCTGCCGTCAACGAGCTCTGGAGGGCGCGGGTCATTTTCGACGTGTAGCGCCAGTTTCTAGCCCGATGAACAAAGTCGAAGTCCGAAAGATTGAGCCCTATCTCTGGGAGATCCCAAAGACCGGTGAGATGCGTGTACCGGGGCGGATATTCGCGTCCGAGGATCTCATGGCCGCGATCCGGACCGATCACAGCCTCGAACAGGTCCGCAATGTCGCCTCTCTGCCGGGCATTGTCGGATGGTCGCTGGCGATGCCCGACATTCATTGGGGTTATGGATTTCCGATCGGTGGTGTCGCCGCTACCAATGCTAAGAACGGTGCCATATCACCAGGTGGTGTGGGTTACGATATCAACTGTGGTGTGCGTTTGGCGCGCAGCGATATGGTGATAGACGATCTCGACGACAAGGTTCGTCGGTCGCTCATCGATCGGTTGTACCAAGTCGTGCCGAGTGGCGTAGGAGCGTCAGGTGCAATTCGCAAGCTTTCTCGATCTGACCTGGAGCGCGTGCTCGTCAATGGGGCGCGGTGGGCCATTGAGCACGGTTACGGGGACACGCGCGATCTCGAGTATACCGAGGCCGGCGGTCGTCTGGGCGGCGCTGACCCCGATTGCGTCTCCGATCGTGCCAAGAAGCGCGGGCTCGGGCAGGTCGGTACGCTTGGATCGGGTAATCACTTTCTCGAGGTGCAGCGGGTGGCGCGTTTGTTTGACACGACTCTAGCTGACGCGTTTGGGTTGTTTCCCGACCAAATCGTGGTCATGATTCACTCCGGGTCGCGCGGGTTGGGCTATCAGATTTGCGATGACTCGCTGAGGAGAATTCGGCCCCGGCTAGCGGAGTTCGGCTATCGGCTCCCTGACGTGCAGCTGGCTGCGGCACCGCTCGATTCGCCCGATGGTCGGGCCTACTTGGGCGCCATGAGGTGTGCGGCCAATTACGCCTGGTGCAACCGACAGGTCATGTTGCACAAGGTCCGTGAAGCTTTTCAGGAGGTCTTCGGCACTCCCGCGGCGAGGCTCGGTATGCGGCTCGTATACGATGTCTGTCACAACATCGCCAAGGTCGAAGAACATGAGTTCGATGGACAGAGAATGTCGGTGTGCGTGCACCGGAAAGGCGCGACCCGAGCGTTTCCAGCCGGACATCCGGAGGTTCCGCCCGCGTACCGCGACGTGGGGCAACCCGTGCTCGTACCGGGCAGCATGGGCAATTACTCTTATGTCTGCGCGGGGGCGGCTGGTGCGATGGAGAAGACCTTTGGCTCAACGTGTCACGGCGCCGGTCGCAGGATGAGCCGTACGCAGTCCAAAAAGCGTTCTCGTGGGCGTGATTTGATTGGGGAGATGGAAGCCGCTGGGGTCGTGGTGAGAGCGACCGGGATGCGAACGGTAGCTGAGGAGATGCCGCATGCGTATAAGGACGTCGCGGACGTGGTCGAGGTAATGGAGGCGGCTGGTGTGAGTCGCCGCGTGGCTGAGCTCAAGCCGGTCGGAGTGGTGAAGGGATAGTGGCGAATCCGGCTGGGCTCCTGGAACGAACGAGAGCCGAGATCGTCGAGGTTGGACGCCGGCTCTATGGGCGCGGGTTGGTCGGTGGCGCCGAGGGCAACATCTCGGTCCGACTCGACAAAACGAGGGTGTTGGCCACCCCGTCCGGCGTCAGCAAGGGATTTCTCTCACCCGAGTCGTTGGTCGTCACCGACATGACCGGCCAGCGGTTAGCGGGGACCGGTCGACCATCCAGCGAGTTGAAGATGCATCTGAAGATCTATGATTTGCGCAGCGATGTCGCAGCGATCGTCCACGCCCATCCGCCGATTGCGACTGGGTTTGCCATCGCCGGTCAATCCCTCAACGAGTGTGTCATTCCCGAGATCATCGCCACGCTGGGTTGGGTGCCGATCGTTCCGTATGGGACACCGTCCACAGATGAGCTGGCTGAACAGCTGTTACCGTATGTGAGGGCCCACGACGCGCTCCTTCTCGCCAACCACGGGGCGGTAGCCTATGGGAGTTCGTTGGCGGTGTCGATCAACGTTATGGAGTCGCTCGAACAGGCAGCGAGGTCGCTGTTGGTCGCGCACCTGCTGGGGAACGTCAATCGATTATCGCGCGAGGAGGTCGACCGGCTGATGGCGCTCGATGCGTACGGTTCGGGGGTTCAGAATCCGGGTTGTGCGGTGACCGATGTAGAGCCGTTAGCTCAGCGCGGCTACCGCCGTGGGCGCGCCTCGGAAAGCGCCGAAATACGGCGTGGAATCGCCGAGATCGTGCGCGATACGCTCAACGGCGAAGCGGACGATTAGCGCGCTTCGAGCTTGGCTACGTGGGCGCTTAGGCGAGTCTTGTGCCGGGCGGCGGCGTTCTTGTGGATGATCCCCCGGCCGGTCAGGCGGTCTAGCAGGCTCTCGGCGTCTCGAAGAGCCGAGCGGGCATCTTCGGCGGAACCGGCCTGACGGACCTTCTTGATGGCGGTGCGAAGACGCGACCGGGCATCGCGGTTTTGCAGGCGACGCTGGTCGTTCGTACGGGCACGTTTAGCGGCAGACTTCACGTTCGGCATGGTCCCTCACAGAAATAGTATTCGAAAACGTAATC
>CBDUCI010000143.1:0-6477 GCA_965365605.1 uncultured bacterium
CGTCGGCACCACCGTCGCCTCTTGCGACGGAGGAACCTGGCTCATCATCCAATCGGGATCGAGCCGATCAAGCAGCGTGAACCACGGCTCGGCCTCGGAGTCGGTGATGAGCCCCAGCCATGCCAGGACGTCATGGAGCTCGTCTTCGTTCTCGGGCTCGGGCCACGCCTCCTGTCGCACCCGATCGATCGCTTCCTGGTCCAGCGTGCCGAGCTCATCGGCCGTCCGGAAGTCGAGGCTGCGGCGGGTCGAGACGGCCAGCGTGCGCCGCTCCTCGGCGGGTGCCTCGTCCAAGAACGCGTACGGGCGGGCGTTCAGAATCTCGTGCGCCATCGGGCTCGGCTCGGGGACATCGCGCGCGACCAACTCGAGGGTGCCGGACTCGATGCGCCCGAGCAGCGCTTCCAATCCGTCGATGTCCATCGCTTCGATCAGGCAGTCTTCAACCGTTTGTTGGACGATCGGATGGTCGGGCACCTCGATGTCGCCGACGACGTTCTCCAAGCACGCCGCGGCCTGGGGGAAGGCGGCCACCAGCATGTCCTCGGCTCGCATGCGGAGCAGTTGCGCCGGGACCTTCTTTCCGCCCTGCATCCGCAACACGGCGAGCGATCGACACGCGTTCCAGCGCCACCGAGTTTGGAACATCGGCGCCGCCAGCAGCGCTTGAACCAAGAGCTCGCGGGCGGTGGTGGTTTCCAAATAACCAAACACGTCGTCGAGCGGGAACGAGTGCGTCGGCCCGAGCGACAGTACGATCGAGTCCTCGGTCGCGGCGGCTTGCAGCTCGAAATCGAAGCCGCGACAGAACCGCTTTCGAAGCGCCAACCCCCAAGCGCGGTTGATGCGCCCGCCAAACGGCGAGTGGATTACCAGCTGCATGCCGCCGGCCTCATCGAAGAAGCGCTCCAACACAAGCGTCTCGCGGCTGGGGATGACGGTGAGCACGTCCTTAGTGGCGGCCAGGTACTCCTCGATCTGACGCGCCGCCTCGGGTGGGATACCGACGTCCTCGGTGAGCCAGCGCGCGGCGACCCCGGGACCCTCCGCGAGACGCTTTTCGACATCGGTGCGCAGCCGGCTGACCTCGCACGATAGCTCATCGGTCCGCGCTGGCGCCTCGCCGAGCCAGAACGGAATCGTCGGCGGTTGACCCTTGGCATCGGCGACCCGCACGCGTCCGGTCTCGATCTTGAGGATCTCCCACGACGCGTTGCCGAGCTGGAAAATGTCGCCGGGCAGCGACTCGATCGCGAAGTCCTCGTTGATTGACCCGACCATGACACCTTCGGGATCGAGTATGACCTGATAGTCGGAGTTGTCGGGGATCGCTCCGCCCGAGGTCACCGCCGCCAACCGCGCTCCGCGCCGACCGCGGATCCGGCCGTTGATCTCGTCGTAATAGATGTAGGCCGCTCGAGGGCCACGCTGGACGGCGTACCCCTCGGCCAGCATGAGCACGATCGTGTCGAACGTGTCGCGCGACAGGTTGCGGAACGGGTACGCGCCACGCATGAGCTCGAACAGCTCGTCCGCACTCCAATCGCGAGAAGCGGCTGCGGCGACGATCTGTTGAGCCAGGATATCCAACGGCAGCTCGGGGATGATCAATCGGTCGAGCAACTCTTCGTTTACTGATCGCACCAGTGCCGCGCACTCGACCAGCTCGTCGCGCGATAGCGCGAACAATCTCCCGTGAGCGACGGATCCCATCTTGCGACCCGATCGACCGACTCGCTGAACCAGCGCCGCGATCGTGTGCGGCGATCCGATCTGACAGACCAGGTCGACGGTCCCGATGTCGATCCCAAGCTCGAGCGAGGCGGTGGCGACCAATGCCTTGAGCTGGCCCGCCTTGAGGCGTTGCTCGGCGTCTAGGCGGCGCTCCTTCGATAGGCTGCCGTGGTGCGATGTGATCCATTCTTCACCGACTCGATCCGACAGGTGGTGGACGACGCGTTCGGCGAGCCGCCGGGTGTTGACGAACACCAGCGTCGTCCGGTTCTGCTCGATCAGCTGGGCCAGCCGGTCGTAGACCTCGGTCCACATCTCGTTCGACGGTAGCGCCTCGACCGGCGAATCGGGGACTTCTATTTGGAGGTCCATCTCGCGCACGTGGCCGATATCGATGATCTCGCAATCGAGCGGTGAGAGGTGGTGCGTGCCGACCAGGAATCGCGCTACATCCTCGATCGGTCGCTGGGTTGCCGAAAGACCGATGCGAACCGGTGATCGCCCTGCCGGTCGGGCCACCAGATCGCCTTCCTCGACGTAATTACGCTTGCCGTTCTGTTGGTAGACGTCGCCGACCGATCCGTGGGTGACCAACGACTCCAGACGCTCAAGCGTGAGCACCAAGTGCGAGCCGCGTTTGTCGTCAGCGACGGCGTGGATCTCGTCGACGATCACCGTGCGGACGGTCTGGAGCATCTGCCGTCCGCGGTACGTCGTCAGCAGGATGAAAAGCGACTCCGGTGTTGTGACGAACAAGTGCGGCGGGTTCTTGAGGTGCGCCTGGCGTTCCGATGGGGGAGTATCGCCAGTCCGCACCGCGGTCCGTATATCGACTTCGGGGAGCCCCATCCGCTCGAGCTCGGCTCGGATGCCGGCCAGCGGCTCGGCCAGGTTCTTCTCGATGTCGTTGCTGAGCGCCTTGAGCGGTGAGACGTAGACGACACGGGTCTCGTTTGGAAGCGCGCCGGGTCCACCGGCCGATGGATCGAGCCCCAACCGGACGAGGTCGTCGATCGCCGATAGAAACGCTGCCAGCGTCTTACCCGAGCCGGTCGGTGCGGCGATCAGCGTGTGGCGACCGGACCGGATCGCCGGCCACCCCTGTTGCTGCGGAAGCGACGGTCCGTTGGGGAAACGGTGTTCAAACCAGCTGCTAACGGCGGGGTGGAAGGCTTCTAGGCTCACCGAGTGTGTTGTCCGGGGTCCAAGGTCCATGCCTGCGGGTGCTTCTCGAAACCGAGCCTTGGATAGTAATCGATCGCCGCTGGTGCCGACAGCAGGATCAATTTGCACCGTGGACCGAGCCGACCTTGGGTCTCGTCGATCAGTCGCTTGCCGATGCCGCGCTTCTGGTAACGCTCGTCGACTGCTAAGTCTGACAAGTAACAGCAGTAATGAAAGTCTGTCACCGACCGGGCGACGCCGACCAACACTCCTTCCGCTCGCGCCGTCACGATCAAGTCGGCGTGCTCGAGCATCCCAACGATGCACGGTCGGTCATCGACGGGCCTTCTCTCAGCCAGCGTCGATGCCCTGAGCACGCCGATGAAGTCATCCACAGAGAGATCGGTTTCGATCGCGTACTCGATTTTCATGTCTTTGGTGTCGCTACTCACGACTATCGACCTGGTTCTTGGTGATCACACAGAGGACGTATGGACCGCTGGGAGCGTTGACGACCACGACCTCGGACCGCGATCGCTCGATCGCTCCTTGTTTGGATCGGCGCATGCAAACACCGACATCGCCATCAAAGTCGCGAGTGAGACTCGAGAGGTCGATCACGGGTTGATCGGTTAGTGCTCGCCTTCGACTCGGGCCCGGTAAAGGTCCATGAGTCGTCGCGTCACGTCGCCGAGTCCTCCCGAACCGATCGTCCGACCATCCACCGAGTGGACCGGAGTCAACCCACCAAAGGTGCCGGTCACGAAGGATTCATCTGCGTCGTAGACCTCTAACAGGGTGAAATCCTTCTCAAAGACCGGGATCTCGTGAGCCCGGCAGATATCGATCACCTGGGCGCGCGTGATTCCATTCAAACAGTACTGACCGGTAGAGGTCCACACCTCGCCGCGCCGCACAATAAAAAAGTTCGTCGCGTTGCACGTGCTCACGAAGCCATCGGGGTCGAGCATCAAGGCTTCGTCCGCGCCGGCTTCGATCGCCTGGATCATGGCCAAGATGCAGTTCAGTTTGCTATGCGAGTTGATCTTGGGGTCCTGAACGTCCGGTCGGCCACGCCGGACATGGCAAGTGTAAAGCTCGATACCGGATTCCCGAGCCGCCGGATCAACGCGCTTGTGCTCGGCGATGATCACGATCGTGGGTCCGCCTTCGTTGTACCGCGGGTCTTGTGACGGGGTTTTTTTTACGCCCCGCGTGATCATCAACCGCACGTGAACGCCTGATTCCATGTCGTTGGCCCGGACGGTCTGATCGAGCGCCGCGCCTAGCTCTTCTTGTGACTTGGTGATGTCGAGTGCGATCGCCTTGGCGCCTTGAAACAGCCGATCGAGATGAGCTTCCAGAAACGCGAAGCGGCCATTGTGAAGCCGGATCCCCTCCCAAACCCCATCCCCTAGACAGAACCCGGCATCGAAAACCGAGACTTTGGCCTCGTTACGCGGAACGAGATCGCCGTTGACGTACACCAAGACATTTTCGTTGCGCGGATCCTCGAGAAAACCGTGCGTGCCTTTCATCATGATTGTCCTCCGCGCCAGCGGCGCTCACTCGTCGTAACGATCGATGCGACGACGGCGTCCCCGGTCACGTTGGTGGTCGTGCGCAGCATGTCCAACAGTCTGTCGACGCTGAGAACGAGCGCCACACCTGCTGTGGGTGCATCGATCGCGGCGAGAATCGAAATGAGGAAGACGATGCCGATGCTCGGCACCGCCACAGCGCCAATGGAACCGAGCACCGCCATCAACAGAATCGTGGCTTGATCGGAGAGTGCGACCGCCGTGCCGGTTGCCTGGGCTATGAATAGCGCCGCGACGACGAGAAACATCGCCGTACCATCCATGTTTATCGTTGCGCCGAGTGGCACGACAAACGAGTTCACCTCATCAGTGACCTGGAGCTCTTCCTTGCACACCTCCAACGTCACCGGCAGTGTCGCTGCGCTCGAGCTGGTGGAAAAAGCGACCAGTTGGGCCGGTGCGATGGAGGTGAAAAAGCGGCCTGGCCTGAGATCGCTGAACCAGCGCAGCAGCAACGGATAGACGCCAAACGTGTGCAGAACCAAAGCGCCAGCCAACGTCAGCGCGTAAACACCGAGGGCAGCGAGGAGCGTCCACAGCGCGCCCGGCGTGCGCCCCGGAATCGCTACAACGGTGTCGGCCACCAGCGCGAACACGCCGAGTGGGGCGATTACCATCACCAGGTGCACGAGCTGGATGATGACCTCGAAGGCCGCGCGAAACAGGGTCAGAAGCGGATCCGCGAGCTCTTTGGGCACCCGAATCAGCGCCACGCCCAACAGCAACGAAACGAAAACGATCTGCAGCAGGTTTCGGTTCTCGGATGCCGCCGCCACGAGGTTTTCGGGCACCAGCTGAACCAACGGGGAGAGCGGACCGCCCTGGCCCACGCTCTGTGCTGTCGTCGCGCTGGTCGCTACATCCTCTCGATACGTTGCTTCGAGCGTGGCCTGTAACTCAGGCGGAAGGTTGGCGCCGGGCTGGATGACGTTTACCGCGATCAGCCCGATCACACCGGCGATGACGGTCGTGACGACGAAGAGCAGCAGGGTCCGCCCGCCGATCCGGGAGAGTTCCTTGAGGTCGGACAGCGATGCGATACCGGTCACCATCGAGAATACGACGAGCGGAACCGCGATCAGCTTTAGCGAGTTGAGGAACAGAATACCCCAGGGCGAAATCCAGCTCGACGTAAACCCCTGCCAGCCCCACTTCGCCCCGAGAATGCCGTAGACAAGCCCGAGCGCGATCCCGGCCATGATCTGCCAGTGGAGCTTGCGATACCACCGACGATCACCGCTCACGAGAGATGCTCGCCACGGCTATCGTTCGCTCGTCGTGTCTCTGCGCAACCCGCGTCCAGGCCGGGCGTCGGTCGCTTCACCGTCCCGCAAAACCGGAACGCCGTTCACGATGACGTGGTGAACGCCAACCGCTAGCTGCTTCGGGTTCTCGAACGTGGCCCGGTCGCAAATGGTATCGGCATCGAACACCGTTACGTCGGCGAAGTGGCCACGCGCCAGCGTCCCGCGATCGTCGAGCTCTGCTCGGCCGGCCGGCAACCCGGTCATCTTGTGCACCGCCTCCTCGAGCGGAAACAACCCTTGCTGGCGCGAGTAGCGGCACAAGACGCGCGGGAATGAACCGAACGCCCGGGGATGCGGCGTGTCGTCCGACAGTGGTCCATCGAACGCGCGCACGCCGGCGTCGCCGCCGATCATCGTCCACGGCTGCCGCAGCGCCTCGATCAGGTCGGCCTCGTTCATCGTGAAGTAGATCGCGCCAGTGCGGAGCTCGTCTTCGAGCAGCAGATCGATCAAAGCTGCTACCGGGGATTGACCCCGTTGCTCGGCGACCGCATCGAGCCGCATCCCTTCGTATTGGACTAGCGACTCGTTGGCGATGTCCGAGATCAGCACACCGCCTGGACCCCCTGCGCTCGTCGCGAGCTCGGGTTCGCCGCTTGGAGTCGTGCGAGGTACCGGGGTTTGGTGAAGAGCGTCCCGCCGATTCTCGCCATCGTCGCGGCGGCGGTCGC
>CBDUCI010000144.1:0-6431 GCA_965365605.1 uncultured bacterium
AACAGACGGAGCACCGCCCGAGCCTTCCAGGATGCCCGCCTGCGCGGCACCTCGGTCGAGCGCTGCCACCACAAGCCGGGCGGGTGTTGGAGGTGGGCGCTGGAACCGGGCGTGATACTGCGTGGCTATCCGAGAGGGGGCTCTCCGCAATCGCCCTCGACAGCTCACCGTCGGCGTGGTCGCTGATGGCGCAATCGGCGCCAAGCCTTGTCGGGCGGGGGATCGTCGGCGGTGACGCGCTACACCTCCCGTTTGCGGACGCGACTTTCGATCTCGTCTTCCATCAAGGCGTGCTCGAGCACTTCGGAAACCCGACTGCGTTCCTAATGGAGAACCGTCGGGTTACGCGATCAGGCGGCCTACTGGTGGTTGACGTCCCGCAAACCTTTCATCCGTGGACGATTCTCAAGCGGCTGTCGTTGCGATTCGACCGGTGGTTTGCGGGCTGGGAGACCGAATACACGATCGGCCAGCTTGAACGGCTGGTGTCGGGTGCCGGTTTCCAGGTAATCGAGACCTACGGCGACTGGATGGTGCCGAGCCTGGCGTATCGGTTGCTTCGTCACGCGACCGAGCCGGTGGCGTCGCTGCCATTGGAGCCCCGCGGACCACAGGCCGTGCGACGTGCGAGACGCGGTGTCCGAGATCGCCTGTTGACACCACGCGTGGCCCGCTACACGGCACACACAATAGGGATCGTAGCCCGCAAACCGAGTGATACCTGATGCGCATTCTTGTCATCAACTGGCAAGATTGGACACATCCCTTTGCGGGCGGTGCGGAGTTTCACCTGCGTGAGGTATTTGGCCGAATCGCTCGATTCGGTCACCGCGTGGATCTGTTGTGCACGGGGTATCCAGGCGCGCCCTCCGACGACCAACTCGAGGGCATCAATATCCTCCGACGAGGACAACGCTACCGGCTCTTTAATTACGTCGTGCCAGGCGTCTATCGCCGTGTTTTACGCCACAACGATTATGATGTGATCGTCGATGATCTAAACAAGATCCCGTTCCTTTCACCGCTATTCGCGGACAAGCCGGTGGTCGCACTGGTTCACCATCTTCTCGGCCGAACCGCCTACCACGAGACGAACCCTGCCTTCGCGACGTATGTCTGGCTCGGCGAGCGACCGATCTCGCGTGTGTACCGCCAGGCTCCCTTTATCGCGGTCTCCAAGTCCACGGAGGACGAGTTGGTGCGCCGCGGGATACGCCGCGGCCGGATCACCGTGATCCCAAACGGCATTTCGGACGGGCCCTTCGATGAGCTGATCAGACAAGAGAAATCAACGGTACCGCTGTTCGTATACCTGGGCAGGTTGAAACGCTACAAAGCGATCGAACTGATTCTGGAGTCGTTCGCGGTTCTGTCTGCCGATTATCCGGACGCGAGACTCGTGATCGCCGGCGACGGCGATCACCGATCGCAGCTCGAGCGCCGCGCAGCGGCTAGCGGATCAGACCGGATCGAGTTTGTGGGCTGGGTCGGGGAACAGGAGAAGTGGAAGCTCCTCAGATCGGCTTGGGCGCTTTGCTACACCAGCCCCAACGAAGGGTGGGGGATATCCAGCCTCGAAGCGCAGCGCGTCGGGACGATCGCCATCGTCAGCGATGCGCCCGGTCTGAGGGATACTATCGTGGCCGGCGAAACGGGGTGGGCGGTGCCCCACGGTGACGTGCGAGGTCTGGTCATGGCCATGAAGCGCGCCATCGTCGAGCCTGACGAACGGCATCGGCTCGAACTGGCGGGTATCGAGCGGGCCAAGCGCTTCACGTGGGACGCCGCGGCGACCGAGACGCTCAAGCTGCTTCAAACGGTGAGCGCAAAGCGCACATGACGAGAGAGTCTCGAGGCCGGTTCGCCTTGGCGATCCCCGCGTACAACGAGGCCGAGAACATGGTTCCGCTGTTCGACGCACTACGTAAGACGTGGCGTGATCATGACCTGGGTGGAGAAGTCGTGCTGATCGATGATGGGTCTACCGATGGCACGGCCTCGGCGGCGCGTGAAGCGGCGCGGGACTTCCCGGTGCGAGTGCGAATCGAGCGTCATGCCGAAAACCGCGGAAAAACAGAAGCCATTGTGACCGCCTCGGGGGTCACCCGACAGCCGCTCATCGTCTTGTTCGACGCCGACCTCCAGCACGCGCCGGACGAGATCCCACGCTTCCTCGACAAGCTCGATGAAGGGTATGACGTGGTGACGGGTTGGAAACAAGGCACGTACGAAAAGCACTTCGTCTCGGGCGTCTACAACTGGTTGTCGCAGAAGCTCTTTCGGGTGCCTGTGCACGACCTCAACTCGATGAAAGCCTTTCGTCGCGATATCCTCGACCTCATCCCGCTGCGACACGACTGGCATCGCTTTTTCGTCGTTCTGGCACATGACCGCGGCTACCGGTTGGCAGAGATTCCAATTAGGCTGTATCCGAGACAATTCGGAACCTCCAAATACTCTGGGACTGGACGCATACTCGCGGGTGTGCTCGACCTGCTATCGGTCAAGATGCTGACTTCGATCCTTCGCCGACCGCTTGTCTTCTTTGGTACCCTTGGGAGTATTCTCGGAGCTAGCGGGGTGGTGGTCGGCGCGATCGCGCTCTACCTCCGGTTCGGACTTGGCCAAGGGTATCGCCCGCTGCTCTATCTCGTCATACTGCTGATCGTCTTGGGCGCGTTGTTTTTCTCATTGGGAGTCTTGGCAGAGGGAATCGCCGGAGTGCGTGATCGTGTCGAGCATCTCGAGCGCCGACTTCTCGACGCCGACAAGCCACCGGGAACGGAGGGGTGACCCACCCCTCAAGCCAGGCGCTGGCAGCATGACCCGCCTCCTCCACATAGCCACGGCCTGGCCCCGCTCGGCGGAAGACGTGATCACACCTTGGCTCGTCACCCTGTGTCACAAGCAAGCTGCTGCTGGGCATGACGTCCACGTGCTCGTTCCGGCCTATCGCGGGTCAGGTCAGCAACGTCAGGGTTCGATAACCATCCACCGGTTTCGGTACGCGCCATCAAGGTGGGAGCGGCTCACACACGAGGAGGCGACCCCGGACCGGCTCCAACGACAACCGGCATATGCGCTGCTGCTGCCCCCGTACACGGCCGCCGGAATGGCCACCGGCTATCGTCTGGCTCGGCGGGAACGTTTCGATGTGGTACATGTCCACTGGGCCGTGCCGCATGGCGTGATCGGCTGGACAGCCTCCCGCGCTGCCCGGGCCAAGCTGGTGACGACGTTTTATGGGGCCGAGATCCGATGGACGGAGAACCGGTTCCCGCCCGCCAAACCGTTTCTGCGGTGGTATTGCCAACGGTCGCAGCTCATCGCGATCTCAGCCAGCACCCAAGCGGCGCTCGCGCCGTACACGCGGGGCGAGATCAACATCATTCCGTACGGTGTACCGCTGCCCGCGGATGACCGCGAAGCCGCACGACGGCCAACAGGGGACCCGGTCGTTCTGTTCGTCGGTCGGCTCGTCGAGCGTAAGGGCGTGGACCGGCTGCTCGAAGCGTTAGCCACCCAGCGCGATCAGCGTTGGCGACTGGAGATCGTGGGTTTTGGACCCGAGCACGACCGCTTAGCCAAGCTCGCTCGTGACCTCGGCATCGCCGGACGCGTCGAGTTCCTCGGCAAAGTCAGCCAAGAAGACCTGGTGGCAGCGTATCGCCGCGCGGCGTGCTTCGTCTTGCCGGCGACGCTCGATGCACGTGACGATACCGAGGGACTTGGGGTGGTGCTGCTCGAAGCGATGACGTACGGGACCCCGGTCGTAGCGACACGGCGGGGCGGCATCACCGACATCGTCCAGGACGGTCGTACCGGTTTGCTGGTCGAGGATACGGTGCCGGCGATCGCCGATGGCGTTCGGCGCGTGTTGAGTGACCACGCACTCGCCGATCGCATTGGCTCAGCCGGCCGGCAACACGTCCGCACAGCATTTGGCTGGGAGACGATTTTGAGCCGCCTCGACCAAGTGTATGCGGCACGAAGCAGAACGACACCGATTCTAGATTGACGGGCGACTACTACACGCGGTGGCTGGCCGATCCCGAATACCGAGCATCGCGGCGCCATAAAGCAGATCTTATTCACGCGATCTGCGAACCATGGCTCGCGTCGGCGCAAACGGTCGTCGATCTTGGCGCCGGCACCGGGCTGATACGAAAGCGATTGGAGGAGCTGAGGGGGCGCCCGATTGTTGGATTCGAGATCGATCTCGCATTCGTAGAGGATCCGGAGCGAATGGCGGTCGCTGATCTGGAGCGGTTGCCATTGCGCCCGCGGAGCGTAGCGTTCGGAATCGCGAACCATGTCTACGAGCACGTGCGTGATTTGGACGCGTTCTTTGCAGAGCTCGCTCGGGTGCTGACCCGAGGTGGGTGCGCATATATGACAGCGGGCAACCGATACGCCATTATGGAGCCCCATTACCGTATCCCCACGCTGGCTTGGTGGCCCGAGCCGTTAGCGACACGGATTCTGCGATGGAGCGGACGTGGAGAGCGCTATACCGATATCAAGTTCACCACGCATCGCCGCCTCGAGGCCGCGGCCGATCGTCACGGGTTGATACTCGACGATTTGACGGATCGGGTCCTCATGACGCAACTAGGTCGTTACACGAGTCGTACCGGCCGGCTGGTCGGGCGAGTCGCTCGTTCGCTCCCAATCGGTCTCCGCCAGAGGGCGCTCGACCTGCTATCGCCGCAGTGGTTTTTCCTCGTACGACACGGAAGCATTTCATGACCGCAGCCAAGAAGGGAAAGAAGCAGGGGCGCGGCAAGGGTACGAAACCCCAACCACCTCCGGCGCCGGCTCAAACAATCTCATCGCGCCGCGTTGGGTGGCTTTTTTTGATCGCTCTCACGATCGCCGTGCTGGGGTTTTTTGGGTCTTTTGTGACTGACCGCAACGCG
Source organism: uncultured bacterium (assembly GCA_965365605.1). Lineage (GTDB taxonomy): Bacteria > Gemmatimonadota > Gemmatimonadetes > JACCXV01 > JAHWKZ01 > CAMYLR01. The sequence goes on from CBDUCI010000144.1 coordinate 4,920, forward strand.
GTCATGTTCGGCACCGACATGTTGTCGCAGGCGTATCAGAGCCGATCCTTTGCCGTCGAGCAGGTGAAGGCGGGTGGTGGCCTTCCGCAGTGGAACCCGTTTGTCTTCGGTGGGTTGCCTTACCTGTCGACGCTGCCTTACCCGGTCTATTACCCAACGTCACTTCTCTATTTTGCGATACCGCTTCACCGCGCGATCGGTTGGGGCTTTGTGTTGCACGTTATCCTCGCTGGGGCACTCATGTACGGCTTGGTCCGCGAGCTCAAGCTCGCTCCGGGAGCGGCACTCGTCGCCGGTGTCGCGTATGGCTTCACGGGCTATCTGATGAGCCACCTGTACGCCGGCCAGGACGGACGGATGTTCGCCATGAGCTGGACCCCGGCGCTATTTCTGCTGGCTGAGCGCGCGATCGAACGGCGTCGCCCGCACTGGTTTCTGTGGTTGACTGCAGTCGTAGCCCTACAAGCGTTCACTCCGCACGTCCAGATGATGTACTTCGCGGCGATGGGTGTGACGGCGTACGTCGCGTTTCGCTTGGTGCAGCTCTATTACCAAACGCGCGCCGTGCGGACGGTCGCGCTTCTCGGCGCTTCCTTTGCAGGCGCGTACGCGCTGGCCGGTCTACTGGCGTTAGTCGAGATATGGCCGACCGCCAACATGCTGCAGTTCTCGCATCGTGTCGATCGCGGTTACGAGTACGCGTCTTCTTGGTCGATGCCGGTACAAGAAACGCTGGCTACGATCTGGCCCGCGTTTCAAGGGTATCTGCGCTCATACTGGGGAACCAATCCGTTCAAGCTTCATACCGAGTATCTCGGCGCCGTCCCCGTGCTGCTGGCGTTGATCGCGCTGATCGGTCGGCGATCGGCCCGGGTGTGGTTCTTCGCTGCGCTCGCTTGCGGGTGCCTTCTCTTTGCTTGGGGTGCGGCTACACCTATCCACCGTGTGCTCTACTGGACGCTACCGATCATGAAGTCGTTTCGTGCTCCGGCGATGATGTTTTCGGTTGTCGCGCTATCGACATGCGTGTTGGCCGGGTATGGCGCGCAATGTCTCTATGATCGGCGAGACGCATTGGCCGATCCGGCCCATCTCGCGTGGAAGCTCGTTGGTGGGCTGGGTCTCATTTGGTTCGCCCTTTGGGGCTGGGCAGCGGCCTCACCGAATGGCTTCGCCAACATATCGACCAGCCTTCTGTACGGAACCCGTTTCGGCGCTCGACACACACCCGAGGTCCTGGAGGCAATGGATGCGTTTGTGACCGGGCTGGGTCTGTTCGCAGTGTTCTGGGGTGTCAGCGCGGCGATCTGTTGGCTCGCGGTCCGGCGAAAAGTCGCGCCACTGATCGCCTGCGCGATTTTGGCTACAATCGCCCTGGTCGATCTCTGGCAAGTCGACCACGACTTCTACGACACGCTGCTCGAGCTGGTCCAGAACGTCGTGGTCGGGCCACGGAAGACCTCGGCCAGATCGTTCGTGCCCCCGACGGGACTGTGATGATCGACCTCGACC
>CBDUCI010000145.1:0-6422 GCA_965365605.1 uncultured bacterium
GTCAGCGGTCGATTGCTTGCTCAACCTGGCCCACTTCTACGCCCACGAGTCATGCGGGCAGTGCACGCCGTGCCGCGAGGGGTGCGGTTGGATCGAGCAACTCGTGGGAGAGATCCGAAACGGGAGCGGTCGGCAAGCGAATTTGACGAAGGTACTCGAGTTGGCCGACGCGATGGCGGGGAAGACGATCTGCGCTTTGGCTGATGCGATGGCCTGGCCCGCTGTCGCGTTCATCAAGAACTACCCTGAGGATTTTGCGGAGTTGTGCGAGGGGGACGTCGATCTGGGCGCCCTGGAGGAAGCGGTGTCGCGCCACGAGCACATTCTTCCACGCGCCTCGTAACGGGCGCGATATGGTGAGGTAACGATGCGTCGCAACGTCGGAGCCGAAAAAAACACCGCCACGGGTGGGACTCGGGATCGTGAATTGGTCGACCTGAGGGTCATCCTGCCGCCGGGATCGGTCCAGGAGACGGTCGAAGAGCGACCCCCGGTCGAACCCGCCGCCGACGCACTCTCGGTCACGGTCGATGGGGTCGAAGTTCGCGTTCCACCCGGCTCGACGATCTTCCAGGCAGCCGAGGCGGCGGGATATACGCCGCCCCACTTCTGTTATCACCGTGACCTCTCGGTACCAGCGAATTGCCGGATGTGTCTGTGCGAGGTCGAGGGCCAAGGGAAGCTCCAGACGTCGTGCTCGATCTCGGTGGCCGACGGCATGGTCGTCAAGTTCGACACGCCGCGCGTCAAAGAAGCCGTCGAAGGGGTCCTCGAGTTCGAGTTCAAGAACCATCCGCTCGACTGTCCGGTGTGCGATCAGGTGGGCGAGTGTCATCTGCAGCGCTACTACCTCGAGGTCGGCAAGTACGAGCCGCTGCCGATGGAGCGTATCCGGAAGCGAAAGGTCGTCGACCTCGGGCCGATCACGATGGATGCCGAGCGGTGTGTGTTGTGCTCTCGCTGCGTGCGTTTTGGCGAGGAGATTACCGGCAGCGCCGACTTTGTGATCGCCAACCGGTCGGACCATTCAGAGATCAAGACCTTCGACGATCGGCCGATAGAAACGGATTATGCGCTGAACTACACGGATATCTGTCCGGTGGGCGCTCTGACCTCGAACGACTTCCGATTTCGGAAACGGGTTTACTATCTGCACACCGCAAAGTCGATCTGTCCTGGGTGCTCGACCGGGTGCAACGTCTACGCCGAGCAGTCGGAAGACGTCCTCTACCGCTATCGGCCGCGGTACAACGACGACGTGAACGACTCGTGGATGTGTGACCCCGGGCGGATCTCGTCGAACGAGTTGGCCGACACGAGCGATCGGATCGTTGCCCCGATGGCGCGGCAGAACGGCGCTCTGGTCGAGATCGATTGGGCCGCAGCGACCGAGAAAGCCGCCGACGCCATCAAGCGGACGGGCGGTGAAGTCGCGGTCATCGCGCACCCCGAGCTGTCGAACGAGGATCTGCATCAGTTGCGTACGCTCGTATTGCATGCTGGAGGTCGGGTCGACTTCCGGGTCGCCGACTCATGGCAGCGGGTCGACGAGCTGGTGGACGATGTCTTGATCCGTCGTGATCCCTACCCCAACACCCGCGGCGCGCTCGAGGTGCTCGGGCTGACCGAAAGCGCGGAGAGCGAGGTCTCGAGGATTCTGGCCGATGTCGCCGCGGGAAAGACGCGCGGCCTCGTTGTATGCGGCTGGGATCTGGAGTCGTTGGGCGAGCGCGGTCGTGAAGCGATGAAAGGTGCCGATTGGGTGTGGTTTGTCGGGTCGCGTCGATCCGACCTGCTCGATCACGCCGATCTCGTGTTGCCGACCGCGGTGCACGTGGAGCGCGAGGGCACGTTCACGAACTACGCCGGTCGCGTGCAGCGGTTCTGGCAAAGCGTCTCGCTTTACGCTGAGAGCCGTCCCGGGTGGCGTGTTTTCGGGGATATCGACGCTGTCTTGTCTGAACAAGCCGCGCCACGCACGGCGTCGGAAGCGTTCAATCGCCTGGCGGCCGATGTCGCCTCGTTCACCGGCCTTTCGTACGCCACCATCGGAGATCAGGGATCGTGGCTTCGCGGTTGGGAGGTGGAAGCGATGCCACCGGTTGGGACCCATGCCGCACCGGGCTTTAGACGCCCGAGTCCGGAGTAGCGATGGACTGGACCGGAGCCGGGATCTCGATTCTCAAGGCGTTTCTGGTGTTCTTCATGGTGTTGAACCTGGTGCCGGTGCTGGTCTGGGTGGAGCGCCGCGGCAGCGCATTCATCCAACATCGGTTGGGCCCCAACCGCGTCAACATCTTTGGGATCACGTTGTTTGGCTTGGTCCAGCCGTTGGCCGACGTAGTCAAGTTCATGTTCAAGGAAGAATACGTGCCGGCTCACGCCAACCGGGCGTTCTATCTGCTCGCGCCGGTCATGCTGTTGGTGCCGGCGACGATGACGTTCGCGGTAATCCCGCTGGCGGACACGCTCGTGCTCGGTGGGCGCACGATCCATATGCAGGTCGCCAATCTGAACATCGGCATCCTTTACGTCTTCGCGTTGGGATCGTTGTCGGTGTACGGCATCGTGATGGCGGGTTGGGCGTCGAACAACAAGTTCGCGTTTCTAGGCGGTATTCGCTCGAGCGCGCAGATGATCTCGTACGAGCTGGCTCTCGGCTTATCGGTTGTCGGGATCCTCATGATCTACGGTGCGGTCCAGTTGGGCGAGATCGTCAACGGACAGGGCGAGCTGTTGTTCGGGGTCATCCCGAAATGGGGGGTCGTCACGCAGCCGCTGGCCTTCGTCCTTTTCACGGTAGCGGTGTTCGCCGAGGCCAACAGATTGCCCTTTGACCTTCCCGAGGCGGAGAACGAGTTAGTGGTTGGGTATCACACCGAATACTCGGCGATGAAGTTCGCGCTCTTCTTTATGGCCGAGTACATGGCGATGGTAACCGGCGCGATGTTGATCGTGACATTGTTCTTCGGCGGTTGGCAGATTCCGTGGGTATCGAGCGAGGCGCTGCGCGCCGCTGTTGGGCCGATTCCGGCGGCGCTGCTCCAGCTGGGCTCATTCTCGGCCAAGATGGTCTTCTTTTTGTGGTTCTTCATCTGGGTGCGTTGGACGCTACCTCGATTTCGGTACGATCAGCTGATGGACTTCGGTTGGAAGATCGTACTGCCGCTCGCGCTGGCGAACGTCTTTGTGACCGCACTCGTTCTCTACTTTGGCCAAGGGCTCCTCTCATGAGTTGGATACCGGATACGATCGATCCCCAGGACGTGGTCGTCGTACGCGGCGACGACACCCTGGTCAGCTCGAACCCTGATGCGTGGTGGAAGCAGTTCTATCTCCCGGCGGTCGCCGGCGGGCTGGCCGTGACCCTTCGGAACATGATCGTGAATCTCTTCAATCGGAAGGGTATGCCGACGATCGAGTATCCGGAGGAGCGACGTGACTACGGACATCGCTTCCGCGGACGGCATTACCTAAAGAAGCGCCCCAGCGGTGAGCCGCGCTGCGTGGCGTGCATGATGTGCGCAACCGCGTGCCCGGCGGACTGCATCTACATCGTCGGTGCTGAGCACCCTGATCCGGAGATCGAGAAGTACCCGGTGCGGTTCGACATCGACGGCTTGCGGTGCATCATGTGCGGATACTGCGTCGATGCGTGTCCCGAAGACGCGATCGCGATGACAAAGGAGTACGAGTGGGCCAGCTACGATCGCGAGGATTTTATCTGGGACAAGGAGTACCTGCTCAATTGGCGCGACGAAAAGGAAGTTGACGACGGTTACCAGCCATTCGAGGGAGACATCGACAAGTACCGCATGTCACGAGGTAATCTGTGACCGGCGTTGACGTCGCCTTTTGGATTCTCGCGGCCATCTCCGTGGGCGCGAGCCTGGTCGTAATCACGAATCGCAATCCGGTTGCGTGCGTGCTGTTTCTCGTGGTCGCGTTCTTCGCGTTGGCCGGCTTGTTTGTCACCCTACACAGTCATTTCTTGGCGGCGATCCAGGTGATCATCTACGCCGGCGCGATCATGGTGCTGTTCCTGTTCGTGATCTTGCTGCTCAACCTGGGGCAGCAGCAGTGGTTCGACGTATCGAATAATCCGCTACGAGTCACTGCGGTGGTGTTTGGTGCGGGGTTCCTGGCGCTGTTGGTGGGCGGCGGGATCAGCGGGGTGACACCGACGGTTCGCGGGCCGGCGGCGGGGATCTCACCCGACCTGCTGGGTTCGACGGGCGCTATCGGAGCCGCTCTCTACACGGCCTACTTCATGCCTTTCATTACCATCGCGCTGCTCTTGCTTTTGGCCATGGTCGGGGCGGTGGCGATCGCCCGTCGAGAGCGTTAGCAGCGTGGTCGGGCCAGCCCATTACATAACGCTGAGCGCGGTCTTGTTCACGATCGGCGTGATCGGTGTTCTGACGCGTAAGAACGCCATCATCGTGTTCATGGCGATCGAGATCATGCTGAACGCAGCAAACTTGGCCCTGGTTACGTTCGCGATGACGATCGGCGATGTCGCCGGGTTGATCATGGTGTTGCTCGTGATTGCGGTCGCGGCCGCCGAGGCAGCCGTCGGGCTGGCGATCATCGTCGCCATGTTCCGGCACCGGCAGACGGTCAACATCGAAGCCTTCAACGTGCTACGCGGGTGAACGGGATGGAGAGCCTCCTGTGGTTGATCCCGGCCTTGCCGTTGACCGGGGTGGCACTAAACGGTTTGTTCGGTCGCAAGCTCGGCTATCGGGTCGTGTCGGTCGTTGGCCCCGGGGTGGTCGGGGCGGCGTTCGCGATGGCTGTGGCATCGTTCATCGCCCTCCGGGCGTTGCCGTCCACCGAGCGGTTGCTTCAGCAGACCCTCTACAGCTGGCTCCCAGCGGGGGAGTTCTCGGCCTCGATCGGGTTCCAGCTCGATCCGTTGTCGATGACGATGGTACTGGTCGTCACCGGTGTCGGCTTCCTGATCCACCTCTATTCGGTCGGATACATGCACGGCGACGGTGGGTACGCACGCTACTTCGCCTACCTCAATCTGTTCACGTTCGCCATGCTACTGTTGGTGATGGCCGACAATTTCTTGTTGCTGTTTGTCGGCTGGGAGGGTGTCGGGCTCTGCTCGTACTTGTTGATCGGGTACTGGTTCGAGGACCGGGCCAAAGCCGACGCCGGCAAGAAAGCGTTCATCGTCAACCGAATCGGTGACTTCGGTTTTCTGCTCGGCATCTTCCTTATCTTCTGGACGTTTGGCTCGGTGGCGTTCGCCGAAGTCCTACCCGAGGCCGCCGCGCGCTTGACGCTGGGCGGCGACCTGGCATTCTGGATCTGCCTGTTCCTGTTTGTCGGCGCGGTGGGGAAGAGCGCGCAGATTCCGCTCTTTGTTTGGTTGCCCGACGCGATGGCCGGCCCGACGCCGGTCTCGGCACTGATCCACGCGGCGACGATGGTCACCGCTGGGGTGTACATGGTGGCGCGGGCGCACGCGCTCTACGAGATGGCGCCCCAGGTGTTGGCGCTGGTCGCCGGGATCGGTGCCGCGACCGCACTCTTTGCGGCCACGATCGGGATCGTCCAGAACGACATCAAGAAGGTGCTGGCGTACTCCACCATCAGCCAGCTGGGCTACATGTTCCTGGGGGTCGGGGTGGCGGCGTTCAGCGCCGGCATCTTCCACCTCGTGACGCACGCTTTCTTCAAGGCGGTGCTGTTCCTGGGTGCCGGCAGCGTGATCCACGCGTTGCACGGCCAGCAAGACATGCGCACGATGGGCGGTCTCAAAGTAAAGCTGCCGATCACCTACTGGACGATGCTGGCGGCTACGCTGGCGATCGCCGGTATCCCGCCGTTGGCCGGGTTTGTCTCCAAGGACGAGATCCTATGGCGCACTTGGGAGGGCGGTCACACGGTGCTGTGGGGGATTGGGTTTATTACCGGGGGGTTGACCGCCGGCTACATGTTCCGGTTGTTCTTCCTGACGTTCCACGGATCGTTCCGCGGCACGAAAGACCAGTGGGAGCACGCCCACGAGTCACCGTGGACGATGACGGTGCCGTTGGTGATTCTCGGCGCGCTGTCGGTTGTCGGCGGGTGGATCGGCTTGCCAGCGGCGCTGGGACAACCGTTGGGCGGCATCGCGAACCGTTTCGAGGGGTGGTTGGCGCCGGTGTTCGAGGTCGGTGAGCACGCGGTTCACGAACCGCACGCTATCCCGCCGATCGAGTATGGGCTCATGACGGCGTCCGTAGCAATCGCGACGTTGGGGATCCTGGTCGCCTACTGGGCGTACTTGAGGCACCCCGACCTGCCGGGTCGCGTCGTCGCCCGTTCACGCGGCGTCTACACGCTGCTCAATGGAAAGTACTTCGTCGATGAGCTGTACGACTTTCTGATCGTTCGGCCGTTTTATGCGCTCTCACGCTTCGCCT
>CBDUCI010000146.1:0-6403 GCA_965365605.1 uncultured bacterium
CAGACCCGTGCGAAAGCCCCTGATCTCGACGACGTCGTCGGAGACGAGGCGATGGTCCCGCTGGATGAGGTCCAGGCCGCATTCGGACTTGCCGATCCCGCTTCGGCCAACGAAGAGCAACCCCACGCCGTAGACATCCGCCAACGAACCGTGGATGTAGGTGCTGGGCGCAAAGTGGGCCTCGAGAAACGGCTTTATCGTCGAGTAGAACTCGCCCGTTTTGAGGGTCGTCGAAACAACCGGGATACCACGCCCGTTGGCCGCCGAGATCAACCCCGACGGTGGATCGAGACTCTTGGTCAGAATGATCACCGGGACGTTCAGATCCAGTAGCCGGAGGATCGCCTCCTCCCGCTCCTGGTCGGATCGCGATGTCAGATAGGCGATCTCCGTCTCGCCGAGAATTTGGAGACGGGTGCTCGCAAAGCGTTGGTCAAAGCCCGCCAGTACCAACCCGGGACTGCCGACCTCGCTGGAGCTGATTTCACTCTTGGTAGTGGCTTGATCCGTAAGGAGCTTGAGACCGAGCGATCCGGCCCTCTTGGCCAGCAACTCCTCAACCGTCAGCCGGGCCATGACGGCTAGTGCTCCTCGACCTCGAACGCTTCGGCCTCTACCACGCTCACCGAGCCCTCGCCGTCACGGCGAGCGATCTTGACCGCTCCATCCTGGGCGTCAACGAAGACGAGCACTTCTTCGCCTGATGTCTCGAGTCGCGCGATCGCTTCGCGGCTCGAGATTCGGTCCCAGTCCGCGGGCGCCACGGAAGGATCCTCTGCGACGTCTTCCTCGATCTGGCCCTGGAAGATCTGCTCACGCTCGACCCGAGTGAGCGACCTTCGGTTCAGCTTGGATTTGTGTCGCTTGAGCTGTCGGCGCAGCTTGGTGATTGTGCCATCGATGGCGGTCCGCCAATCCGCGGCTTCGGTTCTTGCAAAATGGGTATCGTTCGAGGTGTGAAGCCGAACCTCGGCTATATGTCGATGATTCTCCTGGTCAAGAACGATGTCCGCCTCGACCAACTTATCGAAGTACTTTGACAAGCCGGCGATCCCATCCTCGGTGTGCGACCGAAGTGGGTCGGGTACGTCGCCGTGCCGAACGCTGAGTGTGACTTTCATATAGAGGCGCTCCTTCCCCTTGAAAGATCGCGCGATCGGTGGGCAAAGATGTTGTGGGTGCGATTATACGCGTTTGCGATAGCGTGAGGAAAGGATCCCGAGCTGGTCGCGGTACTTCTGAACGGTACGACGAGCGATGTTGACACCCTCGCCATGGAGTAGCTCCACTATCTGCTGATCGGTCAATGGCTTGCGCGGATCTTCCTCGTCGATCATCTCCGAGATTCGGGCTTTGACGCCGCGCGCCGACACACTCTCACCCTCCTCGGTCGAAAGCCCGCTCGAAAAGAAGAACTTCAACCGGAACACGCCGCGGGGTGACTGTACGAATTTCTCATTCGTCACCCGGCTGACGGTCGACTCGTGCATGCTGATCTCATCCGCAACTTCTTTCAGAGTCAGCGGTCTGAGATATCGAATTCCACCATCAAAAAACTCTCGCTGTCGATCGAGAATCACGTACATGACCTTGAGCATCGTCTGGCGACGTTGCTCGATCGCCTGAATAATCCAATTGGCGCTATTCAGCTTGCTTTGTGCGAACTCCTTTGCCCGTCCCTTGAACTCGCCGTTTCGCGCTAACTGCTGGTAAGTGTTGCTTATCCTGAGCCGCGGGAGATTCCCGTCATTCAGGGTTACGACAAACTCACCGTCGACTTCTTCAACTACTATGTCCGGAGTAACGTAGTTCGGTGGTAGATCGACATACTTGCGACCCGGCTTCGGGTCGAGCATAGCGATCTCATCGGCCGCATCTTGCACCTCCACCGGTGTAATGCCCAACGCCCGCGCAATGTCGTGGTACTTGTGTGTGGACAACTCTTCGAAGTACAAATCCACTATTCGGTAGGCGAGGCTGTCGGCACCCATGCGATCCGCTATCTGCAGCAGCAAGCACTCCCGCAGATCACGCGCACCTACCCCCGTCGGGTCGAAGCTCTGTACTCTCTGTAGCGCGTGCTCAACCTGGTCAATGGAAACAGAGATCGACTCGGCGATGTCTTCGAGCGGGCAAGTTAAGAACCCGTCCTCGTTGATGTTGCCGATAATCTCCTCCGCTATCCGGACCTCTCCATCAGCGTAACCGTTGCTCTGGTGGAGCTGCTGAAGAAGGTAACTCCACAAGTCGACCGTGGTTTGCGGGACCCGTTCATAGGATTCGATATCTTCGTGATTTGAGCCGCTCCGGTAACCGGAATCAAAACCGTCGAGCAGGACCTCCTCCCAATCGATCTCGTCTTCTTCCTCTTCTTCCGGTTCTTCGACTTCTTCTTCTTGATCAGCGAACTCTTCCTCGGGCTCGGTCATCTCGAGGAAAGGATTGGCTGTCAGTTCCTGTTTGAGGTGCTGCTCGAGCTCAAGGAGGGGCAAATACAGCAAATCCATCGCCTGATAGAGGCGTGGATTCATTCGCATCTCTTGCTTCTGGCTTATGGCCAACTGTTGTTTCAGTGCCATCTACGCCCACGGGGTAGAGGTCAATGACGATGGCGCACGAAACGAAAGCGTTTGCAATCGTTGCATGAACCGTGCCAAGAACCATTGTATCAAGAGAGAGCCGCAAATTCAACCCGGGCTAGGATTTTCGGCCCGGGGCGCAGGGGTATGAGCGTCGAACCGCCGCCGGGCTAGAGCCGGAAATCCTCCCCCAGGTAGAGCCGTCTCGCCTCGGGGTCGCTGATGAGCGTCTGAGCGTCACCAGATTTCAAGATTCGGCCGTCATAGAGGAGGTATGCCCGGTCGGTGATCTCGAGCGTCTCTCGAACGTTGTGATCGGTGATCAGAATCCCCAGCCCTCGATCGCGCAGCGTGGAGACGATCCCCTGCAGGTCATCCACGGCTATCGGGTCGACACCGGCGAAGGGTTCGTCGAGCAGCAGGAAGCGAGGTCGCGTGACTAGGGCGCGGGTGATCTCGAGCCGGCGTCGCTCACCGCCGGAGAGCGAATGGGCGCGGGTTCCCCGGACCCGCCGCAGACCCAGCTCGTCGAGCAAAACCTCGAGCCGTTGAAGTTGCTCCTCTCGGGAGAGATCACACGTTTCGAGAATCGCCCGGATATTCTCCTCGACTGTCAGCTTGCGAAATACCGATGGTTCCTGTGACAGGTAGCCGATCCCTAATCTCGCCCGCCGAAACATCGGCTTCTCGGTGATCTCTTGACCATCAAGGAAGATTCGGCCGCGAGAGTGCTTGATGAGTCCAACGATCATGTAGAACGTGGTCGTCTTTCCGGCTCCGTTGGGTCCCAGCAGACCAACCACTTCGCCGGGATGAACCTCGAGCGTGACGTCGTCGACTACCTTCCGCTTACCGTACCGCTTGGAGAGGCTCTCGGCTTTGAGAAGTGAGTCCGCTCGGGGCTCGACGCTCGGCAGGACCGACACGCCTTCGCCCGGTAAGTGACCCGCGACCTCGGATGTTCGTTCGCTCAACCGCGCCTCCAATCAGCCGAGCGTCGACGCATCGCTCGGAGTGATCCGACCGTCACCGAGAGGTCCGGAAGCGGGATCGGCTCGCTGGGCCGGCGCTCGATACCACCCACGCGCACATCCTCGCTCCGGAAGAGCCCTCGGTGACCGCCACTCGCCACGACTTGCTCCAGTGTATCTCCACGGAAGTTCAGCCGCAGCCGTTCGCCGAGCAGATAGTTGACGCTCCAGGTCTCGATCACTCCAGGTGAAGACTCCCGCGTGTAGTTGAGGCTGCGCGCTCTGCCCTGTGCGACCAACCAGTCGATCCCCTCGTCCTCGAATGCAATGTAGATACTGTCGCCTTCGAGATACGACGTCTCGCTTACATGCTGGAAAGCGGCGGGAACGGCGTCCGGGATCGTATCTGTCTTATCTATCGCGCGCGCTTCCACGAGCGCGACCAATGACTCGATGTCATTCTCGGTCATATGAATGTCGATTTGATCGGCACTTAGAAACGTCTCCTCCGTCTCGACCCGGGGGTTGATTCGCAGGGCGACTCGCTCCGCGTTGTCGTCATAGATCAGGCTATCGGCTAACGCTGTCAAATCGCTTCGCTCGATCAACACACGCCTCACCGCGACAACGGTCGAGCCCATCGAATCACTGCGAAACCGCATTTCGTCCGCATAGACGTCAAAGGGCTCGCTCTGATCCGTCGAATCGTCGCCGAGCAACGTGCCGTGCGGGCGGGGCCGAGCGATCAGCAACTCCTCGTCACGAAAGTAGTGAACCGTATCGGCCACCACCTGCGAGCCACTATCCCGATCGATCATCTGCACGTTCCCCGTCGCGATGGCGAGGTTCGTCAACTCCTCGTATACCACCTGATCAGCGAAGATCTCGGTCGTCTGATCCCAGAAACGGACATTGCGTTGGAAGTCTGCGATCCCCGACTGGCGATAAATGGTAGCCACCTGGCTACGCATCCTGACCGGGCCCCGATGTGCGCGGACATTCCCCTCGAGGAAGTAGGTCAGGGAATCGCCTTCCTCCACGCGACGGATGACGTTGGCATGGTCGATCACCACCGGCTCCTCCTCCTGGCCCGCCACCGGTGTCGCGGAGGCGAGGAGCAACAAGAGCAGGCGCGGCCAGCCGGCCCGGAGGGCGACCACCGGCCGGCTTCTAGCTGGAGTCACCGGGCGCTGCTGTCGGGCCGTCAGTCGCAGGGCTGGGTGTGGGCTCGGTCTGTGCGGTCGAGTCCGGGAGAGCGGGGTCCGACTTGGTGCCCAGCTCGGGCTCGGATCGCAACACCGCCGACCCGCCCTGTATCCTGACCTCTTTCAGCGCGGGGTCGGACTCGACGCCGCGCCCTCGAATCAGGTTCCCGCGTTGGTTGATCTCGGTATCAACTTCGCTGTAGATGCGGTTGTCCTGGGGGTCGTAGTAGAGCTCCTCCGTCTTGATCGTCGAGTCCCTGCCGCGAACGAAAACGTTCCCCCGAGCGATCATACGACGGCTCGACTGATCCATCTCACCGGTCCGAGCGGTCAGCAAGGACACGAAGGCACCGGTTTCGTCGAAGAACTCGACTTGCACCGTGTCCCCGAAGACCTTGCCCGTCTGATTGTAGAAGTAGAGCTGCTCGGCCGTCAGTAGCGCCTTCTTGACCCCTTGCTCGGTAATCAAGTGCTCACCGTTCTCGACCACCTGATCCGGCGTGGGCAAATCCGGCCTACCGATTGGCGGGTCCACGGTTTGCACTTCTGCCTCTTCGTTACACGCCAAGAAGCACAGTACCAACGTGGCCGAACCAAGGCGTCGCAACACGATTGTCAAACCACACCTGCTCGCATGCAATCGTGGAGATGCACGATTCCGACCAGGCGCCGCTCGTCGTCGACTACCGGCATCGCGACAATTCCGAAATTTTCCATCTGGTTGACCGCCGCCGCGGCTAGTGCGTCAGCGCGGGTGATCTGCGGACTGCGAGTCATTACGTCCTCGACAGGTATGGCAAAAACCTGTTCGGTCTTCTCCATAAGCCGCATCAGGTCCCCGTTGGTCACCACTCCAACCACGCGATCCGTGTCATCCACCACCGGAACGGTGCCCCGCTTGTGGGCCATCTCGAGAACGGCTTCGCGCATCGTTGCGCTCCTCGGAACGCGGGGGCACTCGTCACCCACCGTCATGATTTCACCGACGGTTAGCAGAAGTCTCTTTCCCAGACCTCCGCCGGGGTGAAACAGAGCGAACTCCTCGGGCCGGAAATCGCGGCGCGTGAGCAGCGCCATCGCCAGCGCGTCTCCGAACGCGATCATGGCGGTGGTCGACGCAGTGGGAGTCAGGTCGTGAGGGCAGGCCTCTTGATCGACCGAACAATCGAGCACCACATCGGCATGCCGCCCCAATGTCGAGTCCGGACGTCCGACCAACGCAATGAGCGGTAGGTCGAAGCGCTTGAATACGCTCAGCAGGTCGATCAGCTCGCCGGTTTCGCCGCTCTTCGACAGCGCAATCACGACATCGCCGCCCATCGCTACACCCGAGTCACCGTGAACGCCCTCGGCAGGATGCACAAAGATGGACGGGGTTCCAGTCGATGTCAGCGTTGCCGCGATCTTCCGACCAACGAGCCCACTCTTGCCAATCCCACTGATGATCGCCCGCCCCCGACACGCATACAGTGTCTCCACCGCGTCGACAAACGAAGGGCCAAGCCGCGTCTCAAGCGCAGCGATCGCCGCTGATTCGACGGCTAGCGTTTCGCGTGCGCGAGCCAGCCATTCGGCGGGTCCGACCTCAGTCGTCTTCTCGTCCTGGGTTGCTCGCATCAATGCCTACTCTTCGAAAAGCTCATCACAA
>CBDUCI010000147.1:0-6345 GCA_965365605.1 uncultured bacterium
GGTACCAAGTGCCCGGCGCACCGGACTTCAATTTCGCCGGGTGCCATGTCGCGCGGTTGTCAACCGAAACCTCGACCCCGTTGACTTGTATTCCGCCAGCGCCCATTGCGTACCCGGCGAGACCGACGGTGCCGGCCTTGACAGGCGAGCCGCCGTCGATCCGGCACAGCACCGCGGTCGGTCCGACTTCGCCAAGCATCATTCCATGATCCCAGTCGACTGTTTCCGCGGAAACAGTGGGTGGGAACAGCTTGTAGCTCTTCCGCTGGTAGTAGTTGTCCGACGGCGTCGGTTGGGCTCGAACCTCGGTGACCCACTTGACGCTGCGAGCCCCGATGTAACCGGGAACCACGACCCGTAACGGATACCCATGGGTCGCCGGCAGCGGGTTGCCGTTCATCTCGTACGCCAGCAGGACGCCGGGGTCGTTCGCCTTCTCGATCGGAATCGAACCCCCAAACGGAAACGTCTGGTTTCCCTTCTGCGCGCGATCGCGCCCGACGAACGCGGCGTGCTTTGCATCACCGCGCACGGTGGCTGCGGCCAACACGTCACGCAAGGCAACGCCACCCCAGCGGGCATTGCCGATCGCCTCCGCACCCCACGGCACCTCACCCGGGATCTCGCGAACAGCGATCAGTTCGTCGCGCCGGTTCCCGGCGCATTGAAGCGTTGCCTCAACCGTGTGATGTTGGAAGTCGCGCGCTAGGTCGTCGAGTGATAGCTCGAGCGGCCGCCCGACCAAACCGCCGACCGAGAGTCGAAAGGTGTGGAGATCGATCTCCGGCACCGGTGCGTGATTCCGAACGAAGAACAACTCTTCCGGGGTGATAGGCGAGTCGATCAGCGCGGCCAACGGTGGTCCACCGTTGAACGGTGCAGCGTGCCGCACGATGAAGTCGGCGTGTTTCGTTGGACGGATCCGTTCCACGGCGCCTCCCTTGGCGTCGACTAGCGGTGTACGGTTACAGCGTTTCCCGAGCGTCGACTACAGGTGTCAATAGATCCAACGGTCCGCGACCCGAGCCCAACCCGGGAGCGCGCTCGATCGCTTGCCGAACCCAGTGTCGCGCCCCCCGAACCGCGGTCTCCAGCGGTTGACCGAGGGCCAGCCGCGCGGCGATCGCCGAGGCTAGGGCACACCCCGACCCATGCGTGCTGGTAGTCGCGATGCGGGGCGCCCGAAACACCTCACGGTTCGCACCGTCGCAGTATACATCGACTACCTGGTCTCCCTCTAAGTCTCCGCCCTTGACGAGCACCGCCTGGGCCCCGAGTTGATCGATGATCGCGTCGGCCGCCATCTCGAGGGCGGTTTCGTCGGTGATCGTCGTATTCAGCAACGCTGCTGCCTCAGGAGCGTTTGGGGTCACGATCGTGGCGCGCGGCAAGAGCTGGTGGCAGAGAACGTCGACGGCGTCGTGATCGATCAAGCGTGAGCCGGTCGTGGCGATCATTACGGGATCGACCACGAGAACGTCCCAACCGTACTGATCAGCTGCTTTGACTACGACTTCGACGATTGATCGGTTAGCGAGCATGCCGGTTTTGACCGCATCGGGTGGGATGTCGGAAGCGGCGGCGTGGATCTGCGCAGCCACGAAATCGATAGAAAGCGCCTCCACACCGATGACTCCCTGAGTGTTCTGGGCGGTCACGGCTGTGATGGCGCTCATCCCGTAGACAGCGTGGGTGTGGAACGTCTTGAGGTCGGCCTGGATTCCGGCCCCACCCGACGAATCGCTCCCGGCGATCGTCAGCGCAACCGGCGCGGAGCTATCGATTGTAGCGCGAGAGCCGGCGTCGAATTCCGTCGAACTCCGCATCCTCCATGATCAGGTTTGGTCGTGGCTCCAAGCTCTCGATTTGCGAGCGCACGTTCCTGACCCGCTCTTCGGTTAGTGGATGTGAGGCGAAAAACTGCTCGACTGAGTTTGGCTCTCGCTGGCGTTGGCTCATCAGCTCCTGGAACATCGTGACCATGCCGTGCGGATCGTAGCCGGCGCTGTACATGTAGATCACGCCGAGTTCGTCAGCCTCGCGCTCAGCGTCACGGCCAAACTTGGCGAACGTCCCCGCACCGACGATTTGCGTCACCAACTGTTGATAAAGCGGTGGGTTGGATCCCAGTGCCAAGCTGGCGACAATGTTGAACCCGTAGGCCTTTGAAAGTTGCTCGGTGCCGTGCCGAGCGACCCCGTGAGAGATCTCATGCGCGAGCACGCTAGTCAACTCTGCGACGTTGTCGGCGGCTTGAAACAGACCTGTGTTCACGTACACATGACCCCCGGGAATATTGAACGCGTTGATCCGCGGATCGGCCACGATGTGAAACTCCCAGGGTGCTTGGGCGAGCTCGGTCTGGCTAACGATCCGCGTTCCCAACCGAGTCAGGTACGCTAGCGCGGGCCCGTCGTTGATGACTGGGAGCTGTTGCTCGATGTCCTGCTCTAACTGAGCGCCGAGTTGCCATTCCTCCTGGTACGAGACCAGGTTGAAATCGCCCTTGTTAACGCCAGTCGAGGCGCACCCCATTACGGTGACCGTCAAACCGATTATGATCAGCATGTGGTTGCGGATCCTAGCGAACAACGAATGGCGCATGAGGCGCACCTCTCTCCTCGGAGGCAAATCGTTACGGTTTGAACTCTGGAGCTTAATATCGCATGGGAATTGCAAAAGTTCCTCTCCCCGATGAGTAGCGATCTGGACATACGCCGCTTGTCCCGGGCCAAGCGCAAGATGTTCGTCGATTTGGGAACGCGAGCGGGACGAAATCGTCACAAACTGTTCCTGTTCGAGGGGTGGCTCGCCATCGAGGACGCCGTGTCGCGTGGTGTCTTGATCGTGCGCGATGATGCACTCCCGAGATTCGAAGCCTGGACCGCCAGCGAACGACTTGGGTCGGTGATCGTTTATTCCGCATCGGCAGCTGAATTTGCATCGCTTGCGCAGACCAAGACGCCCCAAGGGGTGATAGCGGTAGGGAACCTGCCAGCACTCGACCTGGCAACGCTCCCGACGGGTTCGCCGGGCCTGACTTTGTTGGCTGACGAGATTCGGGATCCAGGTAACTTGGGCACGCTGTTGAGAACTCTAGCTGCGGTTGGGGGCCAGACCGCCTTGTTGCCGACCGGGACCGTCGATCCGTTCAACCCAAAGGCTCTACGCGGCTCTGCAGGGTGTGCCTTCGCGCTCGACATAGCAACGGGTATGACGCGCTCCGCCGCGACCGAATGGTGCACGGCACGTGAGCTTCCTATTGTGGTGCTCGAAGCCGGTGCGCCCGATCTGTTCCAGGCGGTGTTACCGTCGATGCCGGTGGCGCTTGCGGTCGGCAACGAGACGGTCGGCGTGTCGAGCGAAGTCAAAGATCATGCAGCGCTCGTGGTCGGGCTGCCGATGTCGGATCAGGTCGAGTCACTGTCGGCAGCGGTGGCGGGTTCGGTCGCGTTGTACATAGTCGCTCAGAATCTCAGCCCGCGAGGATGAATTGACACCGGTAGCGAAAACCGCGCTCTCGATCCTCACCGCGGCGGTAGGCCTCCTGGCCGGGGACCTCGGGATCGCAAAGGGCCAGCAGGATGCGCCCCGCATGCGCGTGCGCCAACTGGGCCTGGAAGTTGGGGTTTTACCACCCGGCCCGCTCAACGCCATTACCGATGTCGAGGGTGTGCTCGTCGGTCATGCGACGGTCATCGAGGGCGACTCGATCCGTACCGGGGTTACGGTGATTCGACCACATTCGGGCGACGTGTTTCTGGAAAAGGTCCCTGCAGCGATCTACGTCGCGAACGGGTTCGGTAAGCTGACCGGGGTCACTCAGGTCGACGAGTTGGGCACGCTTGAGACCCCGGTTGTCCTGACCAATACGCTGGCCGTCGGTCGCGTCGCTGATGCGCTCGTCCGGTGGACGCTGGACACGACCGACGACCCGGCGGTGCGTTCGGTCAACCCGGTCGTTGCGGAGACAAACGATGGCTTTCTCAATGCGATTCGAGTGCCGCGGATCGGATCGGCGGAGGTCGAATCCGCGTTGGCAGCCGCTGGGACCGGGCCGGTGGCGGAGGGGTCGGTCGGAGCTGGCACAGGAACTCGAGCGTTGGGGTTCAAGGGTGGTATCGGAACCGCAAGCCGCCGAGTTCGAATCGGGGAAGAAGTGTACACGTTGGGCGCTCTCGTGCAGTCGAACTTCGGCGGCGCACTCGAGATCAAAGGCGTGTCCGTCGGTCAGCGGCTAGGTGCTGCGGATTTCATTGAGCGGTGGTTGCCGACCGATACACAGACCATCGGGCGTGATCCGAGCTCCGATCCGGTGACGCACCGCTTGACGGACGAGCCCGATTCCGACGGTGGCTCGATCGTGATCGTAATCGCTACGGATGCGCCGGTCGAGGCGGACGCCTTGATGCGGATCGCCCGCCGTGCGCCATACGCCATCGGTCGCGTCGGCGGCTTCTCTTCGCACGGCTCGGGCGACTACGTGATCGCATTCTCGACTCACCCGCAGCATCGTGTTTCCTATCATGCTGACAAGACAATGACGACCCGCAAGTCGCTGCGGTCCGAGGCGCTGTCACCGCTGTTTCTGGCGGCGATCGAAGCCAGCGAGGAGGCCATCCTGAACTCGTTGTTCCAGGCGACCACCGTGACCGGCCACCGTGGTACTGCGCCTGCGCTGCCGCTCGATCGTGTGCGAGACGTACTCGAGCAAGCAAATCGTCTCAACCCACAACGCTAGCCGGCAAGACCGACGGCTGGACGTGACGGCCAGCGCGGCGATCTTCTGTAGCAGGATGGGGATTTCAATCCGACCCGCCGAGCCTGCCGACGTGGACAAGATCGTCGACTTCAATTGTCGTCTCGCACTCGAGAGTGAAGGCGTTCAGTTGGACGACCAAACTGTGGTGGCTGGGGTGAGGGGGATCATCGCAAACCCCGACCGCGGGCGGTACTGGCTCGCCGAGCGGGACGGCACCGTGTGTGGACAGTGTATGGTCACCGTGGAGCCGAGCGATTGGAATGCCGGCTCGTATTGGTGGCTCCAGTCCGTCTATGTGGACTCCAGTTACCGGCGGAGTGGGGTCTTCCGAGCACTCTGGCACGGCGTGCTCGAGGCGGCTGCGGCAGCCGGGGACGTGGCCGCCGTGAGGTTGTATGTCGACCGTGAGAATCGTGACGCACGCGACGCGTATCAGAAGATGGGGATGCGCAAATCGAGCTATATCGTCTACGAGCTGCCGATGGGACGATCATGAGCCGACAATCGGAGCCGATCGCTGACCTACTCGTAGTCGACGACGAGCCCGGCATCCGCCAGGCACTGCAACAGATGCTCGAATACGAGGGATACGCGGTGCGTACCGCCGAAAACGGGCCCCAAGCGCTCAAGGCCTACGCGGATCGAGTCGCAGATCTCGTGCTGCTTGACATCAAGATGGCGCCGATGGACGGACTCGAGGTATTAGAGCAGCTGCGTTCCGAGGATCCGGATGCGACAGTGGTCATGATCAGTGGGCACGGCAACGTAGAGACTGCGGTAGAAGCCCTCAAGCGAGGGGCGTTCGACTTCCTGGAGAAGCCCCCCGACCGCGAGATCGTTCTGCGCCGGATTGCGAATGCACTGGCCGAACGTGAGCTGGAGCGTGAAAACGCTGCTCTTCGCGGCGCGGGCCGGCCGACACGCGATGTTATCGTGGGGAACAGCCCGGCACTCGAGGAAGTCCTGCAACAAGTGACCAAGGTCGCACCCACGAAAGCGTACGTGTTGATCACGGGTGAGAATGGGACCGGCAAGGAATTGGTGGCCCGGGAGATTCATGCTCGCTCAGAGCGACGCGACAAGCCATTCATCGAGGTCAACTGTGCGGCGATCCCACAGGAGCTCATTGAGTCAGAGCTCTTTGGACACGAAAAGGGAGCCTTTACCGGCGCGCACGCGCGCCGAAAGGGAAAGTTTGAGTTGGCCGACGGCGGGACGCTTTTTCTGGATGAAGTCGGGGACATGAGCCTCGCCGCGCAGGCCAAGGTCTTACGTGCGCTGCAGGATGGTGTCATACAACGCGTGGGCGGTGGCGAGCAGATTGAGGTCGATGTCCGCGTGCTGGCAGCCACAAACAAAGACGTCGTGTCCGAGATCTCAGAGGGCAACTTTCGAGAGGATTTGTACTATCGACTAAACGTCGTCCCGATCCACGTACCTCCGCTCTCCGAGAGAGTCGAGGACATCCCGCGGCTCGTGCACCACTTTGCACGCGCGTATTGCGCAGATAACGGGATGGTAGAGAAGCCTTTTTCCGAGGCGGCGGTCGACACGCTCACCAAGCGATCGTGGCCGGGCAACAT
>CBDUCI010000148.1:0-6343 GCA_965365605.1 uncultured bacterium
GAGTTCAAGTTGGCGGCTGACATCCGGATCCACATCGACGTCGACGAACGCTTTGAGCGTTATGTAACACCAAGCTCGCGGGCGCAACTGGCGAACTTGGGCCTTGGGGGCGAACGGTACGTCCGGATCACCGCCGGCGATGTGCGCGAGTCTCCGCTCGCGGTCGGGTCCACCATTCCAGCTGTGGCGAGCGCCGATTGGGACCTGATCTTGACCAAGCTCGCGCGAGCGCTTAACGAGGCGAAGGTGTTGGTGGCGGTCGGGCGCAAGGTCCGGGCCGATGTAGCCGCCGGGGGCGGCACCGCCGGGAAGCTGCTCGACGCTGATGCCGAGCTGTACTCGGTTTTGAGCCGCGTAACCGCTGATGCCGAGCGGTTGCTAGCGGCGATCGACGGCGGACCAGGGTTCATCGGACGGTATCGGACCGATCCTACACTGCGCGATCAGATCGCGTCCCTAAAGCGGGAAATCGAGGTCTTGGACTCGCTGCGAAACACGCCCGACAGCGGGTATCAGCGGTGGGCCAGCCCGACCGAGCTCGAAGCAGCGCTGGCCGATGCCGGCTCGCAGGCCGACGCCTTGCGCTCTCATCTGGAGAGCGGGCACGGCACGCTGGGCCGGTTGGTCTACGACGAGGAACTTCAGCGGCAGCTGAGGGTACTTGAAGTGCGGGTCGCGGATCTAGCTCGAGCGTTTCGCGATAACCCGTTAGGGTTCATTAACATAGAGCTTTTCTAGGGCGGTTCGTCCAGAAGCGTGGAACGGAGGTTGCACTCCGGGTCCACCGAGTTGACACATCGGTGCCAGGAAGCTAGCGTTTTTTGGCTTTCGCACGACGCGCCGCACCACATTATTAGAGTCTTCAGGCGGCATGGCCGCCATTTTTTCGCCAATCTCTCGGGGGGATTGATCGGTGTTCGACCGTTTTGGGACGCTCATGTACATACCAAATGAAAAGAGCAAGGTACGATCCTTCCCATTATCGACTCGAACCGCTGTCGGCGTCGGCATGGTCGCCATCGGAGTGGTCGCATTTGTGTCCGGTTTGGGGTTGGCGGCGTTTCTCGGGGGTGAACTGCCCGGTAAAGCCACTGTCGTAGCCGAGAACGATCGCCTCCGTGCCGAGTTGGAAGACGCGGAAGGCGAGATCGCGACGCTGGGTCAAACCCTCGACACGTTGCTGGAGCGCGAGGAAGAGCTGCGGTTGGCGGCCGACCTACCACCGGTTCCGCTCGAGGTTCAGGCGGTCGGTGTCGGTGGTCCCGGGCATACGCCGTTTGACGGCGCCGGGCTAGGCGATGCGCTCCACAACCGGGTGGCATCGATGACGACTTCGCTCGATGTGCTCTTGCGGCGCAGCGAGTTGGTTGCTACGAGCTTCGAGGACGTCGAAAAGTCGATCGCAACCAACCGCGAGAGATTCGAAGCTACACCTTCGATCGGGCCCGCTTCGGGCTTCCTGTCGAGCAACTATTCGATGCGTCGCAGGCACCCCATCTTCCATGATGTCCGACCTCACTTTGGGATCGACATCTCCGCCAGTCGGGGCAACCCGATCTTGGCCACCGCGGCTGGGCGCGTGGTTCGCGCCGGTTGGCAGAACGGACACGGTAATCAGGTCGAGATCGAACACGGACACGGAGTTCTCACCAAGTACTCCCACGCCTCGAAGATCCTCGTCAAGCCCGGCCAGAAGGTGAAACGCGGTGATACGATCGCCCTGGTCGGATCGACTGGGTACGCGATCGCGCCCCACGTGCACTATGAAGTGCACGAGAACGGGAATCCGGTTGATCCGCTGAAGTACATCTTCCCAGACGCCATCGCCGACTGACGCCACCCGGACAGCGCAGCTCTTTGTTGACCTTCGTCGTGCCGACCTGCAGCGTGCGTCGCGCACGTCTCGCTCGATCCTCTTCGGTCGTCTCGATCTGCGCTGTCCCGAGCGACGTCAGTGAATAAGACGTCGGTGAATAAAACGGTGACCGCGACGCAGATTTCGACCGTGGGACAGGTTGACGATCCGGCCCCGGCGCCGTTTCACCGCGCCCGACTCGACAACGGTGCCCGTGTCCTCGTCCGTGCCAATCGCGCACAACCGATCGTGGCGGTTGATCTGTGGCTTGGGGTCGGTGCGGTCGACGAGGCCGAAGAGCACGTCGGCATCTCCCATTTTCTCGAGCATATGTTCTTCAAGGGGACCGAGCAGTTCCCGCTGGGCGCGATGGATCGGCTGGTGAAGGAGATGGGCGGCTACAACAACGCCGCCACCTCGCTCGAGTTCACTCATTATTTCATCGTTTCGCCAAGCGAATACTTCGAAACCTCACTCGAGCTTCTGACCGACCACCTGCTGAGGCCGACGCTTCCGCCGCCCGAATTGGAGCGCGAGCGACAGGTCGTCAAGGAAGAGATCCGGCGCCGCAACGACTCACCTCACGGACGGTTGTTCACTCGCCTCAGCCGGGCGGTCTTCGGTGACAGTCCCTACGGTCGAGAGGTGTTGGGGACCCCCGCATCGCTGGATCGCATCAGCCCCGACGTTATGCGCCGCTACTGGTCGGACCACTACGCGGCCGAGCGGCTAGTGGTGGCGGTCGCCGGCGACGTCGATCCAGCGACGGTCGTAGAGCAAGTGGCCGAAAGATTGGACCCGCTGCGTCGCGGTGCGGTGGGCAGCCCGCCCCCGGAGCCGCCTCCACCGGCACCGGACCCGGTCGAGGATACGATGGAGATCAACCAGGGGTATCTGGCTTGGGGGTTTAGAACCGCGGGGCGGACCGATCTAGACGAGCTCTGCGCACTGGATGTGGCGAGTACGATTCTTGGCGATGGTATGACATCGCGCTTGTATCGACGCCTGATCGATGAGCTGCGGCTGGTGACCTCGGTGAGCGCCTGGATGTACCCGCTGAGCGAGACCGGCGTTCTGGGGATCGACGCGATTTGTGCGCCCGACAAACGTGCTCGGGTCGAGTCCGAGATCACGGGTGTCGTATCAACGGCGATCGAAACCGGTTTTGAGGAAGAAGAAGTGCGTCGCGCGAAAGCGATGCTGGCCGCCGAGTTTGCCTACGCGACCGAGACCAATGCGGCTGTTACCGGGGTGCTGGGGGAGCACGAGGTGTTGTACGGAGATGCGGGGATGTTTCGTCGTCTGCTCGAGGGCATCGCGGCGGTGACTACCGAGGATGCCACGCGAGCGCTCGCTAAACGTGGTGATCCGGGTGTGGGTGTTCGAGCGTGGGTGGGCCCCAATGGTTCTTGATCATCGAAAGCACGCTCTCTCAGGCGGCACGACGATTCTCGCCCGGCCTTTGGACGCCAATGACATCGTCGCCCTCTATGCCGCGATCCCGATGGGCTCGCTTTACGAGACCGACGAAGAGGCCGGCATCTCGCAACTCGTTCAGAGTGTACTCCCAAGGGGTACTGTGCGGCGGTCGGCCGACGCGTTTCAGGATCGGTTGGCTGAGTTGGGGGCCGAGCTGGATACCAGCGCTGGCACCGACATGGGCTCGGTCACGCTAAAGGCGACCGCTGAGACGTGGGAGCCGGCGGCTGAGCTGTTCCTCGAGGCGCTCACCGAGCCGGCGTTCGCCGAAGACGAGGTCGCGTCTGAGGTCGAGCAGACGCTGGGCGCGCTCGAAGCCCGCGAGGATGAACTCATGAATCGTGCGCTGGACCTCTTTCGGGAGGTGTTCTACGGCGAGCACCCGTATCACAAACCGGCGATCGGTTATCGCGAAACCGTTCGCGAGATCGACCGAGACCAGGTCGTTGCTGCGGCGCATCGGTTCTACAGGCCGACGCCACCCGTTGTTACCGCCGTTGGTCGTTTCGACACCGATCGTCTCTTATCGATGTTCGAGTCGACCCTCGGGCGATTGCCTGTTGGTCCCCCGATGACTCGCCCGCCCCCACCCGAACCCGGTGGCGGAGCCCGGCGGGTCGCCCTCGATCGGGATGCGGCTTACCTCGTCTACGGTTTTCCAGCTCCCGACTACATGCACCCCGATTATCCTGTCGCACGGCTCATCGATGCCGTGTTGGGAGGATCGATGTCTTCGCGCTTGTTCATCGAGCTGCGGGAGAAGCGATCGCTGGCGTATCAGGTATCGACGTTCTATAGCGATCGGGTCGACGGGTCGTTCCTCGCTGGGTACATCGTCACCGACCCCGATCGGGTCGAGGAGGCGGCCCACGGGTTGGCGGCCGAGTTCGACCGCATTGTCACCGAGCCGATTGGGGACGCCGAGCTCTCCGCGGCGAAGCACTACCTGCGGGGCCGTTTCCTGCTTGGCGCCGAGACAAACATGTCGCAAGCTTCGCGACTCGCGGCGTACGAGGTGTACGGCCTAGGTCACGACTTTGGCGACAAATGGGTGGCCGAGATCCAGTCGGTGACCGCCGAGCAGGTGCGTGCGGTCGCCGGGAGATGGCTGACCGGCTCGCCAACTTGCGCATGGATCGTACGAACAGGCACGCCGGAGTTTGAGCTCTAGCGCCAACGTTGCTAGCCTCGCCAAGCTACCGGTAACTTGTCGAACCCGAACATCAGCCCAGGAGGTCCGCCGGTGGGAGTTGCCCGAAGCTCGCTCGTGCTTACGCTGTTTCTCGGCGCACTCGTCGCGTGCAGCACAGAGACCCAATTGACCATACACGCCCGCGGGGAGAACGCGGAAGGCGAAACGGTGCCGCTTTCCAACGTGTCGCTCGACATCCTTCCTTACGACATCGACGAGTTGTATGCCGAGCTTGAGGGCCAGTCACAACCTGGTGAGCCACCGTCTGCGGATGCGATCCGTCAGCTCTCGCAACAGTATCAAGATGCATGCTCATCGTATCGCGCAACGAGTGATTCGATCGAGGGTGTGCAGGCGCGCGCCAGTGCGATCTCGGATCGCACATCGGACGAGTATCACCAGGCATTCGAGGCCTACCAGGCGCTCGTGGCTCGCGAAAAGCAGCGCTTTGAGTCGTGCCAGAACATCACTGATCGCTACACCGGTGTACGGGACGAGTATCGAGAGACGCGCCGCGCCTGGGAAGAGCGCGCCTGGCCGGAAGATGCTTTCGCCGCGGCCGAAGCCGCCCGCGTCGGCGAGAATCCTCTGCAGGTAGTGGAGACCGATCCCGATGGTCAGGCCACGGTTACCGTCCCCAACGGCTCATGGTGGGTTCTGGGTGACGCACCTGTCCCCGGTTCGATCAGCCAACGCTATCGCTGGAACCTCCGCGTCGAGGCGGAGGGCGGAGAGCAGGCT
Organism: uncultured bacterium; assembly: GCA_965365605.1. GTDB lineage: Bacteria > Gemmatimonadota > Gemmatimonadetes > JACCXV01 > JAHWKZ01 > CAMYLR01. Next base: position 5,268 of record CBDUCI010000148.1, read on the forward strand.
GTTCTGCTGACCGGCGAAAACGCGAGCCTCGAGCCGGTGTACTAGTCGGCCCAGCGATTCGCGCGAGCCAACTCAAGGAGGCAGTATGCCTCGATCCGGGAAGTGGGATCACGACCGACGCGTCGTCGTCGTGGACGGTGTCAGGACACCGTTCGCCAAAGCCGGGACAGGGTTGGCCGGCGTCGTGGCGCTGGAATTGGCACGAACCGCGATTCGCGAACTCGTCGAACGGACCGCGGTCGATGTAGCCCTCGTTGACGAGGTCATTCTCGGTAACGCCGCACCACCGGCCGATGCACCGAACATCGCGCGTGTCGCCGCTCTCGAAGCCGGGTTGCCTGAAAGCGCACCTGCTTTCTCCGTGGCACGGAACTGTGCTTCGGGGTTTCAGTCATTAACCGACGCTTACAACCAGATCGTGCTGGGCCAATCGGATGTCGTCATCGCCGGCGGTGTCGAATCGATGTCCAACGTGCCGCTGCACTATCCGGACGAGTTTTCCGATGTGATGTCCGAGCTGGCGCGCTCCAAGTCGGTGGCCGGCAAGATCACCGCCGCTACACAGCTCCGCCCGACGCATCTAAAACCGGTGATCGCGTTGGCCGAGGGGCTCACCGACCCGGTGTGCGGGCTCAACATGGGTGAAACAGCAGAAGTTCTGGCCCGCGAGTTCGATTTGACGCGTGAAGCACAGGACGAGTACGCACTGCGATCGCATCAGCGTGCCGCCGAAGCGTGGGCCGCGGGTCGCTTTGCGGACGAAGTCACGCCTGTGTTTGTCCCACCCGACTACCGCGACGTGGTTGCGGAGGACATCGGATACCGCCCCGAGCAGAGCTTGGAGGCACTGGCCAAGCTCAAGCCCGTGTTCGATCGGCGAAACGGAACCGTGACCGCTGGCAATTCATCGATGATCACCGACGGAGCGGCTGCTCTGTTGCTGATGGAAGAAAACCGGGCCGCGGAACTGGGCTACGAGCCGCTGGCGCGGATCGCGTCCTTTGCTTTTGCCGGGTTCGATCCGCGGCGGATGGGGCTCGGCCCAGCTGTCGCCACACCGATCGCTCTCGATCGCG
>CBDUCI010000149.1:0-6332 GCA_965365605.1 uncultured bacterium
CATGGCGACCGCGGTTACCGGGATCGTTTCCTTGATCCCGATCACCGGCGCCAGCCACGGAACGAGGGACAGTTCACGGTCATCGAGACGAACGGTGATACCGCGCTCGGGATCGTGGGCTACGACCTCGAAGGCGACCCCCCTCTCGAAACCCATCTCGGTCAACCGATCCGCCACGTCCTGTTCGCGCCAGCGAATACCAACCACACGCCCCTTTTCTCCTTGAACCATGAAATGGAGCGGAAACTCGACGGTCATGCTGGTTCGACGAATACCTTGCTGGCCAGCCGTTCATCGATGGCGACGGTCTCGCCGTTGCGCTTGAGTGTGATGCTACCGAAGCCAGCGCGTTCGACGATCGTGATGCGAGCGCCAGGCACGAGATTGAGAGACGACAGTGAGCGCAGTAGCTCGCCGTCCTGATCGGAAACCCGACGCACGATCACCCGATCCCCCGTCGCGACCTCATTCAATGGGCGGTGCACGTCTTCGGGTGGCCGGCCTTCTTTGGGTGGGATCGGGTGGCCGTGGGGATCGGTGGTTGGATGACCGAGCATCGCATCGATGCGATCCTCAAACTCCTCGCTGATGACGTGCTCCAGTCGCTCCGCTTCGTCGTGCACGGTGTCCCAGGAGTATCCCAGCGCTTCCGCTAGATACAGTTCGATTAACCGGTGATGCCGAACGACTTCGAGGGCGATCTTCTCGCCCGCGACCGTGAGCTGAACGCCCTTGTAGGGGGTGTATTCCACGAGCCGCATTTCAGCCAGCTTCTGCATCATGTTTGTGGCCGAGGCAGCGGAAACCTGCAGCCGCGCGGCGATCGCCGACGTCGACGCCCGCGGCTCGCCGCGCTCGCGACCGATGGTGTAGATCGCCTTGAGGTAGTCCTCAATGGGTGGCGTGATCTGAGGGATCGGGTTGTCGATCATCGCCTCTGCAATGTGGCCCTTGGCCGTTGGGACCGTCAAACCAGCCTGGTTGTCGCGTTTTCAGCAGCGACTACCATTGATTACATGGACAAGCCGGTTCCCGTCTATCAAGTGGATGCCTTTTCGAGCCGCGCATACGGTGGCAACCCGGCCGCTGTGTGCCTCCTCAACGGGCGGGCGGACACCGGTTGGATGCAGGCGGTGGGGGCCGAGATGAATCTGTCGGAGACCGCGTTTCTGTGGCCCGAGGGCACCACCTATCGGTTGCGTTGGTTCTCGCCTTTGCGGGAGGTCGATCTGTGCGGTCATGCGACCCTGGCCAGCGCACACGTGCTATGGGAGAGCGGCGTGGTGGAGGGATCGGCAGCGGTGCGGTTCCAGACTCGAAGCGGCGAGCTGGTGGCGTCTCGGGTTGGCGATTGGATCGAGCTTGATTTTCCCGCCACTCCCGCCGTGGCGACCAAACCGCCACCGGGCTTGATTGCCGCACTCGGCGTCGAGCCCGTGTTCGTCGGCAAGAGCGAACAGCAAGATTACCTGGTCGAGGTCGAGAGCGAGGCCCAAGTCAGAGGTCTCGACCCCGATTTTCGGCGCTTGGCAACCGTCAAGGCACGCGGGACGATCGTCACCGCTCGGGCCGGCAGCGACGAGCACCATTTCGTGTCGCGGTTCTTTGTTCCTCGTTACGGCATCGACGAAGACCCGGTAACGGGCTCGGCGCATTGTGCGCTGGCACCGTACTGGTCACCGAAGCTCGGTGTCGAAGATCTGGTGGGACATCAAGTTTCGACCCGGGGTGGTATCGTTCGCGCGCGGCTGCTCGGTGATCGGGTGATTCTCAGTGGGCAAGCGGTAACGGTGCTGCGGGGAGAGCTGCTCCGCTAGTTGAGACAAGGAGGCAGGATGCGCGAGTATTCGTATCGGGATCGGTGGGCACGTATGGTCCTAAACGTGATTTTGGCGGCCTGCGTCGCCTGCGGCAGCGCGGCGTCGGAGGCGGATAGGGTCGACGCACAACCTACGGAGATCCCGGCGACCGGCGACTCGTTGCCGGAGGCTTTGCTCGGAACGGCGCCTCCACCGGTCGGCGAGCCGGTGCGATACTTCGCGCCAGATTCTCAAACCACGGGCTATCTCGCTGTGCCGACAGGAGAAGGGCCGCATCCGGCGGTGATCCTGATCCACGAGTGGAACGGTTTGAACGATCGCGTACGGCAGGTAGCCGATGCGCTGGCCGAAGAGGGGTACGTCGCGTTGGCGGCGGACCTCTATCGGTCTCGCACCGGCAGCAACCGCAACGAAAATATGGCGCTGGTGCGTGAGACGCGCGCCGATATGGCGACGGTCATCGCTAATCTCGATGGTGCCCAGCGTTTTTTGCGCGCGCGTCCCGACGTCACCGGTGGCGTGGCCACGATCGGTTGGTGCTTTGGTGGCGGTATCGCGCTCAGCTACGCGCTCGGGGGCGAGCACCACGAGGGCACGGCGATCTTCTACGGTCAATTGCTGACCGACCCGGCGGAGCTGGCCCGTATCGATCACGAGATCTACGGCACGTTTGCTGAGATGGACAGCGGTATCCCGCCCGACGAAGTCGAGCGGTTTGTAACGGCACTCCGCGAAGCCGGCGTGCCCAACGACGTTCACGTCTACGACGCCGTCGATCACGGTTTTTGGCTGTGGGTCGACCGCGAGCCGGATCGCAACCTGGTTCCAGCGGTCGATGCTTGGCGGCGGCTTCGAGCGTACTTGTCCCGAACCCTGGTGGTGGGCCCATGAACGCAGTAATCGATCACATCGAGTCTCGCCGCGAGGCGCACGTTGAAGACCTCAAGTCATTTGTCGCGATCCCGAGCGTGTCGACGGATCCCGAACGCGCGCCGGACGTCAGGCGGTGCGCGGAGCACTGTCACGATTCGCTCCGAGATGCGGGGTTTCAAACCGTCGAGCTCATCAAGACCGACGGCCACCCCATCGTGTACGCCGAGTGGCTCGAAGCGGAAAACGCTCCGACGGTGCTGTTCTACGGTCATTACGACGTCCAACCGCCGGACCCGATAGAGTTGTGGACGTCACCGCCGTTCGAAGCGACAGTGCGCAACGGAAAGATCTACGGCCGCGGATCGGTCGACGACAAAGGTCAGGTCTTGGCGCATTGGAAGGCGTGGGAAGCACATTTCGCTGTCCACGGCCGGCTGCCGTGCAACGTCAAAGTGTTGCTCGAGGGTGAAGAAGAAGTCGGCTCGCAGAACTTGGAGCCGTTTTTGGTCGACCGTCGCGCCGACCTGGCAGCCGACGTGATTCTGATTTCCGATAGCCCAATGTTCGCCCGCGGGGTTCCATCGCTGTGTTACGGTTTGAGAGGGCTGTGCTACGTGGAGCTACACGTTCGGGGTGCCAACACCGATCTTCATTCCGGTTCCTTCGGCGGCGCGGTTGCGAATCCCGCTCAAGCGTTAGTCAAGATTCTGGCGTCGCTTAAGGACGAAAACGAGCGGATCACGATCGACGGTTTCTACGACCGGGTTCAACCGCTAACCGACGAGGAACGAGACGAGTTCGCGCGGCTCCCGTTCGACGAGGAGGAGTACAAGCGACAGCTCGACGTTTCGGAATTGGTCGGCGAGGCGGGCTTCTCCACGTTGGAGCGCACCTGGGTCCGGCCGGCGTTGGATATCAACGGGATGATCTCCGGTTTTACGGGCGATGGCGCAAAAACGGTACTGCCGGGCGAGGCGTCGGCTAAGGTTTCGATGCGGCTCGTCCCGGACCAGGATCCACTGGAGATCGAGCGCCTTTTTGCGGCTCACGTCGAACGAGTCACACCCCCGGGCGTGACCGTCACGGTCACCCCTCATCACGGCGCCCGCGCCTATTTGGCGCCGCTCGATCACCCCGCCAACCAGGCCGCCAAGCGCGCGCTTGCAGCGGCGTTTGGGGCCGAGCCCGTCTTCACCCGAGAGGGGGGCTCGATTCCCATCACCAACGCTTTTCAGCGCACGCTCGGTTTGACGTCGATCCTGATGGGATTCGGGCTGCCCGATGAAAACGCCCACGCACCAGACGAAAATCTCGACCTGGACAACTTTCAACGCGGGATCGCCGCCGCGGCGCACTTCTATCACGAGTACGCCAGCGAGGTTGGTTAATCGGCAGGGGTGTGAGACCTAAGGGATTCGGGCCCGGATCTCCTCACCGCCGAGTTTTCTGAAGATGACGTTGCAATCGGACACCGCGGGGTCGTCCTCGGCACGCGCCTCGAAGGCCGAGCTTTGGCCTGGAAGAAGCGGATTGAAGTCGATCGTCGCGCTGCCCGATTTGACCAGCGTTCCATCCGCCGACCGGAAGCTTCCCACGACCTCGACGTCTTCCAATACCTCGCTCGAGATGTTTCTCACTTCGCCGTTCACGCGCACGTAACCGCCCTCTTTCGAGCATCTCCACGACACCATCTCGAGCTGGTACGATGCGAGAGAGCTACTGACACCCGTTGATAACGGCCCGGAGCTCGATGAGTGATCGTGGAAGATCCCGAACGGACCGACGCGGATCGTCGGCGACGTCGAATCGTTGATGAAGAGCGTCAGTGAGTCAGCTCTGGTGTCGACCTCAGGGGTGAACACGTAGACCCCGACGGCGGTAGTCCCGGAGTCAACCCTGAATCGTGGATTGCTGGGGATCACGACTCCGCTGTAGACGTTGCCAAGGTTGTCCTCGAGGTGCGGCTGCCCATCGGCTGCCATGAGCGCGGCGCTGTCCGGGCCCGAATACCAGGTCGCATACGTCATCGCGATCAAATCGGTCCGATAGTTCAAGACCTGGACGTGCCACGCCGCATCATCAGCTCGTCCGAGCATGTCGACGGTATCCAAACGGCCGGCCGTCATCTCCTGGTAGCGTTCCAGGTCGATGGCGAACGCACTCTGCTCTTCCGCGCTAAGCGTGTCGGGTAACTCGGCCTCGGGTTCGTCGACTGTCGTGTTGGCCGGGTCGCTTCGTTGGCACGCCGCGATCCCGATGCCGGCCCCGAACAACAGCGTCAGAAGTATCGACTGTAACGGGAATCGCATTGCGCCCCTTCGCTCCTATGCGGTGGCTCTCGTGGTCAAGACGATCTTTCCAAACTGATCTCCACTCGCCAGACGCTCCAGAGCCACCGGAGCCTCTTCGAGCGGGAAGACGCGATCGATGATCGGCTCTATATCGCCACCGATGACGAGCTCTGAAACCGCCTGAAACTCGGCCCGATTGGCCATCGTCGAGCCGTGGATCGAAATCTGCTTCCAGTATACGCGGTTGATCGGCGTCACGGCATCGTTGCCGGTTGTGGCCCCGCACGTGGCGATTCGCCCGCCGCGTCGCACGCTCTCGATCGAATCGCGCCACGTGGCTTGGCCGACGTTGTCGATGACGAGATCGACGCCGCGCTTCGACGTGTGTCGCCGAATCGCCGCCGGTATGTCCTGCTGAGTGTAATCTAGGACGACGTCGGCACCGAGCTCGCGCGCGCTCTCGAGCTTGGCCGGGCTCGACGAAGTCGCGTAGACGTAAGCGCCGACGTGCTTGGCGATCTGGAGCGCGGCGCCGGCGACGCCACCTCCGATTCCGTGGATCAAGACGCTTTCCCCGGGTATCAATCCGCCGGCCGACATGAGCAGTCGCCAGGCGGTCTCGTACGCGAGCGGAAAGGCGGCTGCCGTTTCCCACGCCAGAGTGTCCGGCTTGAGGTACGCATTGACCGCGGGAGCGATCGCGAACTCGGCAAATGTCCCCGGAGCGTGTTCGCCCAACAATCCATAGCGGACGCACAGCGACTCCTCGCCACGCTGGCAGAACTCGCAACGCCCACAAAAAAGACCCGGCTGAAGGTACACTGGGTCGCCAACGGCGAACCCTTCGACGCCGTCGCCGAGCGCATCGATTACCCCCGCTCCATCGGCGCCGAGGACGTGTGGCATCGAGAGCTCGATGCCCGGGATACCGCGCCGCACCCACAGATCGAGGTGATTCAGCGCTGCCGCGAAGATCTTGACGCGGACCTCTTGGGGACCGGGTTCCGGTATCGCCAGCTGGCCGACGGTCACGACCTCGGGCCCACCGTGGCGCTCGATGTGGACGGCCCGCATCAGCGAAACGGATGCCACTCCGGATCGTTCAGCATTCGCCGACCGATCCACGGCACCGGGGGCGCGCCGTGGCTCATGAGATCGTCGTGGAACGCCTGGAGATCGAACGCTTCTCCGCGGGCTTGGGCTGCGGCCCGCGCGTCGTCTCGCAGCCGCAAGATCATCAGCTTGCCCAAGGTGTAGTTCAGGTACTCCGGATCGTAGGTCCCGCGCAGTGCCTGCTGGCGTGCATTGACCGAGTCCTGATAGGCCACGGCTCGAAACATCTCTTCAG
>CBDUCI010000150.1:0-6314 GCA_965365605.1 uncultured bacterium
GCTCGGGTTGGGGTCGGACGCCAAAACACCCCGCACCGAGCGCCACACAGACAATCCCCAACGGAATCCACCCCCTCACCGATCGGCTTGTCGGTCCAGGTGAGGTCAACAAGCTTTGGCGGTCATGCGCACGGCGACGTCCATTGTCAGATCGCGATTTCATCGAGGGACGGTGACGATAGCCGAGCCCACCGCCGGCGGGCAAACATGATGCGCAAGACGGCGCTGATCGTGCTCGCGGCGGCGATCGTGCTGGTGCTCGCGCTCTGGCGCTATAGCGAACGCGATTATCGGCCGTTATTCAGTCGCATTGCCGGCGAGCTCGTTCAGGTCCGCGATTCGACCGATTTCGGCCGCGCTGAAGACGGAAAGCAGTTGACCGAGGTTACGTTGGTCAGTGATACCGGCCTCGAGGTTCGAGTGCGCGTTCGCGCCCTCGGCGAACGGACCGGTACCCGCTATCCAGCCGCGCTGGTGGTCGGTGGGATGAGGACCGGTCGCAAGACGGTCGACGTCCCCCTCGAGACCGAGAACCTGGTCCTGGCCAGCGTCGACTACCCGTACGACGGCCCGATATGGCCCCAGGGATGGCAGTGGGTGCGGTACCTCTTTCCGCTCCGTCGCGGGTTTTTGGAGACGCCGCCGGCGCTCTTGCTGGCGGCTCAATACCTGTATACGCGCGACGATGTCGACCCCGACCGGGTCTCGATCATCGGCGTGAGCCTCGGTGTCCCCTTCGCGACGGCGACCGCCGCCACTGACCGGAGGCTGGCTGGCGCCGCGCTGCTGCATGGCGGCGCTGACATTCGGCGCATGGCTTACTACGCCTATGTTGATGAGGGACCGCGCTGGGTGATGGGTGCCCTCGCGGTCATCACGGCCTGGATGGTGGCGCCGCTCGAGCCAGCCAAGTACGCCGGCGAAATCGCACCGCGTCCGACGCTGGTAGTAAACGCCACCGACGACGAGCGCATCGACCCGCAGAGCGGGGATCGGCTTCAACGCGCGGTGCATCAGCCAAAACGGGTCATCTGGCACGAAAGCGGTCATGTACACCGCTCTGAAAGCGAGATCGTGGTCGAGCTCATGGAGATGACACTCGAGTGGATGGATGCCAACGGGCTGCGTTGAGGTTCATTTGACCCGGGTTGACGTCAGACCGGGTAGGCGGCGACATTCATTGAACGTCTGGGCGCCCCCCCTGTGTGTTCCCAGACGACCGGCTCGACGACGACTCTTTTTTCGAACCCGGACTCCGGAGGTCTCCCGCATGCGGTTCTTGAAGCTCTTTCCCGTTTTCGCGTTTGCCGCGCTGTTGACGGTCGGCGCCTGTCAGCAGGCCGAAGACGCCACCGACGCCATGGATGACGCCGCTGGCCAGGTCGAGGAAATGGCCGATGACGCCATGGACGAAATGGAAGGTATGGCGGACGACGCCATGGACGAAGCGGAAGGCATGGCGGACGACGCCATGGACGAAGCGGAAGGCATGGCGGATGACGCCATGGACGAAGCGAATCCGTGCAACCCAGACGCGGACGCGGCTAACCCCTGCGCGGGCGAGTAAAGACGCTCAGGCGTCGGCAAGCAATCGTCGCGTAAACGTTCGAGCGGCCGTCCTCCTCGGGACGGCCGCTTTTTCTTAGCCCAAACGAGACTGAGGCCAATGCCAAATATCGATACCATGCTGCAAGAGGAGCGGCGATTCCCGCCGCCCGCCGCGTTCGCCGAGCGGGCTCACATCGGTTCGGTCGAAGAGTACGAGCGCCTGTACCGGGAGTCGCTCGACGATCCGGAAGCGTTCTGGGCCCGGATGGCCGCGGAACTGGACTGGATCGAACCGTGGGAACGGGTTCTCGAGTGGAACCCGCCGTTTGCCCGCTGGTTCTCGGGTGCCAAGCTCAACGCTTCCGTCAACTGTCTCGATCGGCACCTCGGCGCACGAAGCGACAAGGTTGCCATCCGCTGGGAAGGCGAGCCGCCGAACGAGCAACGCGAGTTGACCTACGCTGAGCTTCACGCCGCGGTCTGTCGTTTCGCTGCCGGACTGCGTGAGTTGGGACTCGAGACTGGCGACCGGGTAGCGATCTACATGCCGATGGTTCCGGAACTTGTGATCGCGTGTCTCGCCTGCGCGCGGTTGGGTCTTGTGCACTCGGTGATCTTCGCCGGCTTTAGTGCCGAAGCGATCAAGGACCGGGTCAACGACTCCCAGATTCGGGCCGTGATTACGTCAGATGGCGGATGGCGACGGGGCAAGGTGCTCAATCTAAAAAGTAACGTCGATCGAGCGGTCGCCGATTGCCCATCGGTCGAACACGTGATCGTACTGCGCCGCATCGGCACCGAGGTCGACTGGACCGAGGGCCGGGATCACTGGTGGAACGACGTCGTTCGCGACGCGCCGGCGGATTGCGAGCCGGTGGCGTTAGATGCCGAACACCCGCTGTTCATCCTCTATACCTCGGGCACGACCGGGAAGCCCAAAGGCATTCTCCATACTACCGGCGGCTACCTGCTGGGGGCCGCGTTGACCACCAAATACGTGTTCGATCTGCGCGATGAAGACATCTACTGGTGCACCGCCGATGTCGGGTGGGTCACCGGCCACTCGTACATCGTGTACGGTCCGCTCGCGATGGGAGCGACGACGGTGATCTACGAGGGCGCGCCCGACTATCCCGAGCCGGATCGATTCTGGGACATCGTCGAGCGACACAAGGTCACGATCTTCTACACCGCCCCGACCGCGATCCGAGCGTTCATGAAGTGGGGCGACGAGTGGCCTGAGCGGCACGACCTGTCGTCACTGCGCCTGTTGGGCACCGTCGGCGAGCCGATCAACCCCGAGGCGTGGATGTGGTACCACCGGATGATCGGCGATGAGCGGTGCCCGATCGTCGACACATGGTGGCAAACCGAGACCGGCTCGATCCTGATCACGCCACTGCCCGGCGCCACGGTGACCAAACCCGGGTCGGCGACCAAGCCGTTCTTTGGCATCGAGACCGACGTCGTCGATGAGGCTGGCGAGTCCGTCGGACCGGGAGCCGGCGGTCTGCTGGTAATCAAGCGACCGTGGCCGTCGATGCTGCGGACGATCTACGGGGACGACGACCGATACCGGGCTCAGTACTGGTCGAAGTATGGGGATCGCAACTGGTACTTCACCGGCGACGGGGCGCGCGTCGACGAGGACGGCTACTTGTGGATCGTCGGGCGCGTCGACGACGTGTTGAACGTCAGCGGACACCGGTTGGGGACCGCCGAGGTCGAGAGTGCGCTGGTCGCGCACGAGGCGGTCGTCGAAGCGGCCGTCGTGGGACGACCCGACGAGATCAAAGGTCAGGCGGTGGTCGCGTTTTGTACGCTCGAGCCACACGCCGAACCGACCGAGGCGCTGAAAGCGGAACTCAAGGCGTTTGTCGGCGAACAGATCGGCGCGATCGCCCGGCCGACCGAGATCCGATTCGCCGGGGCCGTCCCCAAGACGCGCAGCGGCAAGATCATGCGCCGATTGCTCAAGGACATCGCATCCGGCGCCGAAGAGATCGGCGATACGACGACGCTCGAGGATTACACCGTACTGGCTACATTGCGCGAGTCCGAGGAGGGCTAGCCGCCGCGCCGCGAAGCCAGCACTTCGAGCGCCGCGTCGACCACCGTTGCGGGTTCGGGGTCGGTAAAGGGCTCGAGCCCGCCCCGCGTGCGGCGCGGCCAATGGCGGGCGTCGACACCGGCGACGGCCACTCCCGGCAGGTGTTCCGCCGGGCCGTGAACGGCCGCGCTCGAGCGTCCAAACACCGCTACTACGGGTGTTCCGACCAATCCGGCGAGGTGCATCGGGCCGGTATCCATCCCGATGAACAGGTCGCATCGGGAGAGCAGGTACGTGAGCTCTCGGATCGTCGTCGGCGGGATCAGGTGGGCGTCGTCGAGCGCGTTGGCCAACGCTTCGGATTCGTCTTCTTCGGCCGGGCCCCAACCGATTAGCAGAGTGCCGCCGGAGCGCTGCTTGACCTCTTTCAACGCCACCTCCAATCGCGCCGGATCCCAACGTTTGTGGCTGCCGCTGACGCTCGACCCGGGATACGCCAACAACCAGGGTCGCGGTTGGTCACGAATCGTTTCCAGGAACCGATCGACGCGTGATCTCTCTTGGGGCTCGAACTCGGGACGGGCGGCAACGACATCGGGCACACCCAGCCAATCGACCAGCGAGCGGTGTCGCAGGTGACGGTTCACGTTCTTTCCCGGCGGGTACCGCAGACCGTGATACCAGAGCCAGGCGAGATTGCGCGCGTGCCCCGGGCCCCACCCGATACGCACCGCCCGACCACCGGCGGCCACCGCCCATACCGCACCCTTTAGCATTCCCTGGAAGTCGAGCACCAGATCGTAACCCCGGGCTCGCATCCGCGAGCGCAGTTTCCAGGGATCGCGAGACAGTATCTCACGCCAGCGCCTGAACGGGACGACAAAGAGCTCGTCGATCTGGGGGTGACCGCGGAGCACATCGGCGGCCTTCGATTGGACGACCCAATCGATCTCGACACCGGGAAACTTTTGGTGGAGGCCGTTTAGCATCGGCAGAACGCGCGCCACGTCACCGATCGAGCCCAGCCGTACGATCAGGATGCGGCGCGGGGCAGCGGGCAGCGTGCGGAGCATGACGGGAAGCTACTTGGCGCCCCGGAGGACGTGTATCTTTGTGTGCAGGAGGACTGCATGAACCAGCGCGAAACCGGAACGATCGAAGTCAAACGCGGTCTCGCCCAGATGCTCAAGGGCGGCGTAATCATGGATGTGACCACCGTCGAGATGGCACGCATCGCCGAGCAAGCGGGTGCCGTCGCGGTGATGGCGCTCGAGCGTGTCCCGTCGGACATCCGCGCCGGCGGCGGCGTGGCCCGCATGGCGCCGGTTAGCAAAATCAAGGAGATCGTCGCCGGGGTGTCGATCCCGGTAATGGCGAAGTGCCGGATCGGCCATTTCGTAGAGGCCCAGATCGAGGAAGCCTTGGGCGTTGATTATCTCGACGAGTCCGAGGTGCTGACGCCGGCTGACGAGGCGCATCATATCGACAAGCACGAGTTCACGATCCCGTTCGTGTGCGGGGCACGTGACTTGGGTGAGGCGTTGCGCCGGATCGGTGAAGGCGCAGCTATGATCCGCACCAAGGGTGAGCCGGGGACCGGCAACATCGTCGAAGCGGTACGCCATCTGCGACTGATCAATGCGCAGATCAGGGATCTCACCACGCGACCCGCGGAAGAGCTTTCGGTAGCTGCCAAAGAGTTGAGGGCGCCGGTCGATCTGGTCGAGGAGACCGCGCGCACCGAGCGCTTGCCGGTGGTCAACTTCGCTGCCGGCGGGATCGCCATTCCGGCCGACGCGGCGCTCATGATGCAGCTCGGCGCCGACGGAGTTTTTGTCGGTTCCGGCATCTTTAAGTCCGCGTTCGCGCGCGCGATCGTGCTGGCGACCACGCACTACGACGACCCCGACATCCTGGCCCGCGTGTCCGAGGAGTTGGGCACCGATGCGGCGATGGTGGGTCTCGAGCGGCTGACCGAAGAAGAGCTCATGCAGACCCGCTCGACTTGAGACACAGTTCAACGATCGGCGTGCTCGGCGTCCAGGGCGACGTCTCCGAGCACATGGCGGCGGTTGAACGAGCGGGCGGCACCGCACGCAAGATCAAACACCCCAACGATCTGAGCGACGTCGCCGGCCTGATCCTTCCGGGCGGCGAGTCGACCACCCATCGTCGATTGCTCGATTACGAGGATCTGCTGTCGGCCATCACAGACCGACATCGCGAGGGCATGGCGGTCTTTGGCACGTGCGCCGGGGCGATCCTACTGGCGACCGAGGTTCACGGCGCGCCCACACCCCACCTTTCGCTGGTCGATATTACCGTCCGGCGAAACGCGTTTGGTCGTCAGCGCGAGTCGTTCGTCACCGACCTCGACGTCGCCGGGTTGGACGGTGGACCACTGAGGGCGGTTTTTATTCGCGCCCCGATCATCGAGCGCGTGGGTCCCGGAATCGACGTGCTAGCCACCGTCGATGGCGAGATCGTGCTCGCCGAGAGCGACCGCGCGCTGGTCGCCGCGTTCCATCCAGAGCTCGCGGCCGACGACCGACTGCACAAACGTTTTTTGGAGAAGACAGCTGCGGTCGAATTGGCGCGCTAGCTAGGTAGCGCATTTCAGCCTCGAGGCCGCATCAGCTCCTGGAACGGCTCGTAATCCCAGAGCGGTTCAAGGTCGGGATCGATGTGGAGAAAACCCGGGTCGGCCGGCACACCT